>DATEBV010000356.1:0-5336 GCA_035287205.1 Chthoniobacterales bacterium | reverse complement strand
AATAGCCACAAAAGAACACAAAGAAACACAAAAAATTGGGTCTATGAATTTGCCCAAATAGTATGAACGATCAATGGAGTTGTGCAACAACGAGACAACAAACTAGGCATTGCAAACTACAAGCGGTAACTATCAAGATAGTCATCTTGATAGTTATCGCTCTCCTTATGTGGGGAGCCTTCTTTATCGATACTCCTGTTCGCAGTGCGATTCTTCACTGGGAGGGCGTTGGATGGGATCATTCTTCTGCGAAGACTTTTGTTGCTGCTATTAGTCGCTATGGAGATTGGCCTGAGTTGATGTTATTGGGTTGTGTTGGATTTTTCATAGCGCGTGTTTTTTATTCTCGGAAATGGCAACGGATTTTGATCATTGCCATGATTGCCTCTACCTTGGCGGGGACTCTGACTAATACCTTGCGACTTACGACAGGGAGAACGCGTCCTCGAGTGGCTCTTCCAGAGAAACAAGGATGGTATGGCCTCTATCATCATGGGAAATGTCTTGTTGGCTGTGCTGAATTTAATAGTTTTCCATCAGGCCATACGGCAACAGCTGTCGGATTTGCTACGGTGATATTGTTAGAAAGTTCTTTTTGGGGCATTCTTGCTATGGTTCTTGCAACTGCTGTTGCCTCTTCGCGGATGCTTTTAGGGGCACATCATCCTTCGGACCTTTTAGCCGCAATCATCCTCTCCGTAGGAGTTGCATGGGTCTGTTGGAATTATTTTAATCAATATTGTCCGAAATGGTTAGAGCGGCTAGTCCGCTAAGAACCTGTTTTCAAAGTTGCTGAGGCTGATGAGGGGAAAGGAGCACATGGTTCGAAGAACTGTGCGTATTTAAGAGCGCAAGCCTTGAGGAATGTATAGAGCAAGCCTGAGAGACCGAGCGCCGGAGTGACAAGGGCCGTCGCAGCTTCAGTAGATTGAGAGGTTCAACTCTTTTAGTTGAAAAAAACGACCTGATGCCATATACTATGCTCCAAATGGCACATTCTTATACTAACCCTTTTCGTTCCATCACAAAACTTGGGTTTGTGATGGTTTTACTAATGTTATCTCCACTCGGTGCAAAAGATAATGGCGTTAACGCTAGTCCTATCTCTATCGACCTTGTTACGGTTGGTGATCTTGGTAATATCGCTGATACTAGTACGCACCATGGTAGCGTTGGAGAATGTTTTAGAATTGGAAAATATGATCTGAAAGCTAGTGAGTATTGTGCTTTTCTCAATGCTGTAGCAAGAAAGAATGACCCACATAACCTCTACAATGAAAAGATGGGTTCTGATGTCAATGTTGCTGTTATTGTGAGGTCAGGAACAGTAGATAACTATTCTTACTCTGTGATTCCAGGAAGGGAAAATTTTCCAATTGTCTATGTGAACTGGTTTAGTTCCGCCCGTTTTTGTAATTGGATGCATCATGGGCAACCTTTTGGAAGGCAAGGAGCCTCTACAACAGAAAGTGGGGCTTATACACTTTCAGACACAATGAATGCTCCTGTGTCAGCTAATCCTGAGGCGAGCTATTTTATTCCTACGGAAGATCAGTGGTATAAGGCTGCTTATTATCAAGGAGCTGGTCTTATGAGTCCTTACTGGCTCTATGCAACAGGGGCTGATGCAAGTACCCCTCCTGGTAATGTGATTGGGGATCGTCCGAATCAAGCTAATTATTGTATCAACACCGGAAGTATGTTTTATGGAGGGAAAGATATTTTTTCTGCTGGGAAAGCTCCCTTTATAACATCAGTTGGAGATTTTAGTGCTTCTCCAGGAACTTATGGAACTTATGATATGGGAGGAAATGTTTATCAATGGATGACGGGTAAAGATAAAGAAGGTCATGATGTTTCTCTGGCTCGTGGAGGAGCTTGGAATAGTCATGGGCCAATGTATTTGCAGAAGACTTATAGTACTAATATGGTTGCTTCTGGAGAGGAGAATTTTCTAGGAGTTCGCATAGCAGCACCTTTTATAAAGTTGGTTGTCGTAGGGGACCCTGGTAATACTGCGGATCCTGACACTGGTTATGGTGCTGTTTTAGAAAGCTATAAAATTGGGAAATATCCTGTGACGGCAGGTGAGTATTGTACCTTTCTGAATGCGGTTGCGACTACTGATCCTTACAATCTTTATGATGTTAGAATGGGTACCGATCCTGCTGTGGCCTCTGTTGTACGTACTGTTTCTCGTATTTATCAATACTCTGTGATTCCAGGAAGGGAAGATTTTCCAATAACTTATGTAAATTGGTTTAATGCCGCTCGATTTTGTAATTGGATGCACAATGGTTGTTTAACAGGTCAACAAGGGGCAGCTTCTACAGAAACAGGAGCTTACACTCTTAATAAACAACAGGGAGGAGTTATTGTTTTAGCAAATCCTGCTGCAAAATATCGTATTCCGACAGAAGATCAGTGGTACAAAGCTGCCTATTATAAAGGGGGTAAGGAAAATGCTGGCTACTGGGCTTATCCTACACAAAGCGATGCAATTTCGGAAACTAATATAGGCATTGGTTTTAATCAAATAAATTATAATGATGGGAGAGGAAAGATCTTTGATGAAGGAACTAAGATTACCTCAGTAGGGCTCTTTAAAGGTTCTCGTGGATATTACGGGACTTATGATATGGGAGGTAGTGTGACTGAGTGGAATGATGCTGTTAATGGGCTAGGACGTCCCATCGCTCGTGGAGGATCTTTTAATACACCTTCTGTTTCCATGAATAAATCGGTGAGGGATGGAGTGCCTACAAGGTCTGCTGATACTGGCTTTCGTATTGTAATGCCTCTTTAGTAATTCGTCAGCGTTCAAATCCCCTTCCTTCGGAGGAAGGATTTGAACCAAATAATCCGACTGCGAATTAGTAGTGTGATGCATGCATGGTTTGTTGAGAAGCCACTGAACAGCCTGTTTGACCTGTAATCTGTAGTTCAGAGCTCGAGGGAGATCTGACGGTTACAGTAATTCTTGATTGCTAATTGGTGGTAATGGTGTAGAAAAGAGCGCTGTCGATGAGACCATTTTCAACGATATAATCAACCTCATAACTTTTATAACTACTAACTACCTTGACAAATGATAAGGGGCGTGACAGTGGTCGTTTAGTGTTATTGACATCAAACGGTAGCAAAGCGTCCTTTCAACTTTTCAACTTTTAAACCCTACCAAGACGACTGTCTTGGTAGGTACTCTTATGATATTATCTTTATTTCTTGCCCAAGCAACATCCTCTGCTTCAGCTCCCGCTGTTGCTAATCCCATGATGCAACTTGTTCCGTTGCTTTTTATCGGTGTTATTTTTTATTTTTTGCTCATTCGTCCTCAACAAAAACAGCGTAAGAATCATCAGAAGCTTGTTGAATCAATCAAGACAGGAGACAAGGTTATTACTAGTAGTGGCATTCATGGAATCATTGCTAATGTAAAAGAGCGTACCGTCATGTTAAAGATTGCAGAGAATGTTAAAATTGAAATTGATAGGGCTGCCGTAACAGCTGTTGAGCGGAATGAAGAGTAATTACCAACGTCACTTTATTTCTATGAAATAAAGTGACGTTGATAAAATTGGCCTAACATGTAATCTTAAATTACACTACACCTTAGCAACTCAATCATTTAGTTTGGATCCTTCCCCCGAAGGAGGTGCAATCTGAACGCTTACCAACTTTTCAACCCAACCAAAGGTCCCTCCTTGGTAGGACCGATTCTTTTCTTGTCACGAAGTGACTAAAAATCAACTTAAACTTAAACTTAAAACTTAAACTTATATTCGGCCTGTTGGCCTAATAGTTATCATGACGCCTCTTCTTACTTTCTTTATTGGTATTTTTATTCTTGCTCTTTTTGCTTGGTATTTTTCCACGGAACTTGATTCGCGCAAACGTTGGATAGGACTTTTCTTAACGTTTCTTCTTGTGAGTTTCTGTTTGGAATCAACAACTCCTCCTTCTCAAAAGATAAAGCTTGGGCTTGATTTGCGTGGTGGGACTTCGTTCTTACTGCGTTTGATTCCACAACCAGGAGAAATGATCTCTAGTGATATGCTTCAGCAAGCTGTTGAGGTTATTCGTAAGCGAGTTGACGAATTTGGAGTTGGTGAACCTGTAATTGCACCTCAAGGTTCTGAGCGTATTCTTGTGCAAATTCCGGGTTTGAATCCTGCTCAGATTCAAACAACACGTGAGACTTTGAAGCGGGTGGCTAAGCTAGAATTTGCGGAAGTTTACCAAGGAGGGAGTGATTCTCTTATTGACCAGATTGAACGAGGCGAAGCGGTAATGCCTCCAGGGTATAGTATTAAAAATTTTATTATTGCTGATGATAAATCAGAAAATTCCTTGCAGCCAGGGCCTCGATTATTGGTAAAAAAAACAGCGGATCTTACTGGTGAACATGTTACTAAAGCATATGCTTTCTTTGATCAAGGGGGGTATGGGGTTTCTCTTTCTCTTGATCGTGAAGGGGCTTCAAAATTCTTTGAAATGACTTCTTCCTTGGCTCCGCATCATGGACGGTTAGCTATTTTGCTTGATGGAAAGATTCAGAGCGCTCCTCAGGTTAATAGCGCTATTCCTGGTGGGCAGGCGCAGATTACAGGTCACTTCAAGGAGAAGGAGGCACGTGAACTGGCCAGTGTTCTTAAATCCCCTCCGCACGCCGGTCGAGATAGAGGAGACGCGGAGTGTTTCGCCAACGCTTGGAGCTGACTCGATTCGTGCTGGTGTTGTTTCTGGATTAAGCGGGCTCGTTCTAGTGATGCTTTTTGTGCTTTGTTATTACCGACTTGCTGGTGTGGTGGCGCTTTTTGGTCTTGGTATTAATATTATTTTGCTTTTCGGCATGATGACTCTTTTTCATTTTGTATTAACGTTGCCTGGTATTGCTGGAATTATTTTAACAATTGGTTTGGCCGTTGATTCTAATGTTCTTCTCTATGAGCGATTGCGTGAAGAAATGGCTGCAGGCAAAACTCTTGGAGCAGCTATTCAGGGAGCTTATAATAAGGCCTTCACTGCAATTTTTGATGCGAACGTGACAACGCTCATTACAGCTGGCATTCTCTTCTGGCAAGCAACAGGTCCCGTGCGTGGATTTTCTATCACTCTAGTGCTTGGTGTCGTAGCCTCCATGTTTTCAGCTATTCTCTTCACGCGTACAGCATTCCGTTGGATGATGGTTAAGGGAAGATTGCAACGTTTAACGATGGCAGATCTTGCTCCGAAAATGCAGTTTAATTTTTTGCGATACCGTTTTGTCGCCGTAATTATTTCGTTGATTTTTCTTGTCGGTTCGCCGGGGCTTTTTGCTAAACGTGGTGCGAATA
>DATEBV010000355.1:0-7283 GCA_035287205.1 Chthoniobacterales bacterium | reverse complement strand
ACCAAAATTTTTTATCCTAACATGCTTGTTATTAAATTCTCATATTCTCGCTGTAGGAGTTGATGATTTTCAGAAGCAAACACCACCAGATCTGCTGTCATTAAACTCTAGGCAAAAAGATAATTTGGGAGAGGTAGACTTTTCACATGATGCACTCGATTTAGAATTTGTAACCATAGGAGATTCAGGCAATGCCTCTGATCAAACTGTAGGATATCACGCTCTTGGTGCCGTTGATTACGAGTATCAAATTGGAAAATATGAGGTGACCGCAAAACAGTATTGTGACTTCCTTAAGGCTGTGGCTTCAAAGCATGATCCTCATGGCCTTTATAAAACTGCGATGAGTACTGATCAACAGGCAGCCTGCATTGCGCGCATGGAATTACCCGCAGGTGGTTATGATTATGCACCCTTAGTAGGGAGGGGAAAATTTCCCATTACTTACGTGAGTTTATATGATGCTGAACGTTACTGTAACTGGCTCGAGAATGGTTGCCCTACTAGTGAACAAGGGAAGAAAATTGTTGCTGCAAGTACGGAACATGGAGCCTATCTTTTCAAGAAGGTAGGGGATCAAGAAATGGTCGAATTTAATCCTGAAGCGCACTATTACCTTCCTCAAGAGAACGAATGGGTCAAAGCGGCCTATTACAAGGGAAAAGGGAAAAACAGTGGCTACTGGAATTATCCAACACAGCACAATATAGCTCCTTGTAATGGGTATGGAGATAGGACTAACCAAGCAAATTATAAAACGCCTTCTATTCTATGGCAGACTAAAAACGATGGGATTACTCCTGTCGATTGCTTTAATCAGTCAGTCGGTTCTTATGGAACTTATGATATGGGGGGTAATGTTGCTGAGTGGACGAGCAGTCTTAATGCTTCTTCCCTTGCTATTGTGCGTGGCGGTTCTTGGAAATCGGAATATAGCATTTATGGAAATAATGAACTCATGAGAACGGCACCTCCTAAAAGTTATGATCCTTCTGAGGCAACAAACTTCATTGGATTTCGCGTAGCTTCTTCTCTTGTCCCTACAACTCAAGAGCCTTCTAAACAAGAGCGTGATGGAACAACATTTCCTAATCAGAACCAAAAAGATGGGACTGGTGATTTAATAACAGGTGTAGCGTTTGTAGTAATGGGAGGAGCAACGACAGGCGCGATCATGGGAACTCTATTAGCAGGACAAGCAAGACAGCCAGAAGCAATACTAGCAGTAGCACTGATTGGAGTAATTATAGGGGCAGTAACGGGAGTAGTATTACTAATAGCAGGAGGAGGACTAGTGGGGGCAATTAAGATAATAAATCAGTTAACAGATCAATAGATCAACTGTATTGAGAAAGATTACTATTTTTAATCTTGCCTTTAGGATTATAAACTATTAAAAAACTGATAAGATGAAAATCATATTGTTATTTTTTTTAAGCCTCTTAATAAGTTTGTCGACTTTTCCTGCTCTCTTTGCTCAGAGCACTGCAGCACCTCTGGATCGATCGAGTGTGTTAGAAGGTAAGTATTCTAATATTAATAGCTCTTCTGGAAATAGAGATGCCTCTGCCGATCCTTTTCAATCTTTTAGTTCCGAGATAGATTTTTCTCCGAAATTGATGATGCCTCCTATGGATGGAGAAGCAGATAAAGCTATCAAGAGATTGATTGCTGGTGAACCAAGACCACTCAGGTCACCAGAATCTAGTGACATAAGAAAGAAAACAAGAACTACAAGTTCTTTATTTTTTCATTCAACAACAAGTGATACTGCCAGTTCTAGTCATCCTCAGATTTCCACGATAGATAGAGTTAGCCCTTCTCGGGAAATAGAGTTAGATGAAATTGCGGAGGCCCTATTGTACGATCGAGTTTCTAGAAGTAGTTTAAGTAATGGAGGGAATGATTGTTTTATTAATAGTTCATTGCAATTGTTGAAATCCATTGGGGTGCCATCGTTCATAACGATGCCAAATCTTGCCAAATTTTTAAATAATGAAGTGAAAACTGATAAGGATTGTAGGGCATTACGTTTAGAAATGGCGAATCAGGTAATGGCAGGCACCCAAGAATTTGATTCTCAGCCTACCAGTGTAGAGCCTAATCCTAATAATGTAGTTAAAAAGATTAATGAATGTGGTACAGCTGTTTTTCAACAAGATGTCTCGGCATTCCTACTTCGCCTTTTGGAAAAAGTAGAAGTACCTCAAGCAACTTTTACAGAAACACTAACTAACCAAGAACAAGCAGAAGCTCCTAGAATAGTTCAACAAAAGGAAACACTTTTTCCCTTAACATTACCATCCTTAAAAGAAGGAATGAATAGTTTAACAATACAAGATATACTTGATTGTAATCTTACTTTGGAATTTCAAATGAAGTGGAATGATGGAGATTTGAATAAAACAAAAGTAAACCAAACAAGACAACTTATCAATCCAGCTCCAACATCATTAGTTGTTTCTATTGGGCGATTTGACTTCAATGATGGTAGGGTTATAAAAAGGAATGACACTATTCAAGGAGTACTTAATTCTATTACTTTTCCTCTTATTAATGGACAATTAGTTATTTATCAACCGAATGCGATTATATGTCATCTAGGAGATTCTGTAAATAATGGACATTATATTTGTTATCGCAAGGAAGGAAATATATGGTGGAAGTTTGATGATGCAATTGTTTCAAAAGCTACCTATGAGGAAGACAATGAAACTATCCATAAAAACTGCTACATTGTTTCTTATATAAAAACTGATGCAGCGTCAGTAAGAGAACCTTGGCTAACCTTACCACGGAATACTGAAGATCGAGATATAGTCGCTCCTGAAGAAATTGATTTTTCACATCTGATTAAATCAGAAAAAATAGATATTCCATTTGAAGAGAAGAAGGCAAATGAAAGTATAACAGACCACCAAATAACAATGCCACATGTTGAAGCAGCGACTAAGCCAAAAACAGTTTTAAAATGGAATAGAGAAGTTGAGCTACAATCAATACAAGATCAAATAGAAGAACTGCAAAGATGCTCCTTAGAAAATAAGGCTAAGAAAGACACATCATCTGATTCTTTTGAACAATGGGAGTTAGAACAAAGCATTACTATGTTTAATGAGGCTTCTGAATATTTAGATAATGCTAAGAGAGTGATTCCGTTAGGAATGTCAGACGACACTGCATTTGTACTTTGGAAAGAGGCGGCTTCACTCAGCAAAGCATCAGCAGAACAATACATGGCATCCGCGCAAATATGGATTCAAGGAGCTATAGATGAAGCAAAGCAGTTAGATACTCATGCGGACATTCTTTTAGGACAAGCTAGATCTGCAAAATATTTAGCTAAAGCAAACGAAGCCGAAAAAAATGGTAATAAAGAATTAGCTGAAAAATGGAACGAGGTAGCAGGGAAAAACCAACAAGCGGTTGAGTTTTTAAACCAGGCGATTATAGCGTATGCCTCAGGGAGACAAGTTGAGGGTAAAAATTGGAATAATGCTGGTGGCGTCTTTTATAAGGTAGCAGATATATTGGATAAAGCTATTGAAATTGAGACAACTGCTAAGCCAGAGTTGGCTTTGAAATGGCGTGAAGTAGCTCAAAAAAAAGAGTGTTCTGCTAATCCGTATGCTCAAGCAGCTAAAGCTTATCATGAAGAAGAAACAGGGGAGGGGAGCCGATGGGTTTTTATAGGTGATACTTTTTATTGGATATCGGAAAAGCTAGAAAAAGCAATTGAAGCAGAAAGAGTTGGAAATTTAGAAGAAGCTCAGAAGTGGCGTGAGGCGGCTGAGTTACAAGTGAGTTCCGTTGAATTTTATATTCAATCATTGAAAGCTTGTGAGCAAGCAGCTAAAACTTATCAGCCAATAAAAAAAGAGGAAGGTTATGTTTGGTATCTAGCTGCTGATTGTTTGACTAAGGCAGCATCAAAACTAGTCAAAGCAATCGAAGCTGAAAGAGTAGGCAATTTAGAAGAGGCAGAGAAATGGTGCGAAGTAGCTGAACAATATAAAAATTCCGTTAAACCTTATACTAAATTAGCAAAGGATTTTGAGCAAAAAAACTCCTATTGGGAGAGTGCTGGTAATAATTTTCGTTTGGTAGCAGAAAGACTAGAAAAAGCAATTGAGGCTGAGAATATTAATAAGCCAGAAGTAGCTCAGAAATGGCGTGAAGTAGCTGAGCAAAATAAATATGCAGCTGAGTGCCATACTGAAGCGGCTGAAGATCGTGATCAAGGCCAATCAAAAGGGATTTATGTTTACCAATCAAAAGGAGTTTATGCTTTGAATATCGCTGGTAAAGAGTTTGATAAATCAGCAGAAAAACTAGCAGGGGCAATTGAAGCCGAAGGTGCTAACAAACCAGAAATAGCTCAGAAATGGCGTGAAGTAGCTGAACACAATAAATGCTCTGCAGAGTTTTTTTACAAAGGAGCTAGAGCACAGAAAGAAGGAAAAGAAAAAGAGGGGTGTAATTGGCGTATTGCAGGTGATGCTTCGATTAAAGCAGTAGAAAAACTAGAAAAGGCAATTAATGCCGAGGGTGATAACAAATCAGAAATAGCTCAGAAATGGCGAGAAGCAGCAGGCCAAGAAATAATTGCCACCGAGTTTTATATTCAGGCCGCAATATCTTATAAGGAAGGAAAAGATGATGAAGGTATTTATTTACAGAAAGCTGCTCAGAGTACTCATCATATAGCCGCAAGACTAGAAAGGATTATTGAGGAAGAGATACGTGGAAACTCTACGATAATCCAATCTTTTAAAGAACAAGTAGCAAACTTTCAGAAATCAGTAGCAGAATATATGGGGAAAGTGGAAGAGTTGCAAAAACAAAAGGCAAGCACAGAAGCAGCTTATATTGCTAAAGAGCAGGCTGATATAGAGGAAAAAAGGGATATTTAAGCCGCTAAAGAATTATTTTGGATATTTTATATATAAACTCTATTTAAACATCAATCTTATGAAAAAAATTACCTTTTTCCTCCTTGCTGCTTCAGCAAGCTCTAGTTTCCTTCTTGCGCAGGCTCAAAATAGGTTAGAGGTTAGAGGTGATAGGTTGGAGATGCCGCTGCAGCGGCAGGAGATGGAAGATAGGAGATGGAAGATGGAAGTTGAGGATCAAGGCTGTAGCTTCCAGAAAGTCGAAGGAAGAATAATAAATGAAAATGAGGATAATGCTTTTGACAACCAATCATTGCTCTTAGCAAACGACTCTGTCCCAATCTCCCATCTTCCATCTTCTATCTCCTATTTGGGCGTAACGCCCAAATTAATGATGAATCCTGCAGAACTGAAAAATATCAGAGAAGGTGTAGAAGAGTTGATTGTGTCTTCAGAAAAAGAATTTCCTATACCTCTGACAGGTGTGAGCACAATTGTAGAAACAGGCTCTTCTGTTGCCAGTAGTTCATCGAATTCATCGAAAGCAACGGTATTAGGGAAAAGAAAAGCAGTAGAAGAGGCTTTTTCTAGAGCACAAACAGCAAAGAGTGAAGATTCTTGGAATGAGGCTAGAACAACTGCCCAAGAAGCCTCTATGTATTGGGACTCGGTGGTAGAGGAAATGAAATTAGGTCGACAGCCTTTAGCTATGGAGGAAGCAGAGGCAAGAATTCAAAGAGATTATTTGGCCCAGAAAGAGGGTGTTGCAGAAGTTAAGGCATTGGGAGCTAAACCTTGTGGTGCTAGCTGGACAGAGAAAAATAAGCGGCCTAATGAACTGATGACGATGGTCAAAAATAAAGTTTGGCCAACAGTGTCGCAAACAATGAAGGAGTTCTGTGAGCATCCAAGTGAGGCGAAGATGCTTGCTGTACGTGAAGCTGTTACTGCTTACGCTTACGCCATTGCTTATACTACTACTATTGCCAATACTAATATTACTACGTACGCTTATGCTTCTGCTTATTCTCCTGCTTACGCTTACGCTTATGTTAGTATGTCTCCTGGGGCTTACGCTGCCATGTATGCTTATGATTACGCTTCTGCTCCTGTTATTGCTTATGCTACCGCTTTCGCTGCTTCAGCAACTACTATTGAGGAAGCCACTGATGCTGAAAAGTTAGTGGAAGCTATTTTAGAAGCTCCAACTTCTGCTGCCCTCACAGCAAGAATCAATGCATTTGATCCTGTTACTCAAGCGAAGATGGATTGGATAGTCAATTCAACAAGCGAGGTCGCAGCGTTTGCTCAAGCTGTTGTAAAATACCAAACAGAAAAAGAAGGTTGTTCAGAAGAGGCTGTTCCTGAATGGAAAAAGAAGGTTGAAAAAATATTTAACCAAGCATATGCCGCAAAGAATCAAAGCTCATGGAAAGCAGCAGCAGTAGCAGCCAAAGAAGCTTCCTCTTATTGTCATCAGATGGGAGAAACAAAACAAGAAAACTATTGGGAAGAGAAAGCAAATATTGCAGAAATTAGAGCTTTGGAAGTAAGTTCCAATCCTGCTGATCACCAAGAAAACCTAAAAAAAACCAATGAAATTATGAAAATAATTCGCACTAAAATTGGTTCACCAGTATCAAATGCGATGAAGGAGTTCATCGCTCATCCCAGCGAAGCCACGATAAATGCAATACCTCATTATTCTTCCAAAATGAGTGCCGCTGAGGTTGCGGAAGCAGCTGGAATAGCCGAAGTTTTTCTTGAAATGTCAACTTATGCAGCAGACTTTGCAAAAGCTAAAAAAGTTGATGAGATTACACAAGAAAATTATAATTGGGCAGTAGTTATAGCGCGTGAAGTAAGCGAATATACCCGAGCTCTTGCTACATTCAAGGCAGGAAAAGAAGTTGAAGGAAAAAAACAGGGCTAATTCACCGAAACGCATAAACATGGATGAAAGAGGATGAAAGAAGAAGAAATTAACAGGGATGGAAGAGATGGAAGGGATAGAGAGGAGTTGATTAATGGAAAAAGTTTTTTTGAAGTGCTTTGTCGTCGTCTATTATTTATTAAATTACAACCTATTATCCCGTTTTTAGGGTTAAAAGACTTCGCCAGATTGCGTCTTTTTAGTTAGAGCCTGTCCAGAAGTGAACGATTTTTAAAAAATTAGGGAAAAATAATGGTTTTTGTACCACCACTCCTCATAGCAGTAGTGCTTTTTTATCAAAAAAGCACTCAAAAAGTCAAAGTTATTCACAGTGCCATTCTTTAACGCCAATTTTTGACAGCAACATTCCTCCCATTCTCTGATGGGATTAGATTAAAGGGGTAATTTTATTGCCTACCCTGCTAAAGGAGCAAGCTCGCAATCTTCTTTCCATCGAG
>DATEBV010000354.1:0-2973 GCA_035287205.1 Chthoniobacterales bacterium | reverse complement strand
TCAAAGGCAGCCAGAAGTGCTACCTATGAAGCAGATAACCTTAAAAAAGCAGCCCAGGCCAGAAGTGAAGACCAAGTAGAAGTGGCAAAAGCATTCGAACAAGCAGCTCAATATCGCTTTGAAGCAGCTCAAGCTGCTGTTGAAGGAGATACAACAAAAGTTGAGGGTTTTTCAAATGCAGCTAAAAAAGTTGTTTGTGCAGCAAAGCCACTTCAGGATGCAGTTCTAGCAAGAAGTGAAGACCAAGTAGAAGCGGCAAAGGCATTCGAACAGGCAGCTCAATATTACTTTGAAGCAGCTCAAGCTGCTGCCAATGGGAATAACATCAAGGCAGGGGATTTTTCAAAGGCAGCCAGCCTAGTTAACTATGCAGCACGCTCACTCAAAGATAAAGCTAAAGCAATAAGTGAGAGACAAGTAAAAACAGCGGAAATTTATGAACAAACAGCTCTATATAGTTTTTTTGCTGCTCATGCCGTTGCTAATGGGGATAAAGAGCAGTCAAAAATTTTTGAAGATGTAGCCTACAAAGTTTTTAATGTAGCTCAACTTCTTAAAAGAGCATGGAGAGAAGGTAATTTAGAAGCTGAAGATATATTGGAAAAAGCAGCTCAATATTTTATTAAAACATATCAAACAAGGAGTGAAGGCAATATAGAAATTTCAGAAGCATTCACACAAGCAGCTCAATATGCTCTTCAGGCAGCTAAAACCGCTGCTAATGGGGATAACAAAAATAAATTTTTAAATGCATCCTCACATGCTGCCAACGCAGCCGAGCATTTTAAAGAAGCCGCCCAAGCACGGAGTGAAGGGAATCTAGAAATTTCAGAAGCATTTACGAAAGCAGCCCAATATGTTCTTCAAGCAGCTAAAGCCGCTGCTAATGGGGATAAAATACAGACAGATTATTTTTTAAATGAATCCTTACATGCGGTCAATGCAGTAAAATATTTACAACAAGCAGCCCAAGAACTGGTTCCTAAAGTGGTCAGTCCCTGAAATTGTAGAATTTGGTGCCAGTCGAAATTGAAAAGTAAGCATTCGGTTAACCCATCTGTAAAATATGATAGAGAATTAACTGACCATCAGAGCAATCTCTCAAACTTTGATCGCTGTATCAATCAACTTCCAGCCTCCAACCTATAGGCCTCTATTAGGCCTGTTGGTCGAATAGTTATCATCCCTTTATGAAATTCTTCACTAATTGTTTACTTAGTTCAGTAATATTACTTAACACGACAACTCTTTTTGCAGAAGTTGAAAATAGGCTAAAAGAAATTGGAAGAGCCTTTCCTGGCAATGCCTTTGCGAACTACCAACTGCCAACTGCCAACTGTGATAACTTAGATCAAGACCTAAGTTATCACTTGATGATGAACCCTTCAACGATTGAAGAAGGAATGAAAGCTGCTAGAAAAACCTTGGAAAATTTTGGAATAGGAGAAAATTTGGAAGGGACCTCGTCAAGCAAAGTGGAAGCTAAAGGTAGTGATATTGTTAATACTATCTCTTCTAGTCATGTGTTGAGGTTAAGAGGAGTCGGGCCTAAAAAATCCCAACCTATGGGAGGACCTAAGCACACTGGAGATACCAGTGATAAAGAGGAGGGAGATAAAGAGGAGGGAGAGCCTGATTTAAAATCTGAAGATACCAATATTGTAACTTCTTCGGTGAATAAAGATCTTCAGAATCAAACCATCAATAAAGTTGAGTCCAAGAGTCTAAAAAAGGCAGTAAAAGATGTTTCATTATTCCCTTCATCTTCACTTTCACCTCTCAATGCAGAGAATACCACATCATCATCAACTCAAAAAAACAGGCAATCTCTTGCTCTAGAGGACATCAGAAAAGCAGTTAAAGATAATCCTGATACAGTAAGATTCATTATTAAAGAAGACAAAAAAGAAGGTACTGTTTCAATTCAGGCAGATCAAGCTCTCGACAATAACCCAAAAAAAATCAATCAGGAAAATAAAACGATTATTAAAGAGCTTCTAACCACATTCTCAAAACTTCATCCGCCAGAAAAAGTTGTAATTTCTTTAGTATCTAAATTAGATGAACTAAAAGAGGGCCCTTCTTTGATTGAAGCGATGATACCGAAGATACTTGATTCATTCGATGATGAGTGCCGTAAGATTGATAAGGTTATGAGCGAATGGTTCAAAATAAATGAGAAAGAAGAAAAATATCCTTCTTTGACTTCGGCAATAATGCAGGAGATACTTGAGGTATTCGATGAGGAGTGTGACAAGATTGATAGGACTATAGATTTTTTCTCAAGTGGGAAACAAAAATTTTTAAATAGTATTGAAGAATCTAAAGCCGCTATTGAAGCAGCTATAAATAGTAAAACAAAAATTAATAATAATGATCAGTGGTGGGAACAACGTATTGATCAACTTGAAATTAGAAGTGCTAATACTAATTATATGAAACGCAATATGGAAAGGATACTTAAAATTGCTAAGTCTTGTTTTGAAAATAAAAGTGTTAGCAGACAAAATCCAAAAGACAGAATAGATTTTGAATTAAATGCTTTCATTGATAAGGGTGGTTTCCGGCCAGCTATTGACGCTGCGATTGCGCAAGAAGAGCTATTAGATCAGGCAAAAAAAGGATCTGTTGATGCAGTTGAAGTTGCTAAGATAATTGCTGCTAATGCTGATGCATGGGCATTAGTAATTTCACAGGTTCAAAATGGGTATGATATTATTACTGAGCAACAGAAGAAAGAAAACGAAGAAATTGCAAAAACAAACGATATTTATAAATATTATGTCCAAAATAAAAAAGAATTACTCTCAGATTTTTCTAATAAAAGCCAATCTGCTGATGCTCATTGTGATTCCTTTTTTAAGACTATTAATACTATTTTGGATAATTGGAGTACAAGTAAGAAAGATGCTTTAGATGCAGCTAGGATGGCTTTTAAAGAAAAATTTAAAGAAACATTAAAAGCTAAAGAAT
>DATEBV010000353.1:0-6126 GCA_035287205.1 Chthoniobacterales bacterium | reverse complement strand
ATAATATTACTGGAAATCCTGATTTAGATTCTGAGGATACTTCTCCAATGAATGGCCAAATAAATAAATACCTTAAGGAGGAAATTATCAATAATATTTATACAGAGTGTCTTGCGGAGGTTGTTAAACTGTCGTTGGGTGGTCGTGTAACAGTTGAGAATGCCTCTCAGGAAGTGGCAGAGTGGGCTGCTGCAGAAAAAGCGGCAGAGCATTCTAAGGGACAAGCAGGGAGGGCGTTGGAAAATGCTAGGATAGAAACCGAAGAGGCGAGGCGTCTTGCCGACGAGGCGAAACAGAGTGCCAAGGAGGCGGCAAGAGTTCCACTGCAAGGGAGTTCAGCTGAACAAGCGGTTGTTGCCACGATGAATTATGAAAAGGCACGTGCGGCTTATGCCGCTGCTGATTATGAGGCTAAGAGACGTTTTGGCATTCTTGCTGCGGCAAGGGTTGAAACGGCTGATAATGTTCTTCACGCTATTAGTGTTCGTAATAGTAAACAGAAGGCTATTGCTGAAGCCGAGCTTGCCGAAGCCAAAGAAACCGAGATGCAAGCATTAGAAGCTGTTGAAGCCGCAAAAGTCGATGTTGTCATTAAGGCTAACCTTTTGAACAGTGCTGAGGCTAATCTGAACGATGCTAAGAAAATAGTGAAGGGAATGAGTCCTGCATCTCCGATGACATCAGCTCAGAAAGTTGCCATAAAAGGGATTGAAAAATATAAAACAGCTGCTGAAACTGCTGCGGCTAGTGCGATAGACGCAGAATTCAGGGCAAATATTGCTAAAGGAAAAATTAGGGAAATGAATTTTGAGAGAGAACTCAAGGCCTACCATGATGCCGAAGAGGCATGGATGCAGGCTGGAGAGGGATATAAAACAGCACTTGTAAAAGTTCATGAGGTAGATCTCGACGATGAAGAACTAACAGCCGCTTTGGCTAGTGCCGAAGTTCACCAGACTACGTGGAGAGCTCATGCTCGTTGGGTTAAAGCAAGGCAAGCCGATCAGATAGTTGATGCCCCTGGAGTATCTCTTGATCACCTTATAATAGCAGAGGCGGCTTGGGCTCATACAATAGAAGGATATAAAATGGGCATTGAAAAATCGATGCAAGCGAACTTGAAATGTGGTGAATTGACGGACTGCCTTAATAATGCTGTAAGTGCCCAAAAACGTGTTCAAGCTCAAGCAATAGCTCTTGCAAAAACAAAAGCGGCTCAGGCGAGAGAGCAGGAGGTTAGTGCTAACGGAGAAGCATTCAACGTTTCATGGGATAGAGATGCTGGAGGTATGGAGGCGAAACGGATTCAAAGAGATGCCTGGAAAAGTGTGGCTTTTACATCAGGGCAAGCCAGTAAAAGTTGGGATAAAGTTAGCGAAATACTTGCCCGAGGAAATTTAGAAGGAGCTTCTCTTTGGTGGAAGGTAGCAGAGAAAGATAATGTTTTGGCTGAAAAATTTAAAGAAGGTGTCATATATTGTAGGGAATTCCGTCATTGTAACTTCACTTGGAAAAACAAGGAACACGCAATGCAGTTAGAAAAGATTTCTTGGATTGCTTATTATCTCTCTAATGCTGATAGATGGTTAGCAGAATTCGAAGAAGCTCGCAAAAAAGGTCATCAAGAGATTGCAGAGATGTGGAAAAAAGCTTCCGTAGAAGCCCAAGAAGCTGCTAAGTATCAGGAGAGATCTTGTCAAGTCTATGATGCATTGGGAGATAGGCAAGAGATTATAAGGTGCGAGAAAGTTGCTCAGGCTCTTGGAGGTCATTATGCTTATACTTATTGGGCTTGTGGTAGCGCAGTGTGTTTATCTCACGCTGCAGAATATTTAACCAGGGCTGCAGAGGCAAATGACAAAGGCAATTCAGGGGTTGCTACTCTTTGGACAAAAGGAGCCGAGCAGATGCAGTATTCTTCTGAATATGTGAGAAAAGTTGTCCAAGCACATCAATTAAAGAGTACAGAAGATCCTGAATATTGGCAGACAACAGCCGATTATTTTTACAATAGTGCCATTCAGTTAACATTAGCTGCCGAGGTTCTCGAAAAAGGTGTTGTTGCGAACATCCAAGGAAATCAACCTTTAGCAGAGTTTTGTAATAAAGTAGTTAAACAATGTCAAGAATCAGCGGAGCATTCCCGAAAAAGTGCAGAAGCAAAGCTCAGTGGAAATACAGCAGAAGAAAAGCGCAGAAATAGCATATTTACCTATTCTAGACAGAATACTTATACATTAAAATTAGCAGTCCAGGCTTTCGAGCAAGCGACGGTCGCAATAGCCAACAGAAACGAAACTCTAGCAGAACTCTGGAACAAAACAACCGTGTTGTATGAAGGGTCAGCTGAGTATCATCAAAAAGCCGCAGAAGCTTATTCAAGCGGAAACGATGCGGAAGCTAAGTTCTGGACGAGTATAAGCTCCTGTGAGAATGGTTTGATGGCTGGAGGAATAAAAAACCTCGTCAGTATACTCGAAAAAGCGACTGCTGCAACAGCTCAAAGAAATCAACCCTTAGCAGATCTCTACACTACAGAAGCTGTATTGTATCAAGAAGGTCTCACCTTAAGTCGGAAAAGAAAAGAAGCGGAAATAAGAGGAAATAAAGCAGAGGCTGATCGTTTGGGGTGCTTCTTATCCTTAGTGAGGTTATGTGGTAATGAATATTTTAAATCAGCTTGCACAGCTCTCGAGAAAGCGACGATCGCAATAGACAAAGGAAATCAATCTTTAGCAGATTGTTGGAACAAATTTGTCGCGCAGTATAAAGAATTAGTCGAGTATGAGCGAAAAGTCATAGAAGCAAAGCTAAGTGGGAATGATGCAGAGGCAGACCACTGGGATAAAAT
Organism: Chthoniobacterales bacterium; assembly: GCA_035287205.1. Lineage (GTDB taxonomy): Bacteria > Verrucomicrobiota > Verrucomicrobiia > Chthoniobacterales > UBA6821 > CAIWMF01. The sequence continues at coordinate 3,275 of DATEBV010000353.1, read as the reverse complement.
AAGAGGCTTTGCTCAAGGTAGTGCTAAACAGTTAGAATCAGCCGCTAACAATCTTGAGAAAGCGGCTGAAGCGACAGGTACAGGCAATCGACTGATAGCAGATCTTTGGCGTAAATTATCCACACTGGATCAAGAATTGGGCGAGTCTTACCGAAAAGCCGCAGAAGTAGAAACAAGTGGAACTTGCTTAGAGTCAGATCGTTTGGACAAAATAGGTAAATTTGCTCGAGATAGTGCTGTAAAGTTAGAATTGGCTGCTAACTATCTTAAGCAAGCAACCGAAGCAACAGCCAAAGGAAACCAATTTCTAGCAGAGGATCGGAGGAAAGCAGCCGCGCAGAAACAAGAATTAGCCGAGTATTATCGAAAAGTCGCAGAAGCAATGCTAAACAAAAATAATGCAGAGGAAAATCGGTGGAAGAAAATAATCAGGTTTGCTGAAGAGAGTATTGAGAAATTAGAATTAGTTCCCAATGCTCTCATGGAAGCAACCGGAGCAACAGTCAAAGGAAACCAACCTCTAGCAGATCTCTGGAGTAAAGCAGCCACTCAGTATCAAAAATCAGCTGAGTATTACCGAAAATCAGTAGAAACGCAGCTAAGCAGTAATGCCGCAGAGGCAGACCATCTGGAGGAAATAGCTTATTCTGCTTACAAAAGTGCAGCTGCGTTACAAAATGAAGCGGAGGAGCTTGTGAAAAATGAGTCAGACGAGTATTCTGATGGGGAAAATGAGTCATAAAAGGGTCATTAATTTTCTTTCCTATTTTCTGCCATTACTACGGTGTGAGTGGAGGGTAATTTTTTATAGTTAATACCAAGTGAGTTATAAATGTTTTTTTGTTGAGCGTCTGGTAAACCGGCCTTGCGCAAGCAATGAAGCGTCCCATCCTTGAGTGGAACATGGATGGTAGCATAAGTGTGAGTCTCAAGGATTCGCCTAAGAGCAGAACAGGCTCAATTAGAGAGAGAAAGGCAAGAAAAATCTAGGCAAGATAAAGAAATTAGAAAAAAAGTCGAACAAGAAGCTGTTGCTCAAAGGGCAAAAGAAGTAGCGGAACAAATGATCCTAGCAAAGAAAAAAGAGGGAGACGCAGCTTTTGCTCGAGCTAGAAACACTGAGGGTAAAGCCGTTTGGGAAGAGGCAAGAAAAGTAGCATTATCCATTTCAAATTATTGGGATCAAGTGGTTCAGGATCTAAGAGTAAGAAGAGAAGGAAGAGGGGGGGTAACCTTGGCATTAGATCAAGAAGAAGCGATTTTTCAGAGAGAATATTGGCTTGAAAAATCAGAGGTTGCTAAAGTTAAATCATTTGTTTTAGAATTGCATGGTATTCGCTGTCGCAATGAGCAAGCAGATGTTTTAATCAGCATGGTAAGAGAAGCAGTTTGGCCAGCAGTTTCTAAAGCGATGAGAGCATTTATTGAGCATCCGAGTGAATCGAAGATGTTCCAGGTGCGTGAACTTTTCTCCGCCTCTGCCTCCATTTACGGTTTAGCTTCCGCCTATGCCTATGCTGTGTTCATTAACAGAGCGTCCGCCCCTTGTAGTTACATGTATGCTGCCGTTGCCTACGCCTCTGTCTCTGCTTATACTTCCGTCTTTACCTCTGCTTCCGCTTCGGTAGCGCGAATTGCGGCTAACGTAGCCGATGATACAGCTAATGATCTTATAATGATGACATGCGAAAAGATAGGATTACCAATGTCATCAGCTATTACACCTAAAAACATGGAATAGAAAGCAACAATCTGACGCAATACCGGTGGTCGGGAGACCGCGGGATAGACTGCCTTTAGGCAGCCCCAAAGGGGTGAGCCGAGCGGGAGCGAGCGAGTCAAATTTCGCAAGGACTTGGTCTCAAAAAGATTTTTACGAAGACGTGGCATACCTTCACGGTACGTGAGGCTTTGGAAAAAACTTTTTGAGGCCAAGTATATTGCGGAAGATCGCCATTCTCTAATCCCGTTTTTAGGATTATAGAGTGATTTACAAAGTTAAGAGAGAGGTTCTAAAATTTTTTGAATGGGGCTTGACTGAGGATGGTTTTATGTTTTTAATATTCGCAAATTTTTTAAAACTTCAAAACCATGAAAGTCTTCCTTTCCTTTGTCCTAGGAACCTTAATAAGCTTTAGTAGTGCTATTGCACAGAGTGCCAAGATTGAAGCGAATGCTTCAGATAATAATAAAAATAAGCAGACGCAAGAAAGTTTCTCTACCGAAGAACATCAAGTTACAGTACAAGAATATTGTGATTTTCTCAATGCGGTAGCGATTGATGATCCTCACGGTTTTTACGAAGAGTGGATGGGTTCAGATCTAGAGACAGCCTGTATTATACGATCAGGGACTCCTGGTAATTATAGCTACTCGGTGGTTAAGGTGAAAGGAGACATGTCTATAAGTGAGGTTAATTTGCTGAATCAGGCACGGTACTGCAACTGGCTGGAAAATGGCCACCCTACTGGTCCCCAAAGTGAGAAAACAACTGAAGATGGGGTTTATACCTTAAAAGATGGTGATATTATCGTAATCAATCCTAACGCTAATCATCTTTTAAAGAGTGACAATAATCAGGTTACAGGTTGCAGGTTACAGGCACTAAGCAGGTTACAGGCACTAAGCAGGGAACAGGAAACAGGAAACAGGGAACAGGGAAGAAACACAAATCAGGTTACAGGTTGCAGGTTACAGGGGACAGGGGCAGAAATGGCAGAACTACCATCAGACCTTTCTTTTCAGATTGGGCAAGGAGTTGAATTAACTACGAACCACGAACTGCCAACTGCGAACTGTGAGAACTTAGGTCAAGACCTAAGTTGTCACTTAATGATGGAGCCTGCGGCAATCGAAGAAGCAGGAAAAGCTCTCAAAAGAGAATTGGGGATTTCAGGAGAAAATGTACCTGCAGCACAAACAATCTCGGTATTTTCAGATTCAAGAACAGCTGAACTCTCTCGAGTTAAGGAGAATGCTACAGATTCTGCAAATTCCAACGTATTTACAATTATACAAAATCATACTACTGCTTTCAATGCTTTTTCACCTTCACATCAGCACATTGAACCTGCTTTAAAAGATAAGGTGCAACAAGGGATAGAGAAAACCATCACTCACTCTTCAACGCAACTTCAAGACCATTATAAACAGGCTGATGAGGCATGGGTTGAGCGTGATCGTGGATGGAAAGAACAGCGGCATTGTTTTCATGAACTCCAAGAGAGTCGTAAACAGTTGGCTTTATCCGAACAAAAACTTGAGCAAGCGGCTCA
>DATEBV010000352.1:0-3610 GCA_035287205.1 Chthoniobacterales bacterium | reverse complement strand
TGACTTGAATAGGCGTGATGATCTCGGTGAGGTTAGAAGACATATTAGGAGATGGAAGATGGAAGATGGAAGATAGGAGTTAGTCGATAGAAGTTTTCACTAAAATTATTTACTGAAGAGAAAAAACTAAGTTGTGGAGGTTTTTGATTTGTGCTTTGCATTTTGTACACTTGCCGAAGGCCTACTCCCGATCTTCCATCTTCTATCTTCCATCTTCTAATGATCCTTTCACAAGGAGTAGTTCACGATCACCGCGCGCTGCTAAAACAGGGTCATGAGTGACCGCTACAAGTGTGCGGTTATCTTGTCGAGCAAGTCCTAGCAAGAGATCGATAATGCTTGCTCCTGTAGTCGCATCAAGATTCCCTGTTGGTTCATCAGCAAAGAGAATGGTCGGATCATTGATAAGAGCTCTTGCTATGGCAACACGTTGTTGTTCTCCGCCACTGAGTTGAGAGGGAAGATGATCCATCCGTTCTCCAAGCCCCACACGGTGTAGTAGTTCTTTAGCTTTTTTTTCACATGGTTTACCTGCTAAGCATGCCGGAAGGTGGACGTTTTCTAAGGCCGTCAGTTCTGGTAGTAAAAAATAAGATTGAAAGATAAATCCCATGTGTTGATTGCGTAGGAGTGCTAGGGCATCGCTTTTCATAGAGAAGAGATTTTTTTCTTCAAAATGCACTTCGCCACTCATGGGGTGTTCCAATCCTGCTAAGATATAGAGGAGGGTTGATTTGCCCGCCCCGGATGCTCCTCGAAGGAAGATGACTTCACCGCGAACAATATCAAGATCGATGCCACTCAGTACTTCTAGAGGAATACTTCCAAGAGTATAGGTTTGGTAGAGGTTGCGAGCGGTAAGGTGAGTCATTATTTAGGAGATGGAAGATTGTAGATAGAAGATAGGGGGTACAGTCTGCAGCATGATTTAGAAACTTGGAGGTAACTATCAAGGTTTATGAAAACGTTGGTCGTTGCGTTTGGAGTTATAAAATGAGAGGTAGGGAGGAAGCTTTTGGCAGGTAAAGAATGTAGAACCAAGTATGAATTAAAAACAAAGATTAGTCAGTAGAGTAATTTTAGATTTGAAACGCGCATGTTTCAGAAAGCGGTTGCAAAATTATACGAATTACGGGAATATATCAAAGACTTCAGTTTAATTTGAGTTCAACTTCTTTTAAGCCTTTTCAACTCTTCACACTTTATAAAAACTCTTAAGGTAATTGTTTATGCAATTACCTTGGGAGTTACACAAACATGTCATCACTTCATATTGCTTCTCGTGGTCAGTTACTCGGTACTTTTGATGAAGAAGAAGTTCGCGAAGGGATGCGCACAGCGCGTTTTACAGGTGAAGAACTTGTTTGGTGTTCTGGAATGAGTGATTGGCGCCCTCTTAGCGAAATGGCAGCTGAATGGAAATGGGACCTTGCTTCTGAAGAGTCGGTCGCTACGATTTCTAAAGTTTCTTCTTCTCTTAAGGAGCCAGCGTGGGAACAGCGCGCGACATTAGGTTTTTTTTCAGCCTTGTTTCAAACAATAGGAACAGTACTTTTGAAGCCTTCAAAGACCTTTGAAGGGTTGCAAAAACAGGGAGGAGTGGCGTCGCCTTTATTCTATTATGTAATAATCAGTAGCGTGATGTTTACGCTGGCTGCTATTTCTCAGTTGCCTTCCACTATCAGTAGTCTTGCTTCGGTGATGCCACAGTTTGAGAAAGTTTCACTCTCCTATCCAATGATGGGAATGCTTTTTTTGGTGACATTACTTCTCTCTCCTCCCATTTTTATGGTTACTATTTTTGTTTCATCTTTCTTTACTCATTTGTGTCTGCGGCTACTTCGAGGTGCGAAGGAGCCTTTTGAAGCGACTTTTCGTGTAATGTGTTACGCAATGGGATCAACAGCTATTTTTCAAGTTATCCCCTTTTTTGGAGGTATTCTCGGTAGTATTTGGAGTTTTTATGCCTCCCTCATTGGCTTGAAAAAAGTACATGAAATTTCAGCTTGGCGTGCCACGGTAGCCTTATTGCTTTCTTCATTGATTCTTTTAATGCTCTTAGCATTATTGGTGAGCCTACTTTATTATAGCTACCAACATTTCGCTACTAATATTCCTTTTACTTCTGCGAAATGAAAAGGATGTTGGTATAATAGGGCCTATGGAGGGGGGGTGTAATCTTTGTGTTCCTTGTGGTGAATTTCTGTTGATTACGGTAACGTTAGAACAATAATATTTCAATTTAGTTTAAGCTCACAGGCCCACGTAGAGAAAATCATTCCTCCCCTTGTCACGAAGTGGCCAAAAATCAACTTAAACTTAAACTTATAACTTAAACTTACATTCGGCCTATTGGTCAAATTACAACACTATCGTTGGACTAATTTTATCTGGAGTTGCGCACCAGTATTGGATGGAAGGGTGGTCCTTTATAATTTGTCCAATGGCATACAGTGCGAGTTCTGCTCTATTGCAATCAGCGCTCAGATGTCCTAAAGCCACATGGGAGAGTTCAGGATGAAGTAATTTTTCAAGAAGCTCTGCAGCGGCATTATTCGAGAGATGTCCATGACGGGAGCTGATACGTTGTTTAATGGCCCAAGGACGCTTAGTATCTTTTTGGAGTAATTCTTCATCGTAGTTAGCTTCAATGAGGAGTGATTGAACGTTTCGTAATGATTCTAAAACAAGTGTGGTTGCGTGACCTAGATCGGTGAGAAAGCCAAAAGAACGTTGATGTTCTCGAAGAACAAATCCTACCGGATCGACAGCATCATGAGGAATAGAGAAAGATTTTATTGAGAGGCTGCCAAGAAAAAACTCGGCACCTGTTTCAAAAATTTTCCAACCATGATAGTCTCCTATCTTACTGCGCAGGATTGCAGCGGTATGACGATTGCAATAGATGGGAGTAGAGTATTGTTTGCACCATTGAGGAAGACCTTTGACATGATCACCATGTTCATGGGTAACTAAGACCCCTGAAATTTCTTCAGGAGTAACGCCACAGAGCGCAAGGCGCTCTCGAAGTTGTTTGGCGCTTAAACCAGCATCAACAAGTAGAGTGGCTCCTTCAGAACGGACTAAGGTAGCATTACCACTGCTACCGCTGGCTAAGATAGTGATTTCGAACATTGCTAGTAACTATTCGGCCAACAGGCCGAATAGTTAGTTTAAGTTATTAGTTTAAGTTTAAGTTGATTTTTGGTCACTGCGTGACAGGGTAAGAAGTGAAGCGGGATTTTTTATTCGCTCTTAATTTTTGCTTTCGAAATCGCTTCAGTAAAGGATCCTAACACACCTTAAAAATTTTTATCGACTGGATTAACCGAGTATTTACTATCAATCTTTCAACACTACCAACGATATGTTGGTACGTACATTTTTTTTTGTGTTCTTTTGTGTTCTTTTGTGGTTAATTTCTCTTCTCTTATGCGCCCGTAGCTCAGGGGATAGAGCAGGGGATTTCTAATCCCTTGGTCGCAGGTTCAAATCCTGCCGGGCGCACCAGGTTTTTAAAGTTATTGTTCTATTTTATATTAATGAATAACGTCATCTCCTTTTTGTCTAAAGGTTTTTCTGAAACTATTATTCGCAACCTTGGGATAAT
>DATEBV010000351.1:0-11609 GCA_035287205.1 Chthoniobacterales bacterium | reverse complement strand
CCATAATAAAAGCACAACAAGAGAAAGAATCTTTTCAACGCGCTGATGAAATAGCTCGCAACTGTCTTCAAGATCATTCGATTCATTTTTTTCAAGAAGAACATGTGAAACCTCAGTTTCTCAAAGACATGGGGAATGTGTTGAAAAAAAATGATGAGATTGCTGATTTTGCTCAGAGAGCCACGACTGTTAGAAAACTTATTTTTGATGAGACCAAAATGCTTGAGGCATCACTTCAGGAGGATAGTTTTTGGGATATAGAAACCATTGATAGCCTCTGGAAGATTGAAAATGCTCGATTAACAGCGAATACCATTGCTTCTAGCGCTGATGCAGAAGTTGCTAGAACTTTCTCAAGTACAGATGAAATGGATGCTTGTAAAAAAGCCCTCAAGGCCATTCAAACTATTCAAGCAGCTGAAGAAGTTTTAACACAACAGACCGAGATGAAATGGATGAAGGAGGATGAAACAGCTAAAAATGCATGGGCCAATAATGCTTTATTTAATGTTTTTTTTGACCAAAAAGGAGAAATGGATAAAGCGGTTGCATTAGCCAAAACTGCTGAAGAAAATTTTACTTCTAAATTGAATAAGGTTAAAGAGTCCTATTTGGCGTTGATAGCAGTTGCAGAGAGTTTGAATGAAGGTTCTGATGCTTTAGGTTCAGAAAACGAGATCGAGGCATTGCGTCAGTGGGGAGGGAGTATTAAAAGCTCTTGGAATGAGGCTAAAAAAGCGGCTGCCGCTAATCAACAGGCGTGGGCTCAGGCCCATCATGCGACTAAAGCAGCGATGGATAGTAAGATTACTTGGGCGAGAAATATTTTTAGATTAGCTGGAAGATGTACTGGCGATTTTTCATTGGGTCAGGCTACAAAAAGGGATGGAGAATTTTTGGGCAACTTATGGATTGGTTCTGATGATCATTCTCATCAAGATGAAGAAGGTTTTGATATGAGCAATGATCAATTAAAGCGATTCCGACCACTAGCATATAAATCTAATCTCAAAAAATATCAGATGAATTTTGAACGGCGTCCGACTTTCAATGAAACATGGACGCAAAAAGGACAGTTAACAAAAAAAGGGCATGCTAATGGCCACTTAACAATTATCAATCCTCATGATGAGGATGCTAAGGAAAGTTCTCTCTCTCGAAAGTTTGTAGCACTGACTACTCCTAGCCAGTTCCAAGAAGCCTATCTTGAAAAAAGAACGGAGATGCAAATGGAAGCAGATGGTTGGTTTCAAGAAGGTCAAACAATGCAAAACAAACTTTCGACTATTAAGATTCAAGCTAAAGCCGCTCGTCTTGATGGTCGTATGCTGGAAGCAATGGAGCTAGATCACCAGGCAAGTATTATTGCAAAAGATTTGGAAAAGATATGGTCCTTGGCACAGCAAGCCTATCAAAAAGGTCTGCATGCTGCGCCAGATTTTGACCAAGATAGGTGGAGATGGCATCTTGATATGCTCAATATTCAATCCAGAATGTGTAATATAGATGGAAACGAAGTCTTATGGAGTAAGGCTATTGAGGCGATGGAAGAAGCTCTATTCTCTATTTTAGAGAATGATAGAAACAATAAACAAAAAGCTCATGATTTGGTTGCTGCAGATAATGAGGAATTGAGGGGTTTTTGGATGGAACAGATCAAAGAACTTAACATATCAGCAAGTCAAAACGATGCTTTTGTCTTCTATTGCAAAGCAAACAAAGAGAGATCGTTTGTTAAGGATTCTTTTAAGAAAGCAGTTGCTGATCGTGCAGCTCATACAGAACATGAACAAGTACAAGCATGGGATGAAATTATTCAGAGGATCAACACTACGCTTCCTCTTTTGAATAAAGCTATAGAAAAATTGAATCAATACCTTGTCAAAGCGCCTGAATGGGATCAACTCGTTGTAAGACAAATGATAGAGAATGCTCAAGATATGAAAAATCAATGCAAGCCTTCTAAATTTTATGCCTATACTCTGAAGGTCAATTATCTTGCTGAGATGGGCAGTGCTCGAGCAATACATGCTCAGCAAGAGCAGCTATGGGACGATGCCATTCAAGAACACAAAAAAGTAAAAGACCTTTTGGATCGTACTAGTGTTGAATTTAAGAAAGGCCTCGCTGCAGTTTCTAAATTTCGCATGGATCTCACGGGGTGGTGGAAACAATCACTTTTATCACTCCAGGACGACAGTCTGCGATGGCATATGAAAGAGCTTACGAATATCGCAAATAAAGCAACGTTCATTGCCACTATTGCTAGTACTAAAACAGCCGCTGATGTTGCTGTTGATCGAGAGGAGTTATGGAATGATGCTATTCAAAAAAATGAAGAAGCAAGAGCTGCTTGGGAGCGTCTGATTGAAAAACTTGAAACATTTCCAAATCAGATTTCTATTTTGAAAACAAAATGTGCTACTGAGTGGACAGAGCCACTAAAAGCAGCCCAAGATGCCAGAGATACACGCTTCTTTATTATTGAGCAACTGAAAGCAACCAGAAAAGAGCGCCTCTCTCAAAAAATTCAACGAGTAGTAAAGAAGAAGTAAGATTAGTGAAAGGAAAAATAATAATCCACATTGATAACATCATTATACAGCTTCCTGAAGCAATAAGACAAGCTCATGAGCGCATTATAGGAGATCATAAAGTTCCTGCTTTTGAGAAGATTTTTAGCCTCAACGATTCTGACATCCATACTATTTATCGAGGGAAAGCTGCTTCAAAGGCAGAATTTGGTAACAGTTTATTAATTGTTGAACAACAAGAAGGGCTTATTATTATGTCCTAAAAATTACTAATTTTGTAATATTAAGGACATGATAGAGCTGAAATAATATCAAGTTAATATTTATTATACCAAGAATTTTAGGTAAATATTAGGCTAACTCAGTTATAAAAATAATGATATTTAGTTCAAAATGAGGTTGTTAAAATCTCAAATATTATCTGAAACCTTTGAGCTCAGTAATCTTGTCTTCCAAATAAAATTAAAAATTGTTCACTCTCGGACAAACTCTACGAATACAAAAGTATCATGGCAAGCCATAGTTCAAGGTATGTCATCGGGTCATAAAAATCTTTTTTGAGGTTTTTTTATTGCATCTATTTTTAAAAAAGTTCATAAAAGGTCGTCTTACTTTTAGGTTGCCACATGCATTAGAAGAATGTGTTAGCAAAAATTTAAACCAATCTTATAAAAATCATGAACATCTTTTTCCCCATTTTATTAGGGTCCTTGATAGGCTCTACAAGTTTAAGCAATCTTAATAGTCAGGTGGAAAATAGGCTAAAGGCAACAAATCAGGTTACAGGTTGCAGGTTACAGGTTGCAGGATCGAAGGCAACAGAACTACCATTGGTGGATCTTTCTTTTCAAATTGACCAAGGAGGTAAAACTACTACGAACTGCGAACTGCCAACTACCAACTGGAATAATCAAAGTGATGACCTTGATTGTTACTTGATGATGGACCCTGCAATTGTTGAAGGAGTAGAAGCTGCCTTAGGACTTGAAGCGTTCAGACGAGCTTTAAAAGATCATCCTACAGCAGAACAGTTAGTTATTCATAGGGAGGGAGGCATGATTTTTATCCGACCTCAAATCACTACAACAAGTGATTATGCTAAAAATCGAAGTGACAATTTAGATATAGGAGAAACTCTTAAGAGCCTTGTTCCTTCAAAAATTGCTAATGACAATAACTTGTTTCCTAATAACTTAATCGAATCTAAAGATAGTTTAACTTCTTTCCCTTTAACTGCTGAAGGACTGCGTGAAATCCTTGATCGAGTTGATAAAGAGGACAGAACAAAAACGTCTGGTGGTGGATTCTTTGGTAAATTATGGGGTAAACGTACAGAAACAAGCAGTCGTGAAAATGGTTCTAACATTACTGTTCCTAATATTCCTTGTCCAGATTCTGAAGAAGTTAGTTGTTTAGATGACTGCAAATATTCGGGTAATTCATCGGTAAAATGTGACAGAAGATCAACTAGTCATCAGAGTGATTTTTCAAATATTAATCAACCAATAACCAGCAAGCAACAGGAAGTAACAGCTATTCGTCCAACTGACCGAATAGTTATAGAAATGGGTGGCTATTGGGGAGATGAGCTTGCGCCTTCACATTTTGAGTCTTCTGATAATCAGATTGATAAATATCTTCGTAATGAAATTTGCAATAATATTTATACCCAATGTCTTGCTGAAGTTGCTTCTTCTTCATTAAAAGATCGTGGTATTGCAGAAGGAACTCTACTTCCTAGTCAGGAAAATGCTCAAGAGGCAACAGAATGGGCTGCAGCTAAAGAGGCGGCCGTTTTTTACAAAGAATTAGCTGAAATAGATTATGAGAGAGCCCAAAAAGCAACAGCAGAAGCTGAAAAAGCTGTTATAGAAGCTAAAAAAACTAAAAATAATGCTGAAAAGGCTTATAAAAAAGCCCAAGGTATTGATCAAGCAGAAGCTCAAGCTCATATTGACTATCAACAAGCGCTTTTAGATTATTCTGATAGTGATTATAAGGCTAAAAAACTGAATGAAGAACTTGCTTTAACTAAGCGCGAAACTGCTATTGCTCAGCTTAAGGTTATTAAGGTAAGGAATACAACACAACATCTTACTGCTAAAACAGAATTCGATAATGCCATAGAAAAGGAAAAAAAGGCATGTTTTGCTGTAGAAAAATTTCAAGAGAATGTCGATGTTAAAGCTCAACGTGTGCGAGACATGAAAATGCTATTAACTATTAGGCAAGAGTATCCAGAGGTAGGTTCTAGTAGTGTTGATATTGATCCAGAGAGGAGAGATGAAGCAGAAAGAGGAGCTCAAGAGCGAGCAAGGCAGGAAAAAAGAGAGTGGATGGCAGAAAAGGCAAAAGCAAGTTTTGAGAAAGAGTTAGCTGAAATTAAGTTAACTTCCGTTAGAAAAGAGACTGAAGTAGCAGAACGAGATGTTAGAGAAGCCAAACAAATTGCAGCCCAGGCGAAACAAGTTGTACTAGGAAGTAGTGATTCCCTAAATCATTCTCGCAATGTAAGGGCTAGAATTTATGCGAACATGTTGTACACAGAAGCCCGTGCTTCTTATGCGACTCATGACTATGAAGTTAAAAAGCTTATTGAAAAACTTGCTTTAGTGAATCTCAAGAAAGCTATTGCTCGTCAACAAGTTATTGCTGTAAGAAATACTGCTCAAAGTGCTGCTGCTGAATCCGAGTATGATATGATACTTGCGGAAGAGAAGAATGCTTACGAGGCAGTAGCAAAGGCAAAAAATAATTTTGGAAAACAAGCTGATGATCTTGAGAGAAGGAAGGCTCTTTTGGCTATTCAAGACCAAGATGGAAAAGTAGCACTCAATGTAGAGCTTTCAGAGCTAGAATCACGTCTTGATACTCTTAGACGTGGTATTGTAAATCCTCCTCAAGAGGAAAACGATGATTCATCGGATGTTATTATGAGAGCCAATAATGGTCTTGATTATGAAAAGGATATGATGAAAAGAAAGAGTGATGAGTATCATGATAAAGCAAAAGCTGCGAAGCTAGCCGAAAAGGAATATGCATCGCAACATTGGAGCATAGCTTCTACTAATGCTCGCATCTATGCTGAGTTTATAGAAGAAAATTCCGACGTCTGGGATAATGATCGAAAGTGGAACGAGTTATTAAAAGGACGCAATAATGTTTATAAGGCAGTTAAAGCTGCTGAGGCCTATCCAGGATCATGGAAGGGGTATTTGTGGCCTTAAAAAAATGTGAATAGAAAGCAATCCTATTCGTTCAAATAAAATATAAATAAAAACAATAAATTTTTCTATTATATAACTTATTTCAAATAAATTTATTATAAATCAATATCATGGCAAAATTTTCACCTCACTTATTAGCTATTTTGCTTAGTACGAGCTGTCTTTTTGCCAACACAGATACAATAAATCAGGTTACAGGTGGGAGGTTGAAAGATAGGCTGGAGGCAACCAATCAGGTTAGAGGTTGTAGGTTGCAGGTTGTAGCTACCAATCAGACTGCAAACTACAGACTACAGGTTGCAGATAATAGCAAGACAGAATTACCATCAGAGGATCAAATTGACCAGCGAATTAAAGCTACTACGAACTACGAACTACGAACTGCGAACTGTGATAATTCAGCTGAAAGCTTGAATTGTTACCTGATTGGGCAACAAGCTAAAACTACTATGAACTACGAACTGCGAACCACGAACTGTGGTAATCAAGGCTGTAACCTTGATTGCCACCTAATGATGGATCCATCAACGCTTGAAGAGGGAATAAAAGCCGTAGGTGAAGCCTTGGGGATTTTGGAAAAAAGAACCATCATTGCTGAGAGGCCAGTGACTGAAGTTGGTTCTATTCCTAGTAACTCTTCCAGTCAAGTGTTGAGATTAAGAGGAGGAGGGCCTAAAAAATCTCAACAATCCCAATCTGATGGAGAATTAAAATCAACGGGAGAGAGTAGTGAGAAAGAAGCAGATAACACAGCTCTTGTTAATGCTCAGGAAATAGCAAGAAAAGTGGCTGAAGTAAAAGAAACAGCAGCGAAAATGGAGAGAGAAGCCAGTGAATATTGCTTAAAAGCGACCCAAGCTTTTGATGCAAAAAAATATGATGAGGGTAATACTTTGAATGCTGTAGGTCATGCTATTCGAACAAGCGCAGAAATGCTCATAAAAGCCATAGAAGTAGACGAGGATGGCAAAGCAGCAGTGGCTACTAAATATCAAGAAGCAGCAGAGAAAATGGAGAGAGCAGTCAGTGAATACTTAAAAGTGATCCAAGCTGATGCTGCAGGAAAAAGAAGAGTGGGTGATGATTGGTTTTACGCAGGTCTTGCTATTAAGGCAAGCGCGGAAATGCTTGTCAAAGCGATAGAAGCAGGAGAGAATGGTAAAGTAAAAATGGCTACTCAATACCAAGAAGCAGCAGAGAAACTGGAGAGAGAAGCTAGCGAATATTACTTAAAAGCGGCGCAAGCTGATGCTGCAGGAAAAACAGATGAGGGTGAGAGTTGGAATAATGCAGGTCTTGCTATTGAGGCAAGCTCGGGAATGTTTGTAAAAGCGATAGACGCAGACGAGAATGGCAAAGCAGCAGTAGCTATTCAATACCAAGAAGCAGCAGAGAAAATAGAGAGAGTAACTAGTGAATATTACTTAAAAGCGACCCAAGCTTTTGCTGCAGGAAAAACAAGAGAGGGTAATAGTTGGAATAATGCAGGTCTTGCTATTAAGGTAAGCGCGGAAATGCTTGTCAAAGCGATAGAAGCAAACGAGAATGGCAAAGCAGCAGTAGCTATTCAATACCAAGAAGCAGCAGCGAAAATGGAGAGAGCAACCAGTGAATATTACTTAAAAGCGACCCAAGCTTTTGCTGCAAGAAAAAAAAGTGAGGGTAATAGCTGGAATGATGCAGGTCTTGCTATTAAGGTAAGCGCGGAAATGCTTGTCAAAGCGATAGAAGCAAACGAGAATGGCAAAGCAGCAGTAGCTATTCAATACCAAGAAGCAGCAGCGAAAATGGAGAGAGCAACCAGTGAATATTTCTTAAAAGCGACTCAAGCTTTTGCTGCAGGCAAAATAGATGAGGCTTATAGTTGGTATGATGCAGGTCTTGCTATTAAGGAAAGCGCGGGAATGCTTGTCAAAGCGATAGAAGCAGGTGAGAATGGCAAAGCAGCAGTGGTTACTCAATACCAAGAAGCAGCAGAAAAAACAGAGAGAGTTGGTAGTGAATATTACTTAAAAGCGACCCAAGCTTTTGCTGCAGGAAAAACAAATGAGGGTAATAGTTGGTATAATGCAGGTAATGTTATTAGGGCAAGTGCGAAAATGCTTGTAAAAACGATAGAAGCAGGTGAGAATGGTAAAGCAACAATGGCTACTAAATACCAAGAAGTAGTACAGAACTATCAAAAAGCGGTAGATCAATATATACAAGCAGTTCAGGCTTATGCAGCAGAGAATTCCAAGGAAGGTTTGTGTTTATTTAATCAAGCGCAAGCAGCTCACGCAGAGGCTGATGCTATAGCAGGAGAAGCGGAGACAGAAGGCCTTAGAAGAGCGCATAAAATAGCACGAAAAAAGTAAATATTCAGCTAACCCATTGATAGATATTAAGAATTAACTTAAACTTAAACTTAGAACCTGTTTTCAAAGTTGCTAAGGCTGATGATGAGCAAGGAGTCTCGGAGCGCAGAACCCGGAATGTATAGGGCAGAATGGGGGTAGTGTTCAAATCTCAAATCAAGATAAAGTATAAAGATTATAATATATTCTTTATTAATAAAATAAATATTTAGAATGTTTGGGTAAAAATTTAAACCAGCCTTATAAAAACCATGAAAATCTTTTTTCCACTTTTTGTAGGAGCTTTGGTAGGCTTTACAAGTTTGAACAATCTTAATAGTCAGGTGGAACCAATCAGGGTGCAGGATAAAAATAGGCTAAAGGCAACTAATCAGGTTATAGGTTGCAGGTTGAAAGATAGGCTAAAGGCAACCAATCAGGTTAGAGGTTGTAGGTTGCAGGTTGTAGCTACCAATCAGACTGCAAACTACAGACTACAGGTTGCAGATAATAGCAAGACAGAATTACCATCAGAGGATCAAATTGACCAGCGAACTAAAACTACTACGAACTACGAACTACGAACTGCGAACTGTGACAATTCAGCTGAAAGCTTGAATTGTTACCTAATTGACCAAGGAGGTAAAATTACTACTACCAACTATGAATTGCGAACTACCAACTGTAACAATCAAGATAGTAATCTTGATTGTTACCTGATGATGAATCCTGAAGAAATAAGTGAGATCGGAGATATTTTAGGATTTTCAGTAAGAAAAACAGCTTCCACAATAGAAGAAAATGGAGCGACGGTAACAGGTCAAATAGAAGAAGCAGAGCAAGCATTTAGAGAACAATGTGATGAGAGAAATGAAACTCATGTATTAGTAGGAGCAAGCGAGAAAAAGAGTTGGACTTGGGCAAACAGTTCTTCAGCATCTAGTTTATACTATCAAGTAAAAACAATTGAAGCGCAGAAAACTGGTAAAACGGCCCTGGCAGTAGGCTATAGGGAAGCTGTGTTAACACACGAGCGCGCAGCAAATCAGTTTAAACGAGCAGTCGAGGCTTATACTACAGGAAAAGAGAGTGAAGGTAAAAGTTTGGATTTAGAAGGCAACTCTCTCCAAAAAAAGGCAGACTACCAAGTAAAAGCAATTGAAGCAGAAGAAGCCGGTAAAACAATCATAGCAGCAGGGTGCAGGGAAGCCGCTGTAACATCAGAACATGCCGTAGATCAGTTTGAACAGTCAGCTAAGGCCTATGCCACAGAAAATAAGAACGAAGGCGATAGCTTGTATTTAGTAGGCGAATATTTTTTGTTAAGAGCACGGCATCAAATGTTATATGCAAGAGCAGAAGAGAGAGAAAAAGCAAAATTAAAAAAAGGGATAAATGGCAACAAGATCGCTCTAAATTCTACCCAAGCTGATGGGAACCTTAATTCAGAGGCTGTTAAAATGGATAATTCTTTAGCAAATAAAGCCTTATTCATATGCTGTGAGAAATGGCTTGCAGAGACAAGATTAGCTACAGCCCCCGCTAGAATCCTTTCGGATTATATTTTAGATGTTATTAAACGCGGGGCAGATCAGAGTTTTGTGATAGATTTTGAAAAATATTGGAGTTATGCTGCAAAAGCTCATCAATTAGGAGACGATCCGCAAGCCCTTGCTTGGATTCAAGTAGCTGAGGACATGCAGCGAGCTATTAAAGATAATATTCTTAGGAAAACTGCGCAAGCATCTGATGATTGGGATTTATCTACCATTTTGAAGTACACTGCTCTAGCAACTCGTGACATGGCTAGGTATAGAGGAGCATATCTTCAAGCGATTGTTTCTTCTCAGAACCTGTCTTTAAACTCACCTTCAACTGCAAAAGCAACGTATACGTCGGAGTTAGACACATCGAGTAGTTCTTGCCACTCGAATATTACAGAACCGTCGATTGACTCGATCGCCCCCGCTCCGCTCACCCCTACGGGGCTGTTCGATACAAGCTCTCGCAGTCTATCCGACGGTCTCCAAACCACCGGTATTCCTTGCCCTTCATCAGCCTCAACGACTTTTAAGATAGGTTCTCAAAGTCCGGAAATAGTCAGTTGGCGAAAAAAAATACTAGAACAGTCTGAGTCCATAGTTGCGTGTTATAGAAAAGCTATAGAAGCAGTTTCTTCAAAAAACGAACAAGAGTATAAATGTTGTGGAAGGATTGCTCGTTCTATTAAAGAGAGTAATAGCAGCTTAGGGCAAGCGGTCTTTTTATTTGAAGAATCACTTGAAGCTTCGGTCGAAACTGAGATATCAACGATTTGGAGAAAGGCTGCTGAGCAATATCAGCTTTCTGTTGAGTTTGATATTAAAGCTGCGGAGGAAGAAATCAAAGGAAACACAGAAGAAGCAGTTCGGTTACAAGAGATAGCTCGTATTTCAAGAAAAGCTGCAAAAGCAATAGAAAATTTTAATCGTTTAGAATCAATTTCTTAAGATGTTATCTCTGAACTATAGGCTATAGGCTAAGGACTAACTACCAATGTGCTATTGGTAGTTGGGAGATAGGAGATGGATTTCCGAAAAGTCACATCCGAGTAATCTTGAAAGTTCAGCTCAGTTTTTTCTAAAAAAGTTATTGACAAATTTGAACTTTGTTGATAGCTTTCTTACTGGCAATCAAAAACTTTCATGCTCAGTTTGAGCTCATCAAACCTTATATCTTACCTTTCAGACCTTATTAAAAAATTTATTACCTCTTTTCTTCTCGCTGTTTCAATAAATTCTAGTCTTCTTCTTGCGCAGGTTCAAAATAAGCAGGAAGAAACTGGAATTTTTAGAAAGGACTCGAATATTAATCCACAACTGATGATGCATTCTTCAACTCCTTTAACTTTTAGAGGAGCAGTTAAAGCATTATTCTCATGTTTTGCCAAGCCTTCTATATGGCCGGAAGAAGTAGATGTTATCTCTGCAACAGCTTGGTTAGGAGGTGCTAGTGAAGGCAATGAAGATGCCTTTGCTGCGCCTCATTGCCATTCTCAGAAAAATGCACCAGAATATGTGAGAAGTGATACCTCTTCTCCTACTATTAAGGAAGTTAAAGGACTTTTTTCTGATGATATTGGGAGAGAAGGGTCTGAAACAGGGGGAACTGCTCAAGGAAAAGAAGTAGTTAAAGCAGAAAAAAGGAGAGAAGTAGATGCCATCTTTGCCCAAGCTAGGAAATCAAAGAGCGAAAGTGGATGGAAGGAAGCCGCAGTAGCAGCTATAGCACTCTCAAGTTATTGGAATGGAGTCGTCGAAAACATCAAAAAAGGAAGAAATACTCTGTCATTGAGCGAAGAAGAAGCTACTTTCCAAAAAGCTTACTGGATTGAGAAAGCAGGCGTAGCAAAAGTTAAATGGCTAGCATTAAGACCGTTCGGTAATGAATGGAAGGCACGAAAAGATCAAGCTGATATGATCATGACCATGGCCATGAATCATGTTTGGCCAACAGTATCGAAGGCGATGAAA
>DATEBV010000350.1:0-15051 GCA_035287205.1 Chthoniobacterales bacterium | reverse complement strand
CATCAATATTAGTCAATATTATTAGCCTGACCCCATTCCCAATAAAACAGAACTATAAATAAATTTTAGGAATCACACTGAAAGTAGGTTACAAATTAATTTAACGAGCTGAAACTACTACGAACTGCGAACTACGAACTACGAACTGATCTCCAAATTAATAGTATATTATTAATTTGGGGATCCCTTACTGGCTTTCTTTGCCATCTTATTTGCTTCTTCCTGAGCTGATTTTCCTCTATGGCAAAATCGCTCACTATCACGTATTTTCTCTTCGGCACAATCCTGGGCTGATTGTCTAAAATGATCTGAGGCCTCCTCTGATAGTGTAGCTACTTCTTGATAGATAGCTACTAAGGCCATCTTCTTTGCTATCTGTGCTTCAGATGCTTTTGCTTGATAATCTGCTTGGTTTTGTAGCGAAGTGCCTGCATCATACCAAATCCTAGCCTCACGTATTTTCCACGCGGCTATGGCTTTAGCTGATAGTTGAAATTGCTCTGCAGCTTGCTCTGATATTACAGCTGCTTGTCTATAGCCAGCTGCTAAGATTGTTTTACCTGCTTCTTGCGCCTCACATTCTTTTGCTTGGTAAGCTGCCTTTGCTTGGAGAGATTTACCCACACTATCCCAATGACCTCCACTCCACCTTCCTGCGTGATAGATTGTAGCTGCTTTTTGATACTGATCTATCGCTCTCTCTAACGTCGCTATTGCCTCTCTATACCCTGTTGCAAGCTGTATTTTGTCAACATCCTCTGCTTCAGATACTTTTGCTTGGTAGTCTGCCCTGGCTTGGAATGACTTGCCTATCTGAGCCAAATGAACACCCTCTTCCAGTGTTCTTTCAGCATAAGCCTCGTCTGCTAATTCTCTTTGCGCTACAGCTTGTTTTGATATTATAGCAGCCTCTTTATACCCTACTGCGAGTTGATTCTTTCCTACATTCTCTGCTTCAAATGCTTTTGCTTGGTAATCTGCATGGGAATAGAGAGAGCAAGCTTTCCAGAAATAATTATTTCCCTCATTCCATTTTTCTAGACGATAGGTTTCCGTTGTTTGGTTAAACTGTTCTGCTGCAATTTGCAGTATTGAAATAACTTCTTTATAACCTGCTACTAGTGTCTCTTTGCCTACTTCTTGCGCTTCAATTGCTTTGGCTTGGTAATTTGCTTTAGCTTGAAGAACCCTACCCGCCCAACTATAACAGATTCCTTCTCTTATTTTCCCTGCAGTATAGGCTTGAATGGATTGTTTGTACTGATCTGCAGCACGTTCTGATGTTGAGGCGGCCTCTCTATAGACTACTGCTAGGATTGCTTTTCCTGTTTCTTGCTCTTCCAGTTCTTGAAATCTATATTTCTTAACCATTCCTTCTGATTGAAAAGAATGAGCTTCACTCCAACAGATATTACTCTCTTGCTCTTTACCTTCCAGTAGTAATTGCACTGCTTGAGTGAATTTCTCTGAAGATTGTTGAAATATTTCTGCTGCTTCAGTATATTCTTGAGCCTTCTCCTTAGAACCTGTGCGTTGTGCTTCAACGCCTTTGATTCTACATTCAACACTTAGCTGTAGTGATTTGCTTGCATCCCTCCATCGATTACCTTCTCTCCACTTCTGATCTTCTCCAGATGCTTTTGCATAGGATTCAGCTGCTTGAATGCTATTTTTGGCTGCCTGCTCTAATTTCTCTGTTATCAATCTATAGACAGTTGCTGAATCGGTTTGAGTAGATACAGTTTTCTCTTGAACATCTTGTGTCTGATGAGTTTTTTTTAAATACTCAGCACTCTTCTGATAAAAATCCAGTGCTTCTTGCAAATAGGAAGCAACCGTTCCAACAGTAGATGTTGTTTTATTTTGGAGTTGCTGAATGATTTCTTTTTTCCGCTCTTCTGAGTTTAGCTGCTCCCATCGAATATTTTCTGTTCTCTCTTTTTCTGCACTCTCTAGTTTTGCCAGTTCAGCATCTGCCTCCCAAGCAGCTTCATTCACAACTTGCTGTGAATTACGACTAGCCAACCAAGAATTATTAATCCTTTCAGCTTCGCTCCGAGTCTTATTGGCTTTTATTACAGCTTCTTGTATGTTTCGTTGTGCAGCATCAGTAAGCTCATCCGTAACTATTCGGCCAATAGGCCCCATAGTGGTGGGAGGTGAGAGGTGAGAGGTGGGAGATACCGTTGCTGCGGTAGAAGATGGAAGCGGAGACCCGCTACTGCAGGTAGAATCAAAAGAATTCTGATAATTTGTTGAAGCATATTCTGTAGATGGGTTAACCACAGGTTTACGCTCATCCGCATATGCGAGTTTGGAAGGAACTTTAATAAAAGAGCGTTCAAATAATGAAGGCAGTACAATAGATCCTCCAACAACAACAGCTCGCATAGCTGTTCTACTAAACATACAGAGAGTAGGCGCTATTGATGGTGATGAAGCATCCGCTCCTGAAGCAGTAACTATTCGGCCAACAGGCCGAATAGAGGCTATAGGCTGTAGGCTATTTTCACTTTGTGCAAGAAGGATATTAGAACCGGTAGAGCTTATCAAAACTCCTAGAAGAAGAAGAGGAAGGATTTTCATTGGTTTATTAAGAGTTTAATTTTACGATTCTGGTGTGTTGTAGATTTGATAATGGTCATTACTAACAAAATCAGCCACTTTTTGAGCAGCATCAGCTACCCATTGCATCTCCTCTCTCCATGTATCATTAATAATCTTACCAGAATAATGATTAGTCCATCTGGCAGAATCCATTGCATCAGTAAATTTTGCCATGGAACAACGACTAACAGCACCCCTATCTGCAATATCAGCTTCACTTGTAGCAGTAGCATCAGCTGCTGCAAAAGTAGCTAAAGCAAGATCCTGAATCGCCCTAGCATCTTCTTGCATTGTACGTTTTAACTGATCTAACTCCATATCACAACAATATCCCATACTAGTTTGATAATATGTTTCTCCGAAGCTCTCATATCCGGTCCAATAAATATCAGCAAGCGCAGCGCTTACAACAGCTAGATTTGTTACTGCTTTCCAAGATTCCATCCTTGCTTGATCTGCAAGCTCAAAATTGGCCTTATTAGGATTCTTTCTAAAATTCTTCATTGCTTTAGAAAAAGGCTTCCAATCAGACCTTGCTCTAACAAAAGCACTTCTCTCTCTTTTGATGTATTTAGGGATGAAAAGAGAAATTCTGTGTTCAAATTCGTTAGCAGCAATTTCTCTACTTAATTCATCAGCATAAGGATAAGATTCTTCTTCTCTAATGTTCACGATGCTTTTTCTATATTGTTCTACTGTATAGCACATTGCCTCTTTCATAGTGAATTCCGCTCTCTTTGCAGAAACTATTCCATGTGAAATCGATTCCTGCTGAACAACATCCATCGACCTTGAAGAAGCTTCAGTAGAAGGCATATGAAATACCTGGTCTACTACAGAAGTAACAAAATTCTTCGCTATCTCACTAACCTCGAAAAATGAGTTCTTAGGTTTAATAGAAAAACCTGTTGTGTTATTAGAAGAGGAAGAAACAAAAATAGTATTATTATTTTCAACCTCTTTACCTACTCTTGCTGTTCCTGGCCTACTTACTCTTTTTGCTGAAGCAACTCTTAACTTTTCTAAACCTTCAGCCACCTCTTGAGGCTCCATCATTAATTTCGGAGTTTCTGAAGAAGCTATTGAAGAATTAGTGGCTGATTCGAAAGAGAATTTTTCTGCTCGAATTGCAGTTTCTTTCGCTGATATAAAAAGGGCATTGGCCTGACACTCCAAATCACTTAGCATTGTATTTTCTAAACTAATCCCTTTATCTCCCTTCTCTACAGCATATTGATCTGCTGATTGTTGATATAGTAGGGATGCTTCTTCTGCTCCTTTAGCAGCTTCTTTCCATAAATCAGCTTCCTCTCTATTTCCATTACCCATTGATTCTCTTTCCTTATCACTCCAATCAAGCCTTTTTGCCATGACTTTTGCTGATTTTAAAGTTGCATCAGCTACATTTTTTAATTTATTTGGTACAAACATTCGTTGGATCTCCATATCCATGATCGTCATAAGATAAAAAAATACTTTAAGTTGATAGTCTTTATAATGTTGTGATGCCCTTTGAGCTTTTTGTACAACTTGTTGCCAAAGATTAGCTTCTTCTATTCTTCCTGCACTTCTAGCTTCATTTTCTCTAACTTCCCAACCTTTACTTAAAACTGAAGCCATAAAAGCATCGGCATCGGCTTTTTCTCTAACCATCTGAAATATGGTCAGTGTGCTATGATTTTTTGTAAACTCTTGATACTTTTGAATAGCCGACTTGATTTCTTGGTTAGCTTGATGCCATAGCCGAGCTTCATTCATTCTCCTGGCATCCTTAGCTTCATTCTCTTTGGCTTCCCAATAAATGCTGGTTGCCATTGCTTCTGCTAATGCTAACGTTGCATCAGCTGCATTTTGTAAACTAATACTTTTACCTTGATCATATTGACTCTCTTTAGTATATTGATCTTGAGATTGTTGAAACAATAAGGTTGCTTTCTCAGCTTCCTCGGCAACTTGTTTCCATAAAGAAGCTAATTCCGCCTCCCCTGCTGCTTGACTCCTAGCAACTTGCTCCCAATATTCACTTGAATTTTCTAAAAGAGAAGATGATGTATTGTTTCCAATGTCTCCCGCAGAAGGAATAGTCGTAAAGGAACATTTTTTTACATCTATAAGTCTATTATTAATAGCTTTTTTTCCTATCAATGCCACTATTTTACTATTTGTCGTAATTGGAGCTGCTTGCCGCGTCCTAGCAGCACTTCCTGTTGCTTCTACTGTTCTTCCTAGCCCTGTCAATGATCTTATTGCTGTTCTATTCATTAACCAACAAGCTGCTTCCATTGTAAACCCTATAGGACCTCCCATAAGAACAGGGCAGGGAACTCTATTCACTACTGGGGTAATATCCTCTGGAACATCACTTTCATTAGACTTCTTTCGAAACTCTACTTCTGCTGCGAATTGCTGCGTCGCGCCGGTGCTCGAAGCATCGAGTAGCTCCTGTACACTCAACTTCTGTGCGCCGTCGACTCCTTGCACTTCATCAGCATCAGCGAGTTTGGAAAGAAGTCTATTTTGCGTTGAGAAGGAACATATTAATCCCTCTTCTGTGCTATTTTCAACTTGTGCAAAAAGGATACTAGAGCTTGTAAAACTCATCAAGACTGCTAGAAAAAGAATGCAGTAGATTTTCATAGCTTTAAAATGTTGTAAATTATAAAATTAACTATAAAAAGAACAGCCTAACTAGAATAATAAAATATTTTTGTTTTTTTGTGTTCTCTTGTACCTATTCTCTTTTTCTCTAACAGCTTTAGCTGCTTGAAAAATCGCACCATTTATCTTCAGCGCAACACTCATGAGCCAAAACAATAGGGCTCCAAATTGGACAACTAACAACTGCTCCTGTTATCATGAGGCATATACCTGTTTTCTTTGCGCAAGAAGTCGCTTTTTCTTGACATCCCTCACATAAATCACTCAATCCTCTAGTGAAGCAAAATCTATCATCTTCATCTTCTGCAATGCAACAGTCATGAGCTAAAACATAAACTGGACAACAAATAACTGAAGCTGTTCCCTGCATGCAAGAAATCATTTGTTCTCGACAGGCTCTTGCTCTCTCTTCTGCCTGTTCAATATTTCTTACTTGATGTTCCATATGAAGAAGTTCAGTAGCTTTTTCCTTCTCTGTTTTCATAGTGTCTTGAAGAATTCTCTTAGCTTCTAATGCTCTGCTTGCTTCAGCTACTCTAGCTTCTTCAGCTGCCAACTCATTAGTTGCTTGAAGTTTCATAATTCTATCGATAGCTGCAATAAACTCTGCTCGATCTGCAGCACGATGAACAACCATATTTTGTGGTGCTTCTGTTAAATCTTTGACTGCTTTTTCTGCAACCTCTACATTCATAAGGCATCGGTCAGTCCAAACTGTTTCCTCTTTTGCAGTTCTCTGTTCGACTGCTTCCCTATAAGCTTTTTCTGCAATTTGAGTATATGCTTCTCTTCCTACTGTTTCAGCATCATAAGCTCTTTGAAGTAGGGGCTTAAGGTTTGCTTCAGCTTCTACAATGGCATCTATTAACATTGTTTGGCGAGCTTGAGACGTAGCCGTACTAGAATCCTTCGCAGTATAAGCTGCATTAACAGCTTCCAAGCCGGCATCTGCTTCTAACCAAGCTCGATCAGCTGATTTAAAAATCGCGGCCTTCTCTACTCTGTTCTTGCAACGATAATAATCTAAAACAGCACTATTGCAAGCAGCTAGAACATCACTATCATCCTTACCATCTCTTCTTGTATTGAGAACAATTTCCCAAGCATCTTCTTTCTTTCTTTTTGCTGCAGTAACTTCGCTATTCACACTCAGATTGACTTGTCCTTCCTCCCCTTTCATTTCATCATCTCTAAACATTAATTCACTCCGAGGCGCTGATGGGCAAGAAATATAGGCTGTTTCTCTATTGTGTAATCTTCCTCCTGTTATACTACTCGCTGTACCAGTTTTAGCTGTTATTCCATGGTTTATTCCTTCGTCCTCTCCCTCTCCTAAGACCACTTCCCTTGCCTCCATCCCTATCACAATCGCATCCACAGCTATCGCATTTCCACCACCTCCTACAGGGACTGCCTCTGCTACTGGTACTTTTAACGATCCGATCGATTTTGCCGACTTACTTGGCCCTCCACCACAAAGATGAGGCATAACTATTTGGTCAACAGGCCAAATAGAGGCTGTAGATGCCGCTGCTTCAGTAGACTGTGAAGACAGGTTCTCCATCCTTTCTTGATCCTGCCACTCAATAACATCCCTCTCACCTGAAGAAGTGAAACATTGTTCAGAAGGTGCTTCCTGAGCTAATAAGTAACAAGGAGTGAATGCTGTTATCAAAAAGCATTGTAGGATTTTTTTTATTTTCATGGGATTTTTTAATGTTTCCTATCTTCTTTAGCAAAATCTTGCCAATAACTAATGCGGAATAATTATTATCGCAATTCAATCTGTCAAGAAATTTATTGAAACTATTTGGCCCATTTTCAAGATCCCTCGAGCGTCATTTCTTTTTGAGTTAGCACGCATACTTGATTTGAGCCTTTTAGGTGTCAAAACTTATGAGTCAACGCGCCCCCATTCGAGTTGCGCTAACGTCAACAGGAGCTTGCGACATGCGATAAAACATTGTTTGATCGTGCAAGATCCCATGGATGATGGCTAATCCTATCGTTGGCAAAAAACCACGGTTGACTAAGAGCCACAATTTTAAACTCGCATAGAGTGCAGTGACTGTGCCCCATGCACCACTTAAAACGATAGGGTGTATCAAGAAGGAGGTGAGATCTATACGATTGCAGGCATTAAACTCTTTTTGAAGAAAAGCTTTTAGTGATCCTATAGTTAATGGTTTCTGAATTAAATCAGAAAATTCGTGCTTAAAATGAATACCAATGGAATTAATTTGATCTGCGGTTAATTCCAACTTGTCTAAGTGCTTTGCTAATGCTGAAGCGATGATTTCTTTTCCTCGTTGTATTGCTGCTTGATCATTGCTCTCTGCTTCTACAAGAGAACTTGATGAAGAAAAAGGATTATAGTTGCACGATTCATATTTAAGAATTTTTTGATTACTATACTTATCTACTGTTTCTATCGTAAGCAACTTTGTAAGGGTCTGTTCATCGAGCGGATCAGAAAGCAAATAGCTTGGCAATTGATCATTGTTGTTTAACTGATCGTTAATAAAATCTCGAAGTTCTTTGGTCGAGAGAGAGGTCCCTGTATTAATTTTACCAAAAAAATAGTTGTCGAATTTTTTAAGTACATTAATACCATAATCTTGCATGATTGCTAGACGAACGAGATTGATCCCATCATGGTATTCTTTTGTTGGGTTCTCGGATAACTCTCCTTCCACAGATTTCGATAAAAAAATTCTTCCATTTTTGCCACAGAAACATTCATTAGCATTTTGTATATTATTGAGCTTAGATAAAATTATGGTGCTATTGTAGGATACCTGTGGATTATCGACTGGTAGGAAACTTGATTCTTCTAGCTTGGGAATAGTTCTAATAGGCAGAGTGTAGGCATAAGCCAATTGCTCAAAAGAGTGAACAATAGTTTCGAGTTCTTGCTTGAGAGCATTGAGACAGTCTTTTTTCTGCGCTAAATCCTGTTCTTGTGGAGAGGATTGCGTAAAAATTACAAAGACACGATCAATACTTGTAATCCTCGCTTCAAATTCTGCTACTTTTTTCATTAGCTCAGAAGCGGATTGCTGAGCAGAGCGATATGCTGCTTGTTCTAGTTGTGCTTCATTTAATAAAAAATCAGTTTGTTTTTTCCCGAGTTGTAAATTACCGATCTCTCTTGCGATTTCTTGATCTTGATCTTGAAGTGCTTTGATTTTTGTTAATGATTGTTCTATGGAATTTTTTGCATAGTCAATAAAAACATCCGCATGTTGTGCACAAGCGCTAACAAGCTCCCTATCAATTTGATTAAGTCGTTCTATTTTTTGCTTATCAGTCAGCTCTTTGCTATCTTGTAATAATTGGTTAGCTTTTTCGAAGGATACGGTAATATCTTGTTTAATAGTGTCTTTTAAATGCTGATTTGTCTCACCGGTGCTTTGATGATCGATGACGTGATTCAAGACTGTTTGCTCATGAACAAGAGTCTTCTTGCGATAATCTAAATAAGCTTGTGTGTAGTGTTCTTTGGTTGAATTTTTTATCTCTTCTATTTTCGTTTTTAGATCGGCTTCTCCCTCGGACTCAGTGACAAGAGCATATCCTCCCCTAACTGCACTTACTCGCTTATTGATCGTTTGATTTTCTAGTTTTTTTATTTGTTGCTGACTCTCTTCTAAAAGGTACAGGATGCTTTCGCTAAAAATATGCGATTGCATTTTGATGTCGTTGATAGCCTGATGGTAACTGCTTCCTAGGATCTCTGGAACTTCCATAGTTACTATCCGAGCTAAATGATCAGGACTTTGCTGTGTTCGAGCACCTTGTACTACAGCGTTTTGTCCTTGAGTAGCAATAGAAGCTATACTCTCTGCGTTGAGCAAATTTCTGATAGAAAGGTTCATTATTTTTTACAAATAAAGTTAGTTTTTGTTCATTGTATTCCTATCTCAGTTCCCTTTTTCAACAGCATAATAGCGCGTCGCCTTTCCTTGCCCAATTCGTTTCAAGCGTTTTAAATCGACAAGTTTTTTAATAATGGACTCAATGGTTCTCTCAGGAAAACCAAGTGCCTGAACAGCATCTTTACGACCGAACTCACGACCTTCAGCTGCCCACTGCCACAATGCCATTTGCTTCTTAGAAAGCAGATAATCAATAGTATCTCCCTCAATAAGTTGAAGCGCTTCATTGCTTTGACTCTTGATAATCTTAAGAAAAAATAATAACCATGGAGTGATTTCCTCCGCAGCTGTTTTCCATGTTCTTTGTGTCTTATTCAAAGCAACATAATAATCGGCTTTACAAGACTCAATGATGCGCTCATGAGAGACCACTTGAGCAAAGAGATAACCATGCTGCAAGAGCATTAGATTCGCCAGCAAGCGACTCGTTCTTCCATTGCCATCTTGAAAAGGATGGATTGCCAAATATTCAAAAATAAAATTAGCTATTAAAAGAAGTGGATGTTTTGCTTGAGTGCTGACAGCCCATTGATACCAATCAATAAGCTCCTGCATCTCTTTCTTTACTAAGTAAGGAGGCGTAGGGTCAAAGATTACACCTATTACTTTTCCGCTGTGATCTTTAGCCTCCACACGATTAGAACCAATTTTATATTCTCCTCTGTGACGAACATCTTTATCGCTATAGGCTAACATTTCGCGATGTAATTGAAAAATAAAGGATTCCGTAATAGTAATATCTTGATAGCTATTAAAAACTAACTCTAATGCTTTCAAATACCCTGCTACTTCTTGTTCATCGCGAGTTTTAAATTTTTTAATTCTCAGATTTTTGTACAGGTCTTCCACCTCAACATCGCTCAGATTATTTCCCTCAATACGATTGGAAGCGCCAGTTGAGGTAACAATAACCGAACGAGTTAATCTCTCTAAACTTTGAGGTAATAACTGCCCCGTGATTCGCCAGCTATTCTTCACCGCATCAATTTCCGATAGCATCGCATAAACCTCTTCTACAATTGAAGGGTTTAAACTGAGGCGCTGATGAACACGATAATCGTGCCAAGCTATGGTATTTCTCTCTCTCATAAGCAGCACGTGAGATTGTGTGAGATTATGTGAGGAAGGTCAAACCTATTCGGCCAACAGGCCAAATAGTTTAAGAGTTTAAACGCTTAAGGGTTTAGAGGAAAGTTTTCTATGACTTCTGCATTTGATCCCCTAAACTCCTCACCTCATAAACTCCTAAACAACTACCAATGTATCTACCTTAGTAGTTACATTGATTGGTAATAGTGAGCAACTTTTTAAATCAATTGCCGCAGGCAAGAAAATAAACTCGTTACCCTTTACTCATTACTCGTTACATGTCTGTAGCTAAGCCAGGTGCCAAGCAAAAATAAAAATCCGTTTTCAAAACCGGGTCACTTTCGGACTCTATCTATTCTCTTCTTCTCTTTTTTTCAGCCTACAGCCTTTAGCCTTTAGCCTTTAGCCTTTAGCCTTTAGCCTTTAGCCTTTAGCCTTTAGCCTTTAGCCTTTAGCCTCCCTCAAACAATCTCCACCGGACACTGTGGCAGCGCTTTTAAAAAAGCTTTTCCATAGAAACTACCCACCACACGGCTATCGAGAATAACGACAATACCACTATCGCTCTTGTTACGAATGAGGCGTCCTACCCCTTGGCGCAATTTTAAAATGGCCTCAGGAAGGGAATAATCACGGAATGAGTTTCCTCCCGAGGACTCAATTTGCTCTAACTTGGCCTCGGTCAAGGGATGATCAGGTGTAGTAAATGGAAGTCGTGTGATCATGACATTAGAGAGCGCTTCTCCAGGAATATCAACTCCTGTCCAAAAACTATCAGTTCCAAAAAGCACACACGGTTTACCCGAACGAAACTCTTCCAACATACGAGCCCTCGAGAGTTCTTCTCCTTGCACGAGCAGTGTCCATCCTTTTTTATCAAAGAAAGATTGCATCTTTTGGGCCAGCGCCTGCATGGTCCGATAGCTCGTAAAGAGAACAAAGGTGCGTGCTTTGCTTTGCTCTGTAAAATGAGCAATCCAATGTTCTAAGGAAGACTCATAATCTGCATGGCGTGGATCGGGCATCTTGCGCACCAGATGAAGTTTCATCTGTTCTTCATAATTGAAAGGAGAACCCAGTTGCAAAGCGGGAATCTTCATCGCTCCTATCCGTGAACGGAAATAGTCAAGCTGCGGCGAACCAGTTGATAAAGTGGCACTTGTCAAAATAGCACTTGTATTTTTACGAAAGAGCAACTGTTTTAAATGAGGTGCTATGCTAACAGGCACGGCATGGAGTGCATAGAAGTTGGAAGCCTTTCCTGTTTTTTCAACCCAATAAACATCTTCAGGATGGGACTGCTTCATGAACTCAAGAAGGTCTGAGCGTACCTTTAAGAGCTGCGCTGCGAGGTCGATGAGTTCTGACTTAGTAAGATCGTTTGCGTCTATTTTCTCTGCCGTAGCCTCTGTCATATCATGAAGACGATCTAATTTTTCAAGAAGAGCTTCTATTTTAACAGCTTTCTGGAGTTCTAAACGTTGTTTTTCTCGAATGCGATATTCTTTCCCTTTTTGAAAATCACAGACGAGTGCAATCGATTCAAAAAAAGTATCTACGAGTGGCAAAAGTTCCACAACGGCAGTAATAGGAGCTGTCGCTTTGAGCTGTTGAAAGAGACCTTTATAGGTTCGAGGATTGTAGAGGCGATGAAGTACTTGTTTGAGCCCATATTGCGAAACAGAGAGACCGAGATGCCGTGAAGCAATACCTTCAATGGTATGCGCTTCATCAAAGATAACAAAATCGTTGGAAGTCAGATAACCACTCTCAGAATTGGAACCATCTTCAATCAGTGTAAAAAAGAGCGTGTGATTCAAGATGAGCACCTGCGCAGAAAGGGCTCGGCGGCGTACCGATTGATAAAAACAACGCGGATTGTTACCACAGGTCTTTGGTGTACAAAAATGCCGTTCGCTACAAACTTGAGCCCAAAGTTGAGGATCAGGTTCATAGGGAAGATCACTTAAGGTTCCCTCACTGGTTGTCTCACTCCAAAGACGAAGTTTCTCTAACTCAGGAAGGGTCTCTTTGGCAAAGAGATCATTACTACTATCCATCGCGCGCTTGAGGCGCGTCGGACAAAGGTAGTTTTGACGCCCTTTGAGAAGAACGACATCAAAAGGGATTTTAAGCATTCCTTCAAGAAGAAGAAGATCTTTATAGAGAAGCTGTTCTTGAAGGTTAATTGTATGAGTACAAATAATGGCTTTCCGACGTGATTGCACGGCATAAAGCACAGCAGGAATTAAGTAAGCAAGTGACTTGCCGACACCCGTCCCTGCTTCGACAACAAGAGAAGTTCTATTTTCTAAAGCTTCCGCAATAGCCAAGGTCATTCGAACCTGTTCAGGACGTGGCTCAAACCCTCGCATTTGTGAGAATGGTCCCTTTTCAGAAAAGATATGAGCGACTTGATCACGAAGGGATGATTCCTCTGGCAACTCACCTTCTGCTAACGAATCGCGTTGTTGCTCCGATTCTCGAACCATCGATTCCTTCTGTACACTAACGTTGTGCTCTTCATCAGCATAAGCAATTTTAGAATGGAGAATCTCATTCTGATCGCTAGGCAAGACACCGTAACCGAGATCGTTATGGATATCGTCTTTTAAAAGATCATCATAGATTTGCAACGGTTCTTCCTCCTGCGGAGAAGTGCCCTGAATGAAATGATCGGCTTGTTCACTAGGAGTACGATTGAATTGCATGATTGGTTAAGAAGCTCTAAATATTTACAAATTTAAAAAAGTAGTAAGCTCAAATTGAATGGAAGTTTTTTGAATCGGATGGAGGTATCGAATCTTAACCAATAGGAATCTTTATTTTGAAGTTATCTGAAAGTGCAAACTTTTCCGGTTATAAGATGACACTACCATTTTTTGGTCAAGATTGCGAACCCTAACCCCACATCTAAACCTTATGATAATTCAATGACCTTAAATATACTAACTAGAGACTGTCCACAAGTGAACCAATTTTGAAAATAGATTTTTTTTATTTGATACCTGGCTTAGCTGCAAACAAGTAATGAGGTTATTGATTCAAATTCTTTTCCCGAAGGAGGAGATCTGAACGCTTACCTTAGCTCGTTTTCATAGTCATTCTTTTTTTAAATTCTTTGTGTTTCTTTGTGTTCTTTTATGGCTATTCTCTCGAAATTGGATTGGTTATACTAAGCAACTTTTTAAAACAATTGCCGCAGGCAACAAAATAAACTCGTTACCCTTTACTCTTCACTCGTTACCTGTCTGCACCATGCTTCTCCTTGACCAATACGTTCTCAAAAAATTTTTAGTCCCTTTCCTCTATTGTATTATCGGCTTTATTGCCATCTGGCTAATCTGGGACCTCAGCACCAACGCGCCCGATTTTGTGCAAGGTCATATTACATTTGGAATGCTTTTGAAATTCTATGCAACGCAGATTCCGGCAGTTATTGTTCTAAGCATGCCTATAGGAACTCTCCTCGCACTCCTCTACTCATTTGCTCAGATGTCACGCCGCAACGAGATCATCTCCATGCTTTGTTGTGGTCGTAGTCTCTATCGTATTTTCCTCCCTTTCTTCTTCGTTGGTCTTCTCTTGGTGCTCATTGTGACTTATTTCAACTATGCCCAAGCACCTCAGGCTGAAGTAGTCAAAAATCAAATGAAAGAGGAAATTAAAACAGGTATTAGAAAAGAACAATCGATCAATACACATCTCTTCCGTAACCGTGTCGACAATCGTACTTGGTATCTTCAATCGCTCTATGTCAAAGACCAGTTGGCACGACAGGTACAAATTATTCAACAAGATACCGACGGTAATATTCTTGAGAAGTGGTATGCTGAAACGGCTCATTATGACCCCTCAACACATACGTGGCTATTTCACAATGTAGATCATGTCTTAGTGAATCCTGTGGGGAATGTTTTTAAGTTTGATCATTCAGAAAATCTTGAAATCACTAATTGGAGTGAGTCGCCCTGGCGTATTGCTAGCTCTGTAATGAAGCCAGATTTTTTGAGTGTTCCAGAATTGAACACTTATCTCACTTATAACAGTGATTTTCCTAAAGCACGTCTTGCTCCTTTCTTCACCCATCGCGATTATCGATGGGCTCTCCCTTGGGCCAGTTTTATTGTTATCTTTATTGCTGGACCGCTCAGTGTTGTCACCTCCCGACGCGGTATTATGGGTGGAGTTGCTTTGGCTATAGGACTCTTTTCAGCCCTTCTCTTTTCAAGTAGTCTCTTCCTTGCTTTAGGCAAAGGAGATCGTTGCCCTCCTTGGATTGCCGCATGGGGCCCCAATATTATTTTTATGGCTATTGGCCTTTTCTTGCTTTGGATTAAGGCAACGGGAAGGGAATTGCCAAAACTTAGCACCTGGAAAAAAATGAAACTTTTTTCGTGAGCTCCAACCAAACTAAAGCGTTTTTACACCGACGTCATCGTAACAGACAGAAGGAATAGCCACAAAAGAACACAAAGAAACACAAAAAAGAAACCTAACGGTGAACTTGATTGATTAGTTCGGCCAAGCTGTTTCGGAGATATTGGTGCTCTAAGCAGAATCTCAATTCCTACCTTCCCTATTTCTTACGATAGCGAATATTCTTCGTCTTAAGTTTTTTAAATCGGATGGAGTCACGGGGATTGCGCCCCGTGACCCTTCCACACCACCGGACATGCGGATCTCGCATCCGGCGGTTGAGCAGAGCAGAGGTCATTTGACTGCCTCCGCGAGTTCCCATGGCATAATGTATCCATAT
>DATEBV010000349.1:0-10365 GCA_035287205.1 Chthoniobacterales bacterium | reverse complement strand
ATCATGAACAATAAGAGAGAGAAATAGGAATTAAGATCTTGCTTCAACTTAGAGTACCAATAGCTGCGAAACAGCTTGGCCGAACTAATCAATCAAGTTCACTATTCAGTTTCTTTTTTTGTGTTTCTTTGTGTTCTTTTGTGGCTATTTTCTTCTTCCTCTCTATTACTTCATGCCTACCCTTATATGAAATTACTCATCACAGGCTCAACTGGTTTTGTAGGTCGCAATCTTCTTCTTCAAGCATTACGCGATCCTACGTGGTCTGAGATTATTCTTCCTGTTCGCAACAAGGCAAAACTTCTTGAACAACTCAAGAACGAGGGCATTGAGTTAGAACGAGAGCGTCTTCATCTTTATTCTGTTGAAAACAATACGTGGTCCTTATCCACGACCTCTTCACCTGATGTGGTCATTCATTGTGCAGGCCTCACCTACTCTCGAGAGAGGTCACATTATTTTGAAACACATGTTCAAGGAACTTTAAATCTTTTAAAGAATTTACCAACAACAAGCCGTCTTCTTGTCCTCTCCTCACTATCAGCAGCAGGACCAACGCCAACTCAAGCTCAAACGCGCTATCGTCATCATACCGATGAGCCCATTTCCTGGTATGGAGAGTCAAAACTAGCCATGGAAAAAGCACTCGAAGTATTTCCAAGAGATCGCCTTCTTATTCTTCGTCCTCCCATTATTCTTGGCCCACGTGACACAGCCACTACTCCTCTTTTTCAAATGGCACGTGGACTAATACGCATGAAACCAGGCCTTAAACCCAAGGAATATAGCTGGATTGATGTCGATGATCTTTGCCAAGCACTCTTGATTGCTGCAAAAAGTGACTGGCATATGCGCTCTGATCATACCTATTTTCTCGCCAGCGATCAGACGATTTTTGACCGAGAGCTTCTTAAAACAACAGCAGAAGTTATCAATGCGCGCGG
This sequence comes from Chthoniobacterales bacterium, assembly GCA_035287205.1. Classification (GTDB taxonomy): domain Bacteria; phylum Verrucomicrobiota; class Verrucomicrobiia; order Chthoniobacterales; family UBA6821; genus CAIWMF01. The sequence goes on along the minus strand of DATEBV010000349.1, from coordinate 9,421 downwards.
CATAACAGTACCTCTACCTCACCTACTGATTAAGATGATCTCTGCTCTGGTGGAACAAATCCCCTCTCTTCATCAACCTCTTCAAAGTTTGGGTCGCGATCGTGTTAAAGAAATACTCCCTCAACGCTGGGTACTTGATGGAAGCGTTTTTCAACACGACTTCCATTGGAAACCTCAAACCACCCTCCGTGAATCACTAGAACGCACAGCAAAATGGCTTGGCTTTATTTAACAAAGCTAGTTCCTAGTTCTTAGCAGTTTTAGCTCGTGAAATTAATTTGCACTGGAATCATATTGGAGTTATACCAAACCTTCAATTTCTAAAGGTTTTCACCACCTCAAATTCCAATCTCCAACCACTATTAGACCTGTTGGCCCAATAGTTACGATCCTTCCTCAGAAGGAAGAAGATCTGAACACCTACCATCTAATTATGAAAAAACTACTTCACCTATTAACAATAACTTCTTCTTCTCGTTCTTCCCTGATTTTACGACTGACTCTTGCCATTGTCTTTTTCCCTCACGGAGCGCAAAAAGTACTTGGATGGTTTGGCGGCAACGGATTAGAAGCCAGCATCGGATTTTTTACAGGAACAATGGGGATGCCTTATCTTCTTGCTCTCTTAGCTATCGCCGCAGAATTCCTAGCTCCCTTGGCCCTCTTTGTTGGATTCTTTACCAGAATAGCAGCATTGGCTATCGGCTTTGAAATGCTCGTTGCCGTACTCTTAGTTCATCAAAACAATGGCTTCTTTATGAACTGGACAGGAAAACAAGCAGGAGAGGGATTTGAATACCATCTTCTCATCATTGGAATTTCCTTAGCCCTTATAGTGACTGGAGCAGGACGACTTTCTATTGATCGTTGGATTGCGAACAAAACAAATTAGGGGGGGGCGATTCTTTACTGAAGCGATTTCGAAAGCAAAAATTAAGAGCAAATAAAAATCCCGCTTCGCTTCTTACCCTGTCACGAAGTGACTAAAAATCAACTTAAACTAATAACTTAAACTAACTATCCGGCCTGTTGGCCGAATAGTTACAGATGGTGCGCGGTGGCAGGTTTGAACTGCCGACCCCTACAGTGTCAGTGTAGTGCTCTACCGCTGAGCTAACCGCGCATTAGAGGAAAAACCAAAGACTAAAGCCCTTCTTGCCTTGAAGCAATATTTTTTTTACCAATTGACGGAGACTCCAGGGCTAATTCACCGAAATGCATAAACATGGATGAAAGAGGATAAAAGAAGATGAAAATTAACAAGGATGGAAGAGGGATAAATACAGAGAGAAGCTGATTAATGAAAAAAGTTTTCTTGAAGTGCTTTGGCGCCGCCTATTATTTATTAAATTTCAACCTATTATCTCATTGGAAGAATTAGCCCTGCGGAGACTCCTACTTTTGAGACCACCCGGACGCCATTCCTTTATGAGTCAACACGTATTGTCACGAAGTGACCAAAAATCGACTTAAACTTAAACTTTAAACTTAAACTTATATTCGGCCTGTTGGCCGAATATTTACATTTATGTCCCGCAATTTTCCACAATCTCCAGAACAGTCTCTTCTTTTTTCAGAGGAAGCGCCTCTTATTACTATTATTGCTAGTGAGTACAATGCTTCCTTTGTTGATGCCATGCTCGAACAAACTCAGCAAGAGCTCAGAAAGCTCGACTCAAGAACAATCATTAAAGTGATTCGTGTTCCTGGGGCGTTGGAAATACCTCTTTTGGTCAAGCTTGTTGCCGAACGTCATAAGTCTTCAGCAATTATTGCTCTCGGAGTGATCATTCGTGGTGAGACTGCTCATGCAGATCTTATTGCCGAGGCTATTACTCACGCACTATTGAACCTTTCGCTGGATTATTGCTTGCCTGTGATCCATGAAGTCTTGCTCCTTAACAATGAAGAACAAGCTCAAGTACGTTGTGTCAACGGCCCACTTTATCGAGGCGTTGAAGCTGCACGTGCAGCAATTGGAGCGATTGCCGCTACCCGGTTTATTTAGAGTCTGCCCGAGAGCGAAGAATTGAGATCCTGCGGAAACATAGAGCACCAATAGCTGCAAAACGGCTTAGCCGAACTAATCAATCAAGTCCACTGCTAGGTTTCTTTTTTTTGTGTTTTTTTGTGTTCTTTTGTGGCTATTCCTTCTGCCTGTTACGATGAGGTTGGCAGTTATCGATAGTCTCTAAGTTCAGCGCAATAGACTGTTTGATGTCGAACGGTAAAAAACGATTAGAGACTTTGATGCCGAGGTAAAGCTCTTCGCTTTGGATGAGATTAAAAACTCCCTCAATTTCTTTTTCTCCCAACAAACTTTCTGAGCAGAGCGAACGTGGTGGCGCATGGCGATCTTTCCAAGCACCATAGAGACTCTCGGGATCAGCCGTACATCCAGAAAAAACAAATCCTCGGAGCAATCGATGTGCAAGCGCCTGACGCACATGCTGGAGTGGACCATCGACGGAATATGTCTCGATGGCGGATCGCCCCCAATTGAGGCTCAGATTGAGACTCCAATGATCAGGAATATTTTTCTTGAGCCACTCCATCGGATAGATCTTACGATCTGCCAGGTATGGAAGCTCAATGCCGATCACCCGAGGATCGGCCTTCAACGCCTGAAAATAGGCTGTTTCAGAGATATCGTCCCACGTATGCAGAACTTGCGACGCAGTGTAAGCGGAGATGAAATATTTTTGAGGCATAATATAGAACTTGTTCGAAAGTGATCCTGTTTTGAAAATAGATTTTAATTTCTGCTTGGCATCTGGCTTAGCTACAGACAGATAACGAGTAAAGGGTAACGAGTTTGTTTGCTACGACAATTGGTTTAAAAAGGTGCTCACTAGTAACTATTCGGCTTGTCAGCTGAATAGTTAGTTCGCAGTTCGCAGTTCGTAGTTGATAGTTTACCAAAGTAGATCCCTTGGTAGTTGTTTAGGAGTTTAGGTAATAAAATACGTTGATGAAGAAAGAAAATGGCGGAAAGATTAAGACGAAGGGCAACCAAGTGCGTATTTCTTACGGGGTAAAATAAAAATATAGCCTCGCATCAATAGGCTTTCGAGCAGTAGCGAAAAAATCAACAAGCCAGAAGCTGCTGTTCATTTTGTTTCCAGCTGAACTCAAGCAAATCTGATTGACCTTGCTTCCATGCTTCGCTCCTATGAGTCGGTTGTGGCTGCTGATAATAGTCATATCGCTGTACATAAAGCTGGGGCAGTTGAGTCGACAGGACATAAAATCAATCTTCTTCCTGGTGTTATAGAAAAAGTCACTCAAGAAGCTATAGCAGACGTTCTGGCAGTTCATACCGACGAGCATTATTACTTATTGGAAGCAGATTTCAAGAGCAGTTGATTTGAAAACATCTTATAGACGAAAAAGAAATCTAGATTTTTGGCACCCATTTTTTCATAAAAATTTTTGCCATGAATATTGTCTTTAATACACCAAACATAAATACGACGGATATTTTTCTGCTGTGCTATGAGCGCAAGCTCGTGGAGTAATTGCTGCCCCACTCCTTTTTTTCTAAAAGCCGGTTTGATATAGAGATCATCAATCTGAATCATAGGTCCTTGATTTAAGCTTCGAATCAGATTAGCAAAACTATAAAAGAGCAATCCTATGGGATGATCATTGTTATCAGCAGCTACGAGGCCTTGCCAGTCAGCACCAAGGCCAAAAAATTCTCGCTCTAAATCTTCTCGAGTTATTCCAAGAGCCGCTACTTCATTCTCGTGCTCCGCTAACTCTTGCAGCATGGAAAAAAGCTCATCGAGGTCGGTTTTTTTGACAGGTCTAATAGTGATGTTCATGGGTTAAGTAAGAAAATCAGCTAGGTTGCTGCCACTAAAATAGTTTTTATAAATCTTTATTTTTGCGACCAGGCAAGTTTCCCATCAATATAAGTCGCCATAATACTACGATCATCCCCGATGGTCATTAAAACAAAAAGTTTATCCTCTAAGGCAGTGGCATAAGATAGGCGTCGCTTAAGTAAGGGAGTGACGCCTGCCATATTGAGTACAATAAAGTCAGCTTCCTTGCCAGGTAGAAAATTGCCAAGCTTTTGATCTAAAGCAAGCGCTTTGGCGCCACCTAAAGTTGCCAAATAAAATCCTTCAAGAGGTGATAGATTTTGGTTCTGCAACTGCAATACCTTATAGGCATCGTTGAGCGTTTGTAACATGGAAAAGCTGGTCCCTGCGCCAACATCGGTTCCAAGGCCAACAGTGACTCCGTTTTTTTCAGCTTTCTTGAGATCAAATAATCCGCTTCCAAGAAAAAGGTTGGAAGTGGGGCAAAAAGCAATAGAGGTTCCCGTGGTCTTCATTCGTTGCTCCTCTTCATCCGTAAGATAAACGCCATGGGCCAGGAGCGTTTTATTACTTAGCAGATGATAACAATCGTAGATATCTAGGTAGTTTTTTGTACCAAAAAGTTGATTGGACCATTTTGTCTCTTGCTGATTTTCTGAAATATGGGTGTGGATACAAACTTCAGAATACTTTTTCTTGAGCTCTTCTATTTTTTGAAAGGCTTCTGGAGATGTTGTAGGAGCAAATCTAAAAGTAATAGCATAAAGCAAACGGCTCTGAGGCTTCTGATGCCATTTTTTAATGAGTTGCTCTGTTTCCTTAGACGCTTTTTCAGGTGATTGAATGAGATGTTCTGGCAAATTCCTATCACCGATAACTTCTCCTGCAATGATGCACATTCCGCGCGCCTCGGCAGCCTTAAACAGAGCATCGACAGCCTCGGGATAAACGGTTGTAAAAACCATTGCGGTTGTTGTGCCATTGCGAATTAATTCATCGAGGAAAAAATTAGCAACTTCGTTGGCATAACGCTGATCCTTAAATTTCTTTTCAAAGGGAAAGGTGAATTTTTCTAACCATTGCAAGAGATGTCCACCACTATTAGCAGCGATCATATCGAGCTGCGGATAGTGAGTGTGAGTATCAATAAATCCTGGAAGAATCAGTCCTTCTTTGTAATGAGTAACCTTTGTCCCAACAGGAATTGTTTTTTCTAACTCACTAAAGTCACCTACTTCTTTAATTTTTTTATCATGAACGACTAAGAGTCCATCCTTGAAATATTGATAACTCTCTGCTGAGAGATCGGGATTATTTAGAAAATGGAGCATCTGACCTCGAACATAGAGTTCGTGAGCATCTACAAGGCTACTTAGAAGAAGTGAGAGGAGGAGTAGAAAGATTTTCATATTAAAATATTGGTAAGCGTTCAAAACTCCCTCCTTCGGAGGACGGATCTGAACCAAATAATCCAACTTCAAAGTAATAGTGTGATACAAGTCCTTCAAAGGTGAGCAGAGCAGCACGGCTGTTTGGTTTGTGCCAATTCACTGAGAATGATCTTGGTCGCTGAGGCAATAACATCATCACGACGCAGTGCATCTTTTTTATTTTGGATAAAATAGATGGCTATAACAATGGGTGGACAGTTTGGTGGCCATATTATTCCAATATCATTGGTGATTCCATAATCACCAGATCCCGTTTTATCAGCCACAATCCATCCTATAGGTACACCAGCATGGATGCGGGCATATCCCGTGGTACAGTCTGTCATCCAAGTCACTAATTGCTTTTGCTGGGATGCTCCGAGGATATTTCCAAGAGCTAGTTTTTGCAAACTTTTTGCCATTGCTGCAGGTGTCGAGGTATCGCGCAAATCACCAGGAGCCGAATTTAAGTTACCTTCCCGGTCTTCCAGGCTGAATTGGTCGTCACCAATGGAGCGGGCAAAAGCAGTCACTGCTTGAGGACTCTCTAATTTGTTTATAAGAAGATTTACCGCAGCATTATCACTAAATATGATGGCTGCTGCACAGAGCTCAGAGACGGTCATTCCATCAGTAAGATGCTTTTCTGTAATGGGTGACCATGAAAGTAAATCTTCTTTTTTGTAAGTTACTTTTTGTTGAAGCAACTGAGGATCGGCCATACTCTTTTTTAAAATAGCTGAAACCACCATGACTTTAAAAGTACTTTGAAATGGAAAATGTTCTTCAGCGTGATATTGAACAATTTTGTTATTTGCCGTATTAATAGCCGATACGCCAAGATGCCCACCCGAAGAAGCCTCTAGTTCTGTAAAAGAAGAATTTGTTTGAGCTGACGTGCTCGTACTGATGAAAGAAATCGCCATGAGAACCAATAACAAAAGGCGTTGAAGAAAATAAATAATCATATTCATGTAACTATCAACCAACAGGCCAAATAGTGGTGGAAAGTAGGAAGTGGAAGGTTGATTGATGAGCTGATTGAAATTTGAAAAATCACCTTGATGAGGAGTTGAATCCTTAGCACATTCTATCAATAGGTTAGCCGAATATTTACAAAAACAGACAACCAAAAAACCAAGAGAAGGTCAGAATGTCTTATAAGACTTGCTGATATTTCATTCCCTCATGAGTCGCCTTAAATCCTAACCGTTCATAAAATTTTTTGGCTCCCAAACGTTTTTTATTTGTGGTCAGTTGAATGATCGAAGCTTGATGTTTTTTTGCATAGGTAAAAATTTTTTGAAACATCCACCTTCCAACTCCATTCCCACGAAACGATTCAGCAACGTGTACCGATTCTACTTGCAAGCGAGTAACTCCTCGAAAAGTTAAGGAAGGTAGTAATGTTAAATGACACGTACCTACAAGTTTGTTTTCTAGTTCAATAACCATCAAATAGTGATTGAAATCCGCATCAATTTTTTTGAAAGCTTCGAGATAATATTGTTCAGATTCCTTGTTTAAAAATTCCCGTTTTTTCCCAAGCTCGTCTTCAACGAGGAGCTTTAAAATGGATGGCAAATCTTGCTCCGTTGCTCGGCGATAGCTCAACTGCTGAGAGTAGGTGTTTTGACTCATAGAATCATAGCGATTTTAAAAATTTTCTAATCGCCTCAAAACATTTTTTTGGCTGCTCTACATAAGAAAAATGCCCGCAGTTTTTTAAAATGACCAACGTTGAATTGGGAAGTGCTTTATGAATTTCCTGCGCAGTACTTGCTGGAACTGGATCTTCGGCACCATGGATAAGGAGCGTTGGGATTGCTAATGTCTTCAATTGAGGGAGCAAGTCATATGGTTTCGTAAGAAAGTTAGCATTAAAAATCTCTTCAATTTTTGCCATATTGGCAGCAGAAGTCTTTGTAAAATTTTTAAGAACCACGTTGATCATAAAAAATCATTTCATGATCTTTTGCTAATTCCAACATCTGCGGCAAAAGATAACTCTGATCCATGCCTGGCCCACCATGCAACACGATGATAGGAAGCTCTTTTGTTGAAACTCCAAATTTTTGAAAATAAAGCTCCCCATCTAGAACGCTGATAATACCTTGTTTTAATGGCTGTTCGTAATGTTTATTAAGAGCCTGTACTGAAGAAACAGAACTTACAAAAAAATGAACTGTTATGAGACTGAAAATGAAAAACTGTTTCATGCTTTGTAGGCGTTTAGATCCCCTCCTTCAGAAAAAGGATCTGAACCAAATGAGAGTAGACTACGAATGCGTAGTGTGATACATGCATAGTTTTTTACTACTCCGCAGTAAATTTATGTAAAAAGTTTATGTTTAAGTGGATTTTTTGTAACTTTGTGACCTCGACTTCCCTTCCATCTTCTATCTTCTATCTACCAACTACCAACGGTACGTTAGTAGTTACAATCTTTGTATGAAAAATTTCAAGAGCTTTATTCTGACCAATACTCTTGGGACATTTTTGGAATATTTAGATGCAACGCTCTACGCTTTTTTTGCAACGATTATTGCTGCTAATTTTTTTCCTGAAAAGAATCCTACCACAAGCCACTCTTGCTATGGCACTTGTAGCATTCCCCTTATTCTGCTTGATCACACTGCATAGTTTTTGGGTGATTTTAGCATCTTTTGGAATTCTAGCCATTATTGTAGCCGCTTTTGATGGCCCCCTAGCTGCTTACTTGGTCAATAAGTTTGATATCTCCGTACGGCATAGCGGTGTTTCCTTAAGCTACAATATAGGTGGAGCGGTACTAGGTGGACTGGTCCCTGTCACCTTAACGTATCTGATTGATAAAACGCATATAACGATTTTCCCAAGTTTTTTACTCATAGGATTTGCGTTGCTAGCTTTCTTTGTTTTATGGAGAGAGAAACCATCAACCATCAATCACTATTAACCTCATAACAGCAAAGCGATTACCTCCTGAATTTAAAGATTGAATTGACGCCAAAAAGCCCCAGATATTTCATGCCCATTGTAGTTTTTTAGGAGCTTCTATTGACTTTAGCTCTTTTAAGGAGTAGGTTTCCCTGCTTTTTTATCCATTACGGGATAAATTTTAAATTTTAAATTCTTGAGTACCCCCCCTTCCTTTCTTTCATCTTACCGTTGGACTATTCTTCTTTTCGTCTTCCTCTTAGGAGGGTGCGCCTCTGTCAGTGTCAAAAACACAGAATCAGGCAATACCTCCCCCCAAGAGCTTCCAGAACGAATCTATGTTAAGAAGTTTGCAGCACCGATCATACACTTCCACGTTCATCGCAAAGGCAAAAGCCTTTGTGCTCTTGTCCAACAAGAACGCCGTAACTTGGCAGACGATCTTCTAAAACGCTTAAGAAAACATATTGCCCCTACCTATATTCTAGCTAAGGGGGAAATACCACCTCAGGGTAACTACTGGCTTATCACAGGATCGTTTGAATTAGTTAATGAAGGAAGTCGTCTCTTACGTGCTGGAATTGGCTGCGGCCTTGGAAAGACGATGATGGAAACAACAACTCAAGTCATTGATCTCTCTGGCAAATCAACAGAACCTCTCCTTGTGATCACAACGACAGGTGGCTCTGGAATGGCTCCTGGAGCTGTAGCAGCCCTTGCTCCTATTGGACCATTTGTACTTTCTAATACATTGATTAATGCTAGTGGCCCTATTGGAGGAGCTTTAGGAAGTGGTATCTCCATCGATCGTCGCCGTACTTCACGAGAAATTGTCGCAGCTATTTCAGAATATAGCGTTCAACATGGGTTAATACCCAAAAAGAAAGGGCTCCATCCAAAACGTCTTGGAAAAATACCAGAGCTTTTTTAAAAAAATGTAAGCTCAAATTTAAACTTAAATAAGAAGAAATAAAATAGCCACAAAAGAACACACAGAAACACAAAAAAGAAATTTAACGACGAACTTGATTAATTAATTCAGCTAAGCCGTTTAGCAATTCTTTATTCAAAAAGTAGTCACTTAAATAATTGCTTGTGTTCTTTAAATCGGATGGAGTCACGGGGATTGCGCCCCGTGACCCTTCCACACCACCGGACATGCGGATCTCGCATCCGGCGGTTGAGCAGAGCAGAGGTCATTTGACTGCCTCCGCGAGTTCCCATGGCATAATGTATCCATAT
>DATEBV010000348.1:0-39272 GCA_035287205.1 Chthoniobacterales bacterium | reverse complement strand
ATATGGATACATTATGCCATGGGAACTCGCGGAGGCAGTCAAATGACCTCTGCTCTGCTCAACCGCCGGATGCGAGATCCGCATGTCCGGTGGTGTGGAAGGGTCACGGGGCGCAATCCCCGTGACTCCATCCGATTTTAAAAATTCAAGACAAAGAATATTCGCTGTCGTCAAAATAAGGAGAATAGGAATTGAGATCCTGCTTAGAGGACAAATAGCTGCGAAACAGCGTGGCCGAATTAATCAATCAAGTTCACCGTTAAGTTCCTTTTTTGCGTTCTTTTGTGTTCTTTTGTGGTTAATTTTTCTTCTTTTAATCCCTGATCTGTCCTCGAGCAAAATCTGAGAAATTCATGCGAGAGCGTCCCTCAGGTTGAACTTCATGGAGGTTGAGTGCTCCATTACCACAAAGGAGGAGTAATATTTGATCACTGGTTTTAAATAGAGAGCCTGGTTTTTTTGAAAGTGCTTCAGTGGGTAGAGCTTCTTGAGGAATTGCTGTTGATGAGAAAATTTTTAAAGAGATTTGTTTTCCAGAGGGTAAAGCAAGAACGCCATGGGCTCCTGGTTTTGGATTCATGGCACGAACTTTGCGTTCTAATTCAATAGCAGGTTGGGTCCAATCAAGAAGAGCATCCGTGCGTTCAATACAATGAGTAAGAGTGGCAAGATGTTCGTCTTGAGGAAAACGAGGGGCTTGTTTTTTCTCAAGAAGTGTTAAGGCTTCAAGGAGTGCTTCAGGAGCAAGTGTTGCAAGTCGCGTGCTGAGACTTCCTGCAGTTTCTTTAGGATCAAGAGAGATTTTTTTTTCTAATAAAATATCACCAGTATCGAGGCCTTCTGCCATATACATGATAGTGATGCCACTTTCAGAATCTCCGGCAGCAAGTACGGCTTGAATAGGAGAGGCTCCACGATAGCGAGGTAGGAGAGAGGCGTGAATATTGAGGCAAGCAATGCTAGGAAGAGAGAGGATTTCTAACGGGAGAATTTTTCCGTAGGCCATGGTGACCATCACTTCTGGTTGCAGAGCGCGAAGTTCTGCAATAAAGGAAAGGTCACGAAGATTCTCTGGCTGGAGTAATGGCGTTGTCGGCGAAATCTCTTGAAGGATTTTTTTAATAGCAGGTGGCTGCAAGGTGCGATGGCGACCTGCTGGTCGATCAGGTTGAGTTAATACGCCAACAATTTCGTGGTGAAGAAAGAGAGTCCGTAAAACCTTCTCACCTATTTCGCTAGTACCGGCAAAAAGAATGCGCATAAAGAAAGAAAAAATGTGAGTTCAAACTGAATGGAAGGAACAGGAAGAAGAAAAAATAGCCACAAAAGAACACAAAGAAACACAAAGAACGTAGAAGCAAGTAACGGGTAAAGAGTAACGGGTGGCGAGTATCCAAGATCACAATAAAATCAGTTCTTCGTAACCCCTATTTTGACAGGAATTATTTTCCATTTAAAACTAACTGTAGAAAGTTTTGTCTCTGGACTCGCTACTCGTTACTCGTTACTTTTCTGGACGTTCTTTTGTGGCTATTTTCTTCTCTTAATGGTTTTGATTGATATGGGTAATTATTCTATCTCCTAATGGCTCTCGCCATTTGAAGATCACCAGCAGAGACTTCGCGCTGTCCTAATGAGGAAGCGCACCCCGTGCAGAGATAATCGTAGATTTCTTTATCAGGAAGAACCAAGAGAAGACGTTCGCGAACCGGCATCGCCTTACCACATTTTTGACAATAGAGAGAAGAAGCACGAAGGGTTTCAAATTGCTTCATCGGGATAACTTAATGGGCTTTCAGCAAAACACCGTTGATAATGTGAGAGAGCACTTCAACCGGAGGAAGGGTAGCATCGATATCGCAACGAACAGAATCTCCATAATAGTTTAACATCGGTTTTGATTCTTCATCGTAAGTAATGAGACGACTGCGAATAATTTCTTCGTTGGCGTCATCAAGGCGATTTTCCTTGAGTGCACGGCTTTTAAGGCGCATTACTAATTTTTCGCGATCAGGACAGGAAAGATGAAAGATGTGTTTAACATCGATATATTCTTTCATCAATTTTGCCTGTCCCACATTACGAGGGATGCCGTCGAGAACGAGAAAGTCACGTTGGGGACGAATTTGTCCTGACTCCACGGTAAATTCGATCCATTGAACCCAGAGTTCTACGGTGATCTCATCGGGGACAAGTTTTCCTTTGCTTGAATATTTTAAAAACTCACGTCCTAGTTTGCTCTGCAAATCGAGTCCACGAAAGACATCGCCACAAGCACAATGATGAAAACCAGGGATGGTGCCTAGAGTACGTCCTTGTGTTCCCTTGCCGCTTCCAGGAGCACCAAAAATGAGGAGTGTTTTGTAACGATGCATAAAAGGGGAAGAATAAAGGGTAAAGGGTAAAGGGTAAAGCGTAAAGAAAGCCTTGCCTTACCGTTCAGTTTAGGACACACTTACCAATCTAATTCAAATATTAGGGTTTCTAGCTCTTAGTCATTGGATCACCAACGGGTCAGTAAATTTTGCAAGCTTTTAAGAAAAGCTTGCCTTGAACTGATTCACCAAGAACTAACAACCAGGAACTAATTGCCAACAAAATGTTGGTAATCATTAAGCCGGCATAGCTCAGTTGGTAGAGCAGCTGATTTGTAATCAGCCGGTCGTCGGTTCGAGTCCGACTGCCGGCTCCATTTTAAATAAAAATGGAAGGGATGAAAGGAATGCAATTGTTTCGTTGTAATCGTGCAACCTCCCCCTCCTGAGGAGAAAGGATTTTGACGATTATAGGCTAGTACCTTGTATTACTGAAAAGTTCGGATCGAATTGGGCAAAAAAAGGGGTCAGTACCAGCTAATTCATTGACGAAGTAATGAATTACGGGACTGACCCCTTTTTGGTGAAATGCGAAATTATAAATTATTTAATGTACTAGGTCAGAAAATTGAATTCGAAGGTCAATTTATAAATTCATCTACGATTAAAAAACTTGGATTAAAAAAATGTTTCTTTCTTCAAGTAATCTAGCCTTTAGCCTTTAGTTCGGAGTCTACCTACTAAGGGGGAGATCTGAACGCTTGCGCTTCATTATTATCTCCAACGTCCAAATCCTGCAAAGCGGCGACGGCCTGGTTTTGCTGGTTCCGAAGAGGCTGTATTTGTTCTGCTTGAATCAGAGCGGCGTTCCGTGGAAGAAGAGCTTTGAGGCGCTCTTGAATTTTGACTGGGGCGACGTGGCCCATGAGAAGAGCTTGCTCCTTGGTGGCTTTGACGCCCTTGTCTTTCTTGAGGCGAAAAACTCTCATCACGAGGTGGAGCTTTAGCGGCAAGATCAAATCCCTCTGCTTTTTTTCGAACAATTCCTCGGCCGATAAAGCGTTCAAGGGAACGAAGGGAGCCGTAATCTTCACTGGTGACAAAGCTAATTGCTTCGCCAATGGCTTTAGCACGTCCTGTACGGCCGATGCGATGAACATAGTCTTCATGATGGGGAGGGAAATCATAGTTTACAACATGCGAAATGCCATCAACGTCGATACCACGAGCTGCAATATCAGTTGCGACAAGCACACGGACTTTTCCATCCTTGAAATCTTGTAAAGCACGTAAGCGTTGATTTTGAGAGCGATTGGAATGAAGTGTTGCTGTTGGGATTTTAGATTGTTCCAGACGTCGTGCGATACGATCCGCACCATGTTTAGTTCTCGTAAAGACAAGCACCATATTAAACGCATCATCCTGGAGGAGCTGTACGAGAAGCCCTTGTTTGAGATGATGAGATACTTCATAGACAAACTGAGTCACGGTTTCTGCAGGATTGGAGCGACGACCGATCTCAATAGTTTTCGGTTCTCGGAGAAACTCAGTAGTTAATTTTTCAATCTCTCGTGATAAAGTGGCTGAGAAAAAGAGCGTCTGTCGCTCACGAGGCAGCAACTTTACAATCTGACGAATGGCAGGGACAAATCCCATATCAAGCATGCGATCAGCCTCATCCAAGACCAAATAGTCAACACGAGCAAATGCCTTTTCTCGTCCTCGAAGAAGGTCGAGCAGGCGACCTGGTGTTGCAATAACAATATCAACGCCTTCATTGAGGGCTTTGATTTGAGCGCGTTCACTGACGCCCCCATAAATCTTAGCAATTTTAAGCGGAGCATATTTAGCATAGGCACGAACATTCTCATCAATCTGAACAACAAGTTCGCGTGTTGGAGCAACGACAAGCATTTTTACCCGAGGCTGATCACCCTCTTTTTTGTTTTCACTCATCTTAGTCAGTAATGGTAAAACAAAAGCAGCCGTTTTTCCTGTGCCTGTTTGAGCAATGCCGATCAAGTCATGTCCTTCAATAATAAGAGGGATAGCGGCTGATTGAATCGGTGTCGGTTCAGTATAGCCTGTTTCGGCAATGGCTTTGAGAATATTGGCGTTAAGGCCTAGGGAGCGAAAGGGCATAAGAAATTAGGAGTTGATAGAAAAAGAAAAATTAACAGGGATAGAAGCGATGGAAGGGATGGCAGAGAAAAAATCTTGAAAGCAGGTAACTACCGACGTAGTTCAAGCAGGAAGAAATTCACCACAAAGATCACAAAGCCGCTAAAGCGGTATACAAGAACACAAAATAAAATTTTTTATAAAAAATTTTAAAGATTTGAGAATTACAAGCGGCAGATAAAATTTAAAGTTCAAAAAATTATAATCGCAGAAAATTGAAGGAAGATTTCTTCTTTTAGTACTTAGAATTTTTTTATAAAAAAATTCTTTTTGTGTTCTTTGTGTAATCTTTGTGCTTTTTGTGGTGAATTCTTTTTTGTGACGTTGATAGTTACAAAAGTAGCGTGAATATAATAATACGCACGCTAAATCAAATGCCAATAAGAATACCGATGATTTTCTGTCATCCCTTCCATCGCTTCTATCCTTGTGAGTTTCTTTTTATTCGAGGCTTAATTTTTTGAGTTTTGGTGCAATCACAGCACGGCAATAAGGGGCTTGTTGATTATTAAAATAGTAATCTTGATGTTCCTTATCCGCTGGAGTGAAGGTTATCAGTGGCTTGATTTCCGTTGTGATGGACTTGTTCAGTTCTGCTTCAAGCTTCTTCTTGGAAGCTTGTGCTTCCGTCATTTGTTCGGATGAGGTTGTTAAAATAATTGAACGATATTGTGGTCCTTGATCTGCGCCTTGACGATTCAGGGTTGTGGGATCATGAGCTCTCCAGAAGAGAGAGAGCAGTTGGGTATAAGAAACTTTTTTGGGATCGTAAGTAATTTGAATGACCTCGGCGTGGCCCGTTTGGCCTGTACAGACTTCCTTGTAGGAGGGTTTTTTGGTCGTTCCTCCTGCAAATCCTGAAATGACTGAGATAACTCCCGGTTGATTGCGGAAAATAGCTTCCATACACCAAAAACAGCCACCACCAAAAACAGCGTGAGAGGGATTAGAAGGGATAGTATCAGCTGTAACGAGATTCATGGCGAGAAGAGCTTGGAGAATGAAAAAGAACTTTCTTAACAGATGGATTGGCTTCATTTTTTGAGAATAGGTTTTAATTAAAAGATCACCATATTTATTTTTTGTAGAGAAAGAAGATTTTTGTATTTTTTGCGTTCTTTGGCGCTATTTTATTTTGATGTCTGAATCTCCTTCTCTTTTTACTCCATTAACGATTCGTTCTATTACTTTTCGTAATCGCATTGCTGTTTCTCCCATGTGTCAATATTCGTGTGAGGACGGTTTTGCAACACCTTGGCATTTGGTTCATCTTGGGAGTCGTGCGGTGGGTGGTGCAGGACTTGTCATGGTCGAAGCGACGGCGGTGGAACCCGAAGGACGCATTACTCGTGGAGATCTTGGGTTATGGAAAGATGCTCATGGTACTATACTGATAAGTTCCTTTTGCAGAAAAAATCAAAAAGGAAACAAAAGTTCTCACAGGAGCGGTAGGACTTATTACAGAGCCACAGCAAGCCGATGCCATTATTCGATTGTCTCAGGCCGACATGGTATTTTTAGCACGTGTTTCTTTGCGTGATCCTTACTGGCCTCTTCATGCTGCCGCAACATTAGGTATCAAGCCAATACCGCCTATTCAATATCAACGAGCATTTCACCAATCATAAAAGGGATTGGTTCACTTCCGGACTCTACCTACGATTGTGCTGCTTCTGTAGAGAGGATATCGCTAATCATACTGGCAAAGTCTGCAAAGCCACTACTGGGGATAATTACTGTATTGCGACGCCCTTGAGCTTCTTCGGTGAGGCGAAGAAATTTTCCGCGTTCATTTTCGCGAATCTGAGCGGTAAAAAATTTGCGTTCAACTTGTAGTTCACGTGACTCGAGGGATTGGTCACCAGAGTATTGTTGATAAGCAGATGAGTAAGATGATTGGTAAGAATTATCGTTCATAAGTAATTGCTCATCTTCTTCTGGAGAAGAAGATGAGCAAATGTTTAGGAGTTTAAATGTTTAGGAGTTTAGGGGAGTTCAGGGGAGTTGAGTTTAAGTAATAGTGCTGATTTTCAGAAGAAGATAAGCAATTACGACATAGTATAGAGATCTGACTTATCTCTCGTCAAACCGGAATCAACACACATATTAATTTTGAGATCTTTTTTTCGAAGAGACTATTTTAAAATCAACCTGTTGTTTGAAGCGATCAACTTTGGCGACCACAACAGAAATCAAATCGCCAGCACGATAGATTCTTTTATTCCGTTGCCCAATTAAGCGCGTGCGAATGGGATCAAAGATATAAAAATCATCTTCCATAAGGGAGACGGGAACAAGGCCTGAGAGGAGAATTTCAGGAAGCTCGACAAAGAGGCCGTAATTACGAGCTTCAATAACCTGTGCTTGGAAAGAATGACTCTTTCCTGATTTTTGTTGTTCTTCGAGATAGTCGAGTTTTTTGAGACGTACAGATTCTTTTTCAGCATCCCCTGCTGTTCGTTCAGTAAGAGAAATATGATCGCCAAGCGAAGGAAGCTCTCGTGAAGAGGGAGCAATGGTACTCAATCCAAGCTGATGTGCTAAGGCACGATGAGTAACGAGATCAGCGTAACGGCGAATAGGACTTGTAAAGTGAGCATAATCTTTCTTTTGAAGTCCATAGTGACCGAGTGGTTCAGGGGCATAGCGAGCACGTTGGAGGCTTTTAAGAAGCCCTATTTTTAAAGCACTCTCGTAGGGTTTACCTTTAAGTCCATTGAGGAGTTTTTGAAGTTCATTACGTTGATTGAGATTGCCAGCTTTTACTCCGTAGCTAGCGACCAGATCACGATAGTCATCCAGTTTTTCTGGAGTCGGCTTTTCATGAACACGATAGAGGTTAGGTTGATTGTGGTGAGTGAGATGACGAGCAACTACCTCATTGGCAAGCAGCATAAGTTCCTCGATAAGCTGGTGAGAGATATCATTCTCGATACGTTCCAACTTCTCTGGTTTTCCATGAGCATCAAGACGAACCTTGATTTCTGGCATGTCTAAGTCAAGAGCTCCATGGCTTAGGCGACGACGACGTAGGGTGGAAGAGCAATCCCATGCAGCATGAACACGACGAGCAAGTTCATTTTTCGGTGGTTTTTCTAAGAGAGCAAGTGCTTGCTTGTAGGTTAGGCGCTGGGCGCTGCAAATTACGGTACGAGCAAAGCGAACATGACGAACAATCCCTTTATGATCGATGCTGGCAAAGACGGAAAAAGCAAAACGATCTTCATTAGGGCGAAGGCTACAGAGACCATTACTAAGATTTTCTGGAAGCATTGGGATGACGCGATCAACAAGGTAGACACTATTACCTCGTGCTCGTGCTTCCTTATCGAGAGGGGAGTGAGGAGGGACGTAATGGGCTACATCTGCTATATGGATGGAAGCATTCCAACCCGAAGGAGTGACTTCTACTTCAATAGCATCATCAAAATCACGGGCATCATCAGGATCAATGGTGATGATGAAACGATCTCGCAGATCTTCCCGTTTTTTGAGGTCTTTAGCATCAATGCTGCTGCCATGGCTGGCAGCTTCCTTAAGCACTTCTTCCGGAAATTCTATTGGGAGTTGATGTTTTCGAATAATAGAAAGAATATCAACGCCTGGAGCATTAGCAGCTCCGAGCACTTCAATAATTGTTCCCTCAGGGTTGTTGTGACGGTTTTCCCAGCGATCTAAAGAGGCAACAACTTTATCTCCCGATCTTGCGGAAAGAGCTGTTGAAGGAGGAACAACAGAGAGGTTATGAGGGAAACGAGGATCATCAGCAACGACATAGTAAAAATTTTCAGAACACTGAAGAGTGCCTACAATGGTCTTATTAGCTCGTTCCAAGACACGTAGAATACATCCCTCACGAGAACCTGGACGTTCTCTGAAAGTGGAACCGCGATCCGAACGACGATCTTTTATAAGACGTGCTAGAACCTCATCGCCGTGCATGCCTGTCCCCATGTTTTCTGGAGAGATGTAGAGATCAGGACTTGATTGGTTTTCTGAAATAACGTGAGCAGCGCCGCTCTTATGCACTTGGAGTTTACCTAATATGAGATCTGCTGTTTTAGGAACGATGTAGTGGTCACCGCGAATACGAACGAGTAATTTCTCTTGCTCAAGTTGTTTTAACACACTGATAATCTTCGGTTCTTCGCTAGCCTTGAGTTGAAGCTGCTGCCTTAGAGTTGGAAGATTAAGAGGTTCTATTCTAAGAAGAAAAAGAATTTTATTTTCTAAAGCATGTGAAGGCGAAGGAGGAGATACGCGTAGAGGTTCCTTTCCCTTTCGGATATCAGGACGTGATTTTTGTTCCTGATCTTTTTTGAAACGAGGAGGTTGTTTCTTGTAAAACTTAGGAAGAGAGCGATCGCGAGGATGCGATTTGTTGTCCAAGGAAGCAGATGTCCTATTTCGTTGTTCTGTTTTCTTGATACCAGAACGCGACTGTTTTTCCTGAAGTTTTTTAGAATGCCGATCCCGTTTCTTTTGCGATAATGAGGGGGACTGTTCGTTCGAACGTGTTTTCTTAATATCAGAAAGAGGTTGTTCTTCCTGATGTTTTTTAGGAGGCCTGTCTCGTTTTTTTTGAGATAATGGGAGGGCTTGCCCATGCGACCGCGATTTTTGAAAAGACTTTTTCATTTTGATGAGTGGCTGACTGCAAGACTACAGACGACAGGTCTCAGACTACAGAAAATTCGTGAGCTCAAACTGAAGTGAAGTGTTTTTATACCAACCTCACCGTAACAAGCAGAAGGAATAGCCACAAAAGAACACAAAAAACACAAAAAAAGAAACCAGGCGGTGAGCTCGTAGTTAAGTAAGTTTTTTTCGTGTAAAATTGAAAAGAATGAAGAGAAAGGGTTTGAGATGATTTAGGTTTTTATGATTGGATTGAACATTGGATTTCAAGTATCATTGGTAGTTATAGCGGGTGTGGTTCAATGGTAGAATGTGGGCTTCCCAAGCCTGAGACGAGGGTTCGATTCCCTTCACCCGCTCCATGTTTTCTATTAAGAGCATAGGAGATGGGAAAAAATCCATTCCCGTGAATAACGAGAACCTCTACTCTCTGTTGTCATTCCCGCGGAGGCGGGAATCCAGGACGCAGACCAATGTCATTACAGCTTTCGTAGAAATGATTTGTTCCCACAAAAAGGGACTTCATTCTCGCAAAGGTGAGAGCATTATTTTCATGAAAGTTTGAATAAGAATCAACAGTGTTCTGGATTTCTGCTTTCGCTGGAATGAAATTTTTGCCCGCCTCTGCGGAAATGTCATGGCGTGAGTATGAAAATTCTTTTTTTGTGCACCTTTGTGCACCTTGTGGTAAATTTTTTCCTTCTTCCCATTACTCGAATTCAGTTTTAACTCGCTAAATGATTTTTTCCTTTCGTTTTTTACTCTGTCTCCTCTTCCTCTCTTGCCTACAGCCATGGAGGCTGGTGGCGTCAACTCCAGGCGGAGAAGAGATTTTAGAATCTCTCATCGAAAAGGTTTCTTCTTTTTTTGAAGAGGGTGAGGTGGAAGGAAACCTCGTTCCTCTTCCTATTGACTCAATACAGGAAGCACCTCGTACTATAGAAGAAGGAGCATTTCAGGAAACTTTTCCTAGGGATACTCATTCCATAACAGATCCTAAAAATTTGGGAGATCATATTATGAAACTCCCAGCTGATCTCTTTGGGGGATTTCTCAGATCGCCTAAAGCAAAACAAGAAGCCTATAAGGCCGAGCACGAAGAAGCCGTTCAAGAGCTCCAAACACAATATCCTTCTGAAACTTCTCCAGAGTTAGCTCAAAAGATTACTACCTGGAAACAAGCTGTTGCGAATTGGTGTGGATGTTCTGGCTCAGAAGCAAAAGAATCCCGTTATGAAGAGGTAAAAAACTTAGCTTCAGAAATGCCTCAAGAGCTGTGGCGTTTAGTCGCTTTAAGTCAGGCGATGAAAATCATGGAGGATGCTATTACCTATTCACAATATCTGCCTCTTGCTTTAAAAAAATATAACGTGGATAGAGACAAACAAGGAACAGAAGAAGCGAAAGTAGCTGCAGCAAGGAGCAAAACTATTTTATTAGGACGACTTGATAATGTTAATAATAATATTAAAAAACTGGAAGAAGTTGCTGATACTATTGTTAGACTTTCAGAACAAAAAAATTGTTGCCTTGTTTCTGCAGCTGCAGCAAGAGCAGCTGCCCCAGAAAGGGTAAGAACATATAAATTTGAAAAAGCGGCAGAAACGGCTCAACAAGCCATTGATTGCTACCTTCAATATGGTCAGAAGATGAAAGAGGGAGATGCTCCAGGAGCCCGTTTATTACGCCTGCAAGGGAGTTATTCGGAGTGTTGGTCTTTAATGTATGAGTCTCAGGTGCGTCAAGGAGATGCTGCCATCGAAGGAGATTCCATAGCAAAAGAGAAATTTTCAAAAGTAGCATTCAGAGCTTGCAGCGCACTCTTAGCTTTTGACGAAGCATTTAAATTATACGGAAAATCAGGTGCTGTAGAAGTGTTACAAGCTTGTGAGCAAGTAGCTCAATATTGCCTTCAAGCTGCTCAAGCCTATGCTAATGGAAATAGTTTGCAGGCAGAAATTTTTTCAAAAGCAGCAGATAGTGCTTTGATTGCATCATTAATTCTTAAGGGTTTGCCTAGAGATGGAGAGTTCATGGGAATGAAACTTGCACAATGTGAACAAGATGCTAAATATCATCTTCGGCGTGCTGAGATCTATGCACAAGAGGGAGTAGAAAAAGGAGATGCCTTTACTTGCGAGGTTTATGATCAAGAGATAAATCAACGAAAGGCTCAAAATATTATAAATGCTCCTCAAGGAGTTTCTGCAGAACACACATCATCAAATACCCAGGATGTTATTATGCCTTTTGTCCAAGAAGAAGATACTGCTTCTTCTCGCAGAGAAGGTAACGATGAGTTGAGTAGTAAACACCAAAAAGATTGGAAGAAATTTAATGATGTATATCGTCCAGGTAGGCGTGGAATTTAATTTAGTTCGGTAAGATCCTCTCCTGCGGAGGGAGGATCTGAACCAAATGATAGCGCTGCTAAGATGTAGTGTAGATGGACCCGTTACT
The DNA here is from genome assembly GCA_035287205.1 of Chthoniobacterales bacterium. Taxonomy (GTDB): domain Bacteria; phylum Verrucomicrobiota; class Verrucomicrobiia; order Chthoniobacterales; family UBA6821; genus CAIWMF01. The sequence continues at coordinate 27,678 of DATEBV010000348.1, read as the reverse complement.
TGCCTTCTAGGTTCCTTGTGGTAAATTTCTTCCTTCTTCCCATTACTCGAATTCAGTTTTAACTTACGAAATGATTATCCCCTCTCGTTTTTTACTCTGCCTCCTTTGCTTCTCTTTCCTACAGTCATCGAGGCTGGCGGCATCAACTCCAGGCGGAGAGGAGATTTTAGAATCTCTCATCGAAAAAGCCTCCTCTTTTTTTGAGGAAGGTGCGGTGGACGAAAACATCGTCCTTCTTCCTCTCACAATACAAGCAGCACCTCAGGCTACAGAAGCATTCACAATAAGAACTTCTCCTATGAATACTCAATTCATAACGGATCCCACGTCTGCATTCACTGAAACGCACGAAACAGATATGTCGGTAGAAGTGCCAGTAGTCTCTCTAGATCACGTTCCCATTGTCCAAGTCCCACCAGCGGGAAAAATGATCTCTTCGCTTCCAGTAGGTAAAAATTTAGGAGATCGTATTATGGAACTTCCTGCTGATCTCTTTGCGGGATTTCTAAGATCGCCTAAAGCAAAACAAGAAGCCTACAAGGCCGAACATGAACAAGCAGTTCAAAAACTCCAAATACAATATCCTCCTGAAACTTCTCCAGAGTTAGCTCAAAAGATTGCTAATTGGAAACAGGCTGTGGAGGGTTGGTGTAACTGTTCTGGCTCAGAAGCACAAGACTCCGGGTATAAAAAGGTAGAAGAACTGGCTTCAGAAATGCCTCAAGAGCTATACCGTTTAGTTGCTTTGAGCCAGGCGATGAAAATCCTAGAGGATGCTACTGCCTATTCACATTATCTGCCTCTTGTTTTAGAAAAATATAACAAGGATGCAGAGATAGAAGGAACAGAAGAAGCAAAAGTAGCTGCTTCAAGGAGCAACGCTATTTTATTAGGACGGCTTGATAATGTTAATAACAATATTAAAAAGCTAGAAGAAGTTGCTGATGCTATTGTTCGACTTTCAAAACAAAAAAAATGTTGCTTGATGGCAAGAACAGCAGACTCACAAGCGGCAATAGCAACCCTCTTTGAGGAAGCGCTAGAAAAGGCCCAACAAGCTATTGATTGCTACCTTCAATATGGTCAGAAGATGAAGGAGGGAGATGCTCCCGCAGCCTTTCTATTACGCCTGCAAGGACGTGTTTTGGAATATGATTCTCTTAATAGCGAGTATAGGGCACGTGCATTACAAGCAATAGTAGAGGGAGATTATAACCAGAATTTTTCAAGAGCAGCAGAGAGCGCCGCTAATGCATCAAGAGCTCTTGAGAAAGTATCTGAATACAAAAACTTAGGTGACGTAGAAGCATTGCAAGTTCTTGAGCAAGGAGTTCAATATCACCTTCAAGCCGTTCAAGCCTTTGTTAATGGAAATAGCTCGCAGGCAGGAAATTTTTCAAAGGCAGCAAAGAGCGCTCTCCAGGCATCAGCAGCGTTTAACACCGTGTTTAACGAAAGAAAATCATGTGACTCACGTGACGTAGAAAATTTGGAAGCTTTTCAAGAGATTGCTCAATATCATCTTCGGCGAGCTAAAATTTATATATTAGAAGGGAAAGAAAAAGGAGATGCTTTTAGTTTCAATGTTTACAAGGATCTATTCAAAAATCATTCACTCTAAGATAGACTCTAGTTAGGCACGGCCTAATAAATAACTTACGCATAACAAACGGTATTTTCAAAAAATAGATATCAACAAAACAGAACTCAAAATAAATTTTAGAAATCACACTGAAAGTACGTTACAAATGAATTTAACGAACTGAAACTACTACGAACTGCGAACTGATCTCCCAATTAATAGTATATTAATAATTGGGTGATCTCTTACTCTTCATCCTTTAGCCTTTTTTCCATGCGTGCTTATATTATCAATCTTGACCGAGCCCCAGAGCGATGGGCTCATATGAAGCAATCATTTGAAACAACGAAGATAGAGCCTTGTCGTGTGTCCGCCGTCGATGGGAAAGAGCTATCGCTTCCTTGTAATGATTTTGATGAACGCCGATTTCATTTATTTCATGGGAGGGCCACCAATATTTATGAAGTTGCTTGTTATTTAAGTCATATTAAAGCGATGAACACTTTTTTAGAAACACAAGAAGAGTATGGCTTGATTTGTGAGGATGATGTCTTTTTAAAACCTGATTTTGAACTTCTCTTGGAGGAAGCCATCAAGGCTTCTTCTTCCTGGAATATTCTTCGGCTGACGGGTCTTCATCCAGGCAAGCCACTTGTTGTAAAAAAACTAACCGATGCTTACGAGCTTACCGTACAGATGGGGCGTCTCAAGGGGGCAGGAGCTTATCTCATTGATCGCAAAGCAGCGCAAGTATTGGTCAAGAAACTTCTTCCTATGTGGTTGCCATGGGATCATGCGATTGATCGCGAATGGTTTTTTGGACTTAGAGCGCTTTCAGTAAAACCTTTTCCCATTTCACAAACCGAAGAGCAATTTCAAAGTGCTATTCAAGGAAATTCGAAACCAAAACTTTCTTCTTGGAGGCGCTATTTAACGACGTATCCCTACCAAGCTATGAACGAACTTTCTCGTTGGTGCTTTCGTGCAACCAATATATATAAAAGAAATTAGCCACAAAAGAACACAAAAGAACACAAAAGGACACAAAAAAAGAAAATCTACAGAAAAATTGGGAGCGCTAGAAAAGTTTTTTACCTGTCCTCCTTATGACTAATTGTTGAATTATCAGTTCAGTAAACATAGACTGTGTAAGTCAAACCAAACAAATATATTAATCAGTAAAGCTTACCGAAAGGTCTCTTTTTTTGTGTTCCTTTGTGTTCTTTTGTGGTTAATTTCTTCTCTTCTCTGCTCCTTCTTGCTTTCATTCCTTTGTGGTTAATCCCAATTCTGTTTTAATCATTAAATTGCGACATCATGGTGATGTTTTATTGACGACGCCTGTAGCAAGGATCCTCAAAGCTCATTTTCCAGAGTGTTCCATCGACATGCTTGTCTATGAAGGGACAGAGGCACTTTTAGAGGGGAATCCTGATATCGATAAGATCTGGAGTCTTAATCGAAAAACAAAAAGATGGCGTAAGTATTATCAACAAGGATGCCTCTTGAAAGAACTCTCTTTGCGGAAATATGACTGGGTGATCCATCTTTCCGATCAGATGCAAGGAGCATTTTTTAGTAAGTTTCTTGCTCACAAAGAGGCCGTTGGGATTGACTATCCTAAGAGGCGTAATTTTTTATGGCGTTCCTGCTTTACCCGCCTTGCTCCGTTATTTACCAGCAATACGAGGCATACGGTAGAACAAAATGTACAATCGCTCATTTCGCTAGGAATGGATTTTTCTAACGAAGAAGTCGTAGGACGATTGGTGATCAATGAACATGATCGTCAGGTTGTTAAGAATCTCTTGGATCCTTTTTTTGATAGGATTCGAGAAGAAAAAAATACGAACGACGAACCACTCCCTTATCTTGTGGTGCATCCAGCATCGCGATGGTTTTTTAAATGTTGGGAAGACGATCGTTTTGCTGAAGTGATTCAATATTTTGCTGATCAAGGATGGCCTGTTATCATTACTTCTTCTCCAGAAGAGGAGGAGATGAAGCTCGTTGATTCTATTCTTCAAAAAACTAAGAACCTGTATTCATGCTCTACTGAAGCTGCGAATAACTTCGTCGCGCCGGTGCTCGAAGCATCGAGTAGCTTCTGTACACTCAACTTCTGTGCGCCGTCGACTCCTTGTTCTTCATCAGCCTCAGCGACCATGAATAGAGGTTCTAAGACAGGTTCTAATTCTTCACGCATTATTTCGTTAGCGGGGCAATTAACGCTTCAACAGCTGGCTGCCCTTATTGAGGGAGCGCGATTATTTGTAGGTGTTGATTCCGTGCCAATGCATATGGCAGCAATGTTACAAAAAGATACTGTAGCTCTCTTTGGTCCTAGCAAAGTGAATGAATGGCATCCTTGGCGGACATGTTATCATCTTATCAATGCACGTGATTATGGTTCTTTAATCGATCCTGATGCCGTGGATACAAGTACTTCCCATCGTTATCTTAGCAATATCCCTGTTGCTCCTGTAATAGCTGCTATCGAAAAAGTAATAGCCACAAAAGAACACAAAAAAACACAAAAAAAAGAAACTTAACGATGAACTTGATTGATTAGTTTTTCAGATCATCAAAAAATAGAATGGGTAATTTCAGAAAAACAGCCGATACCCCTTAACCGTCATTCCCGCGGACGCGGGAATCCAGGAGACTATCGATCCTTATTCCTGGTTTCATAAAGTATTTTTTTAAATACTTCTGCTCTAACAAAACAGCTCATATCCACTAAAAAAAATGGCCAGAATCCAGTTTATAAAAATTCTTTTTTTGTGTTCTGGTTCTTTGTGTTCTTTTGTGGCTATTTTTTGACAGATGATTTGTAAAACTATCCTCTTTATTATCGATGGGCTCTCAGGGGGTGGTGCCGAAAAGATTGTCTTAACGCTCGCAGAAGCCATGGTTAAGAAAGGCCATGACGTCATAATAGCCTCCTTGCGTCGAGAGAAAGCCTATCCTCTTCCTCAAGGAGTGCGCTATTTCCTAATTGAAGATACCTACCGAGGTCCTCTGTGGCGTCAGACGGAAATTCAGAGACGTGCTCGTCTTTTGGATCAGGCTCTTTTGGAAAATATAGGTGAGCAAAAAATTGATTTGGCAGTATCGCATCTTCCCAAGACGGATCGTATTGTTGTTGCCTCAGAGAAGCTGCGTGATGCATGGCTCTGCCTTCATTGCGCGCTAACGGCTGGTGAGCTTAAAAATAAAAGTGGATTAAGACGTTTTTTTAAACGGCGTCAGCTGGTGAAAACTTATTCTGGCCGAAAAATCATTACGGTTTCTAGAGCACTTCAAGAGGATGTGCTTGCTGTAGGGATCCGACCTGCCAGGATGACGACTATTTATAATCCCATTAATCTTTCACATGTTCGTGCTCAAGCTTGTGCACAATCTCCCTTCGAAGGAGAGCGTTTTCTTCTTCATGTGGGTCGTTTTAATTCGCAGAAGCGTCATGATCGTCTCTTAGAGGCTTTTAAAATGAGTGGTTATCAAGGGAAGCTCATTTTATTAGGTCAAGGAACCGAAGAGGAAAAAGCTTCTCTTGAAGAACAGGCAAAGAACCTGGAAATTTCTCATCAACTCGTGATCCATGGGTTTATTGAAAATCCTTATCTTACCATGCGTGCTGCGGAGGCTCTTCTCTTAAGTTCTGATTATGAAGGATTGCCTAATGTGCTTGTGGAGGCTCTTGCTTGTGGTACACAGGTTATTAGTACCAATTGTCCTTATGGTCCAGCAGAAATCCTTCAAGGACCTCTAGCTCAAGGGCTCTGTGCGCTCACTCCTTCAGCGCTTGCAGAAACTATTCGACATGTTTTAAGTCATCCCGTTGCTATTACTGAGGAGATGTTAGAACCTTTTACTTTGGAACAGAGTGTTCAAGGATATCTGGAGCTTATTTGACTACCAACGTCACTTTATTTTTGAGAAATAAAGTGACGTTGGTAAAATGGACAACACTTGCAATCCAGTTGTCATTTTCAGGGCTAATTCTCCCAACGGAATAATAGGTTGAAATTTAATAAATAATAGATGATGGCAAAGTGCCTCAAAAAAACTTTTTTCATTAATCAGCTTCTCCCTGTATTTATCTCTTTCATCCTCTTTCATCCATGTTTATGCATTTCGGTGAATTAGTCCTGTGTCATTTTAGAGTTTGAAAATAAACCCTTTACCCTTTACTCATTACATTTCTGTAGCTAAGTCAGGTGCCAAATAAAAAAAATCCATTTTCAAAACTGGTTTACTTTCGAACTCTAGTTGCATTTGACGGAGGAATTCTAGTGTGCTACTTTTAGACGTCTCTTCTTTGTTATATATAGTATATCAAGCGGGAGTAAAATCGTTCTGTCAACCTTTCAACTTTTAATGCGACTAAAGTTTCTAACTTGGCCGTTACCTTTTATGTCATTTCAAAAAAAACTTATTAAGAGCCTCTCTTGTGTTGCCTTTTTATCAGTACTTCTCTTTTCTGATAGAGTCTTAGCTCAATCAACAAAGGTAACGCCTCTTGCTAATAGTACTGTCAGTTCAGGTGCAGCGACTCAAGGAGATATAAACGAGAGTGTCTTGCCAGAAATCTCTATTGAGAATGCAGCTATGGCCATTGAAGAGTCAGGTGTTGATACAGACCTTCTTCAAATCATAGGAGATGGCACGCTCACCGTAGAGAAATCGAGCAGTGATACGCCTACTAAAACCACTTCTAGTTATTTGGCAAAGTATGAAGAGGGAAAGGATAATGCTATTCTCTTCACGCCTTTTAAAGGAATCCCTGATCAGATAAAAAATAATGCTACGATGGAGACGTCTTCTTATTATCTCAATAATAGTTCTCTTGCTATTATTGGTGATTTTGGGATGACTACCTATTCTGCTGATGGTGCTATTATCATCACTCTCCAAAAACTTATTCCGAATTAGTAGGCCCAAGCTGAACTGAAGTAATACTAAGAAGAAAATAGCCACAAAAGAACACAAAGAAACACAAAGAATCAGAGCACAAAAAAAGAATTTTTATAAAAATTCTTTAAGGAATTTAAGAACTCAAGATAAAGAATGTTCACTATCGTAAAAAATAAGAAGGGGTAGGAATTGATTCCTGTTTCAATATAGAGTACCAATAGCGGCGAAACAGCTTAGGTTAACTAATCAATCAAGTTCATCGCCAAGTTTCTTTTTTTGTGTTTTTTTGTGGCTATTCCTTCTGCTTGTTACCGTGACGTTGGTAGTCACATTAGAGCCTAGCTTGTCCTTGTTAAAAGCTCTTTAGCAAAAAGAGCTAAAAATTTTCCTTGAGAACCCAGTGGCAGCAGCGCTTTATCAGCAGCAGTTGTTAGTCGTGAGGCTTCACGCATGGCAGCTGGTAGGCCTATGACAGCAGGATAAGTTGCTTTGAGGGCAGAGAGATCTTTTCCTGCGCTTTTTCCAAGCTGAGCACTCGATTGAGTAACATCGAGAATATCATCCATAATTTGGAAAGCGAGGCCAAGGGAAGAACCAAATTTAGTTAATGCTTCTAGTTGTTTGGGAGAAGCATTGGCGGTCATTGCGCCGAGGCGAAGCGAGAGTAGAATCAGAGCTGCTGTTTTTCTCTGATGAATAAAACGTACTTCAGGGAGGGATAACTTTTTCCCTTCAGCATGAAGATCTGCTACTTGACCCGCAATCAGCTGACGACTACCCGCTGCTTCAGCCATTTCTTTGAAGAAAACTTGGAGTGGATAGCGTGGTGTAGGCGTTACATGAGTTATGAGCTCAAAACTTTTTGTCAACAAGGCATCACCTGTAAGAATAGCAACACCTTCACCAAAGACTTTATGTGATGTTGGTTTGCCACGACGTAGATCATCATTATCCATGGCAGGGAGGTCATCATGAATAAGCGAGTATGTATGAAGGCATTCAAGGGCACAGGCCACAGGCATGGCACGTTTGATGTTATCTGTTAGAGAGGAACAAGCCTCGGCTGCTGCAAGGCAGAGAAGAGGCCGCAGGCGTTTGCCACCAGCAAAAAGGCTATAACGCATCGCTTGATGAAGCATTATAGGCTTTACCATGGAAGGAGGTAAAGCGTGGCGTAGGGCAGTCTCAATAAGCTTGGTTCGCTCCTTAATGAAAGAAGAGAGGCAAGGAGCTGCAGGTGAGAGGTGAGAGGTGGCAGGTGACAGGGAGCAAGCCATTTTAATCAAAAATTATTTTGCTTATACTGGACTTTGGCCATTTTTTTAGTGGATATCAGCTGATTTGTTAGAGCAGAAGTATTTTTAAAAATAATTTTGGGAAGTCCTCACTTTTTACAGACTTTAATAAAAATGGCCAAAGTCCAGTTATATAGAGCTTTTCTAAACCATTGGATTCTTTATCAGAAAAGATTCAAGAGTGAAGAAAGCATAACTACCAAGGTAGGGGCCTTGGTAGTGTTGATGAGGATATTAACTTATTGCAGAGTGATAACACCTGCAAGCTGTTCCCTGCAGCCTGTATCCTGCTTAGAGCGTCTTACAAAAATCCTCAAGACGATCGAGGCCTGTTTTAATAACGTCCATACCTGCAGCATAGCTTAAGCGAATGGTTTTATCATTGCCAAAAGCGATGCCAGGGATAACAGCAACATTGGCTTTGCTTAAGAGACGATCTGCAAAATTAGCAGAGGACATACCTAGCTTAGCAATATTAACCAAGATATAAAAAGCACCTTCAGGTTTTACTGCAGAGAGATTATGGATTTTGCTCACACGGTTGAACATATATTCACGACGAATATTAAACTCTTCTTGCATATCAGTAACACATTGTTGGTTGCCTGTGATAGCTGCCAAAGCTCCTTTTTGTGAAAAAGAACAAGGTCCTGAAGTCATGTGACTCTGCATTGCATCGATAGCTTGAGCAATAGCCGTTGGAGCACCAAGGTAACCAAGGCGCCATCCCGTCATGGCATAAGCTTTACTAAAGCCATTAACAGTGATGGTTAGATCGCGCGCTTCAGGAGAAAGGGAGGCAATACTGATGTGCTTGGTATCATCGTAGATGAGTTTTTCATAGATTTCATCAGAAAGAATCATGATTTCTTCTTCGACAGCGACTTCGAGGATAGCACGAAGTTCTTCTTCTGTATAAACAGACCCTGTAGGGTTGCCTGGAGAATTAAGAATGATCATCTTAGTCCGTGGAGACATCGCATTGGAAAACTCTTGTGCGGTTATCTTCCAGTTATTTGCTTGGGTGGTGGGAACAATGATCGGTTCAGCACCAGCAAGGCGTACCATTTCAGGATAGCTTAACCAATACGGAGCAGGAATAATAACTTCATCGCCTGCGCTGACACAAGCCATGATGGCATCAAAGCAGCTCTGCTTTGCACCATTACTAACGATGATTTCACTGGATTGATAATCAATGTTATTTTCCTGTTTGAATTTATTGGCAATGGCTTCACGTAGCTCGAGTATTCCTGAGCTTGGTGTGTACTTGGTAAAATTTTCCTCCAGGGCCTGTACTGCTGCAGCCTTGATATGATCAGGAGTATCAAAATCAGGTTCTCCGGCAGCAAAGCTGCAGATGTCGACTCCTTCATCGCGAAGGGTTTTAGCTTTGCTTTCGATTGAAAGCGTAAGAGAAGGTGCCATTTGAGAGGTGCGAGGTGCGAGTTCCATAGAGTCGAATAGTGTAATTACTAAGGTTTGAATCTTAGTAATGTTAAAATTTAAAGGGTTGAAGGGTTAAAGTAAGGCGTTATGTAAACATAACGTAAGCGATGACAGCGCTGCTAGAGTTAAAAAGGGTATGTAAAAACATCAAAAATTGACTCCGCGCAGTATAGCAACTAAGAACTACTTTTCAAAGTCTACTTTGGAAAGGATGACCGATTTAAAATTATTTTCATCGATATTGATGATAGCAGTTTCACGAACAACACTCTCAAGAGCATCCGAAGCATGGGCTGCATTTACCATGATGTCTTGGCCAAATTCTTTACGAATGGTACCATGACAAGCTTTTTCTGGATTGGTAGCGCCAAGGGCTTCACGAATTTTAGCAACAGCATCAATTCCTTGGTAGATAAGGGCAATGCAACACTTGCTGCCAGGAAGAGCATGGTGTTCTTCAGGACATTCTGAAGGACGTGCTCCTGCCATGAAAGAGATAATCGATTCCCAATGAGCATGACCATCAGGAAGCTTGGCTACTAAGACATCAAGAACAGGCCCATAAAATTCTTTGGCCTGAGCAACGCTCATGTGATGAACTTTAAATCCAACAAGAGCTAGGCCAGTGCGAGCAAAAAGATCCATGACCCCACCTGGACGCATGTTAGGAAAGTGGAAGTTATCAGGCTTAATGAGGACAAGTGTTTTTTCAAGAGGCGTTCCTGCAGGAAAACTTTCTGAAGCATCAAGAATACCACCGTCAGTTTCTGAAAACTCGGCTAAGAGAGAGAGTCCTTTAACAGATTGTTCTTCATTGAGAGGAGCTATAACACCTGGTTCAAAATAAACGACTTCATTGCCTTTTCTTACAAGATCACCATAACTATCGCGTAAGGTTTCTCCGCGTCCATTCATTGTTTCATCATCACCGACAATAGAAGCAATTTTAGCGACAGCATCATCCCCATAAAAAAGAAGTGCTAAAGTATGAGCTCCTGTCATCTTGTCACGCAGATAATCTGCTGTGAGCGTTTGACTGCTAAAGCTTGCCGCAAGGCCTTCAGAGAGTTTGTTGCTTGGGTTCAGGATGCGGCCCGCTAAAAGATCAAGGCCAGAGCGAGAGAGAAGGCGAGCTAGAATATTTCCTGTGCGAGCTTTGTGAAGCGCTGTGTGAGTAATAAGAACGTAGGTAAGTTTTTTAGACACGGTAGGTAACTACCAACGTACCATTGGTAGTTGGGAGATAGAAGATGGAAGATGGAAGATGGGGTCGAGGCCTGCTAAAGCAGGTCAATAGCGATAAGTATATTTACTTAACCCTAGTATTTCATACTGATCGTGACGAGAAAGTTGCGAAGGCTAATGAGGCAAGGCAGGTGAGGATTTTGGCGCAGGGCTGTATGAGTACATACTGTCCAAGCCAAAACCGGAACCTAACGCTGCATTCATCGGTCTTCCCGACTTTCGCAGTAGATTAGTATGAAATATTCGGGTTAAGCCATACAAGGCGGGTGATGAGATTAGTGAAGGTTTGCTTAGGAGTCAAATCGGTTTTTTTAAAAATTTATTATTCAAAGATTGCCTAAAGACCTTTTTATCGGCAACATTTTCTGCATTCTTATTAACTCAATATCAAACTATGAAATTAATGCACCGCACTACAGCAGTATTCATCGCAGGCTTCGTAGCATTGTCATTGCCTCAGGAGGCTTTCGCAACTTCTACGACTTCTGCGGCTCCTGTTCCTTCGACAAAGGAAAATCCAGGGTCACTTCCTATTTTGATTAGTTTAGAGCGTGTGAGTAAGGATCTTCATCTTACCTCGCTTCAAAAGAGTATTGTTTCAGGACTACGTAATGATTATCGTGCTGCCGCACGAAGAATTACTCAAGCAGGACGCAATAGCTCTTCTGCTCTTGCTCAGGCGCAAGTCAATTTAGATGATCTTTCGGTCAACTATAACAATCGAGCTTTAGCCGTACTCAATGCTACTCAGAAAGGACGTCTTCGTCAGGTAGAGCGTCAACTTCTTGGGGGAACGCTTCTCACATCACCTTCAGAACAAAAATACCTAGGGCTAACCGATCAGCAGAAAAAGAAAATAACACAGATTGCTCAAGACTCTCATAAAGCTGCTCTTGCTATTAATCTCCAAGCTGATCAAGGAAAGTTGAGTTATCATCAGCATGTCATGGCTCTTAGAAAAAATCGTCAGCAACATGCTGCTATGATGATGAAGGTGCTTACCCCTGCTCAATTCAAAACATGGAATGAGGCTAAGGGGACAAAACTCTTCAACCAGTAGGTTGAAAAGTAGAAGTTGGGAGATAGAAGATAGAAGATAGAAGATAGGAGGTTAGGCCTTCGGCAAAATATCACTATTTGCCTGCTTTAGCAGGCCTCGACCCGATCTTCCATCTTCTATCTGCTATCTCCCAACTCTCAAGGCAATGCCTTGGGAGTTACTTTAGATTGTCCGGCAATGGTAACTGTTTAATCTTTTCAACAGCATCGCGATGACAGATAAGGATAGAATCTCCTGTTTGGACGATAATTAAGTCTTGAACGCCACAGAGAGCAATCATTTTACCTTCAGAAACAACAACATTGTTTATTGCCTCGTGGATGATGATGGAGTTAGCTGAGGATCGTACCGTATTTCCTTGGGCATCGATTCCTAAGTGCTTAGGTAAAGAAGTCCAGCTGCCTACGTCATCCCAATCAAATTCTGCAATGGCAGCGACCACTTGCTTTGCTTGTTCCATGATGGCGTAGTCGATGGATATTTTTGGCAAAGTTGGGAAATTTTGATGGATGAATTCTTCAGGAGTGGGTGTTTCTGCAAGAGCTTTAATAAAACTTGCTAACGCTGGTTGTTGACGCTCGCATTCTGTAAGAAAGGAGGTGGCTTGCCAAAGGAACATTCCTCCATTCCAGCCGTGATGACCACTGATGAAGAATTGTTGAGCTTTAGGCAAGGGAGGTTTTTCGACAAATTTTGCAACATGGCGAAAGAAAGTTTTTTCTTTATTGTTGGTCGATATTTTCTCTCCAAGATAAAGGTAACCAAATCCCGTAGCGGGATAACTTGGTTTAATAGAAAAAGTGAGGAGGGCAGAATTTCTTGCGGCCATGGCAACCGCTTCCATAATTTGAGAACGGAAGGTTTCTATATCATGGATCATTGCATCTGCAGGAAAAAGAGCTACGAGTGCTTCTGGGTGCTGGCGTAAAGCTAGTGCCGTAGCAAGAGCTGCGGCAGGTGCTGTATCGCGTTTGGCAGGTTCAGCAATAATGTTTTGTTGAGGGTGAAAGGGGATAGCCTCGAGAGTGGTTTCACGTTGAGCACTATTGGTAAGTACAAAGATGCGCTCAGGAGGTACGATTCCTTCAAAACGACGTAGGGTTTGTTCCAAGAGGGTCTTTTCTCCAAGTAACTGGAGAAGATGTTTAGGAGTGCGCGTACGACTTAGTGGCCAAAAGCGCTCGCCACTTCCGCCTGCCATGATGAAAATAAAAAGACGATCGAGAGGGATTGAAGACGGAATAAAGCTCATTGAGAAAAAATAGCCAACAATTGGCTGAAAGTAATGCTAAATTGTTTTTTATTTTAAATGCTAATGATAAACATTAAGTTCTGCCTGTTATTGCTTCTTGTCGCTTCTTTTCTTGCCCCTGTTTCCCTAATGGGACTTCCATTGCCAATGTTTGAGGGAAGTAAATTAGAAGTGGAGGCGCAGGTAAGTAGAGCTCTTGCAGGGAAAAGAAAAGCTCTAGAAAAAGGAGTCTCTCGATGCGCTTTAGTGCTTAAAGAGGTTTGTGAGGATGCAGGTGAATATGCAGCAGTAGCGGAAACAGCAGAGTGTGCTGTAGAGCAGTATCAGCAATCTTCCCAGGCTTATAACGAAGGGAGAGAAAAAGAGGGGGATAGTTTTTTTGAGGCAGGCAATAATTTTCTGCAAAGTGCCGAAAGTATGGTGCAATCGGGTGTTTTAGAGAATGCAGTAGCATTTTCTCAGGGTTTAACGAGTACAATAAGATCATCAGAAGACATCTCCGCTGCAACAGCACTAGTTAATACAATGCAAGGAGAAGCGGACTTGTCCTTTAAAAACAAAGAAGAATGCAATGGTGTAAGTACAATCGCGCCGAGCCCAATAGCTGAGAAAATTATTATTCCTCGGATCATAGAACCTACTGAAACTGATTGTGCTCGTTGGAAGGCAAGAGAATATGCTGATACATTGAGCAACAAGGTAACAGAGCTTAAACGAGAAAATCCTGAAAATTCGAAGGTTTTTCAAAGATTCTGTGGTGATATGTATCGTTCTCAGAAAAAGCCTAAATATAATAGTGTTGCTGTTTTTGCGCTTCATAGTGCTCGTATTCAGATGAAGCAAGCAGAAGAAGAATGGGCTCACTTGGTAGGGAAAGCTGATAAGGAAAGGATAGCGGATAGAGGAGACGTTTGCTCTCAAAATCAAGCGCTTTTGAATGCTTGGAAAAAAGAGGATAGGAAGGCTATGGCTGCATGGAAAGAGCAATGTAAAATTAAAAGAGAAAAGGAGAGTGTTACTCGAATGGAAAAAGATTGGGATGCTAATCTCATGCGTTGGGAAGCTAGAAAAAAAGCTGATCAACTGTTACAAGGAGTTCAAGAGGTCAAAACAAATTTAAAAAAAATTCTTGAGATACCTCAGCAAGATGATGAGTCCTGGCATCAAGAGTATGATGGGTTCGATAAAAAAGTGAAAGAGACTCAAACAGCAGCTAAGGAAGCTGAAAAGAAATGGTCTCTTTTAGCAGGCAATGAAGAAAGCGTGCTTACTGCCCAGCGGCAAGGCAAAGAAGCGATCACGTTAGCTCAACAAAAACTTAAAGAAAGCGATCGAGCTGTGATTGCTCTTAAAGAAGAAATACAAAAGCAATCTAAGAAAAGTAGTGAGACTAACGAAGAGAAAGAAGAGAGAATAGCTCGAGAGGCGAAACATTATGAAATGGACCTCTTAATGAAGAGTGCAATGGAGCTTGTGGATGGGTTTGGTATAGTTGATATAGCGAGGGCGGGGGCTCAAGCTAAATATCGTCATAGTGATGATGTGGCCACTCGTGGTGAGGCTAAGATTCTCTATGAAGAAGTTGATAGGCTCGAAAAGAGCGCCTTGAAAGAATATGCAAAGACTGCGGAGAATGATGCTTTAGTAGCCGCAAGAAAAAATATTCCTGGAGCTGAGAAAGCATGGGAAGCAAGGGTTGTCAGAGCTATTGCAGATCAACAAACCGTGGAAGCTAAGGTTGGGTTTGCTTGTGATGATGATTGGGCTGATGATCATCAGAAAATAGTGCAAAGAATGAACCTTCTTGTTGAGAGTGAGAAGACAGCTTTGGAAGCTTTTAAAAAAGAGAGAGAAAGGCTTTCTGATATTGAAATAACTTACCTTGCTAAAATAGAAAATGAAAAGAATCTATTTCGAGCCAAGGTAGCTTCTTTAGGATGCGAGGCCAAGGAGGTAGATGACACAGCTCAGATTGCTTTTGATAAGGCCAATCATTCTGGTGGAATCGAGCGAATTTTTTTGTGGAATGATGCAAAAGAAAAGGCGTTAGAAGTAGTAAAGATTTTTGGAGCAATAGAACAAGCATATCGACAGAGTTGTGATCAAGCTTCCTTGATATTAAAAAATGAATGGGTTATAGAGCTTGAGAAAATGGAAGAAGAAAAAAATCTCTGGATTGCAAGAGCGCAATGGAGTGAGGGCAATCAAGTAGCTGTCAGTGCTGAGGGGGCTCTAGAAAAGGCTTCTAATCATCCTGTTAATATCGAAAAAATTTCCTTGTGGAGTGCAGCGAAAGATAAGGCCTTAGAAGTAGTTAGAGTCTGGGAGAAAACAGTAGGAGTTTGTCGAGAGCGTTGTGATCAAGCTCCTGAAAAATTTAAAGAGAGGTGGAGAGTCAACCTAAAAGCAGTAGAGAATGTAAAGAATCAATGGGCTTTTAGAGTGCAACATAGAGAGGTCAATAAAGCCGGTAATATTGCTATGTTAGCTGGTGATAAGGCGAAAGATCATTTTGTTGCTGTTGAGCAAGTTCCTTTATGGGAGGAAGCGAGGCAGAAGGCATTAGATGTAGTAAGAGTCTTAGGGGAAATGGGTGAATTTTGTAAAAATGAATGCGAGCAAGTTGCTAAAGAGTTTCAAGATTGGTGGATTACTCATTCGAAAGAGTTGGAGTATGAAAAGGCTCAGTGGATTGCCAAAGCACAAGGATATGAAGCCACCAAAGCAACCTGCATTGCTTTAATAGCTATGAATAAAATCTCAGAGGCTACTGTAGCTGATAAAGCACAACAATGGAGCGAAGCAATAGAAAAGGCATTGGAAACTCTTGAGACCTGGAAGAAAACAGTTGAGGTTTATCAAGAAGGTCGTGATTTAGTTCCCTCAGAATTAAAAGCGTGGTGGATTGCTCACCTTGAAACAGTAGAAGACTTAAGAAATAGCTGGGCTGCTCGAGTGCAATGGAACGAGGCTAGTAAAGCAGTAGCAATAACTGCAGCGGCTTGTGATCAAGTTATTAACAGTCCCGTTTGCGCTGAGCAGATTTCTTTGTGGGAGGAAATGAAAGAGAAGGCAAAGGAAGTAGTAATCGCTTGGGAAAAAGCAAGAAAGATTTATACCGATGGACGAGATCAAGCTACTGAAAAGAACAAGGACTGGTGGGAGAGTTATCTTGCTGAGATAGAAAATATGCAGACTTCTTGGGCAGGCAAGGTATCATGGTATGAGGCTAATAAAATAGCCAGTCTCGCTGAAATAGCTCGTGAACAAGCTGTAGCTCATCTTGGTGATTCCGAGGAGATCTTTTTCTGGAGGAAAGCACAAGAAAAGGCAGTAGAGGTAGTAAAAGCGTGGCAAGAAACTATAGACATCTATCAAGCAAGTCGAGATCATGCTAGCCCAACAGCAAAAGAATGGTGGGAAGCCGAACTTGTCAAAGCAGAGAATGAGAAGACTCTGTGGGAAAGGAACGTTATAGCTTGGGGGGGCTAACTCTCCAGTCTGCTTTGGAGTGTTTTGAGATGTTCTTTCCAGCGCACTTCTCGTTCTTGATGTTCCACAAGAACAGCTGTTGGAACACGCTCAATAAAAGAGGGGTTATCGAGTTTTTCTCTTACCTTGCTGAGTTCCTTTTCAACGTTCTTGATTTCATCGTGGAGACGTTTGCGTTCGGCATCGGGATCAATTAATCCTTCGAGAGGAATTGTGATCGAGCCAAGATTTGTAATAACTGAAGCGCTTCCTTTGGGAGGGTTAGTTTCAATAAATTGAAGTTCTTTTCCTCGAGCAAGTGCTAAAAATATCAGTTGTTCTGAATCACTCCAAGGAGAGAGGGCGTCTTTTAGTGTAATGAGAAAATTGACTGGTTGTTTAGCCTGGATTTTAAATTCTCCTCGAAGGTTACGCGCGGCATGAATCGCAGCATAGAGAGATTCCGTGGCTTGTTGAGCTCGAACAATGCGGTCCTTATTCAGATGAGGGAGCGATTGTTCTTCGGGTGGCTGCGTGTAGAGAAGAAAGGGAGGGCGATTAGGGCTGGCTGAGGCGGCTATAAACCCAAAACGTGTCCAAAGCTCTTCAGTAAGGTGAGGCATCAAAGGATGAAGGAGTCGAAGAAATCCTGAGAGAACAAAATCCATTGTTGCTAATAAAGCTTTCTTCAAATTTTCATCATTACCATAAAGAGTTGGTTTTGCCGCCTCCACAAACCAATCGCAATAATCATTCCAAAAAAAGTGATAGAGGAGGCTGGCTATTTCTTGAAATCGATAGTCGTCATATGCAGTGCGTAGCGCGGTATGCATTGTATCGAATTGAGAGAGCAAGGTGATAGCGATATCAGGGAGTTCATATTGAGAGAGGTCGGGTGCTGCAACACTTGTTCCCTGCATTTCACGGAAACGTGCAGCATTCCAGAGCTTATTGGCAAAATTACGTCCTTCTTCAATCTGCTTCTCATCAAAGCGAATATCTTGGCCGTTCGGAGCAATACGAATGATCCCAAAACGCAGGCCATCGGCTCCATACTTAGCGATTAAGTCAAGAGGGTCAGGCGAATTACCAAGGCTTTTGGACATTTTACGCCCAGTTTTGTCACGGATAATTCCGGTAAAATAGACATCACGAAAAGGAAGTTTTCCGGTGTATTCTAATCCTGCCATAATCATTCTAGCTACCCAAAAGAAGATAATATCAGGCCCAGTCACAAGGACACTCGTAGGATAGAATTTTTTGCATGTCGCTTCATCCATGGTCTCATGAGCCCAAAGCCAAGAAGAGAACCAAGTGTCAAGTACATCAGGGTCTTGGTGCCATCCTTCTCCAGGAGAAGCGAGTTGAACTTTCATTTCTTCTCGATCGGCGCTATACCATACTGGTATCTGATGTCCCCACCAAAGCTGACGACTAATACACCAATCTTGGATTGTTTCGAGCCAATGGTCGTACACTTTTTCCCAACGCTCAGGAAAGAAACGAATGAGTCGGTTGTGAACAGCCGCACGAGCTTCTACAGTTTTAGGATAGCGTAAGAACCATTGTTCACTGAGTCGTGGTTCGATGGGAACATCAGCCCGCTCGCTAAAGCCAACATTGTTTTCATGAGCTTCTTCTTTCGTGAGAATGCCTAGTTCTCTCAAGCGTTCTGCAGCCTTAATGCGAGCTTCAAAACGATCAAGCCCTTCGAAGTCATTGCCAGCAAATTCATTGAGGGTTCCGTTAGGGTTTAAGACATCAACAATGGGGAGTTGATGGCGCAAGCCAATCTCATAATCGACTTGATCATGGGCAGGAGTAATTTTCAAAATGCCTGTACCAAAACTAGGATCAACCGCACTGTCGCCAATAATAGGAATCTCTACTGTTGATTCTAACGGGAGAGGACGACGCACATGTTTGCCAATGAAACGAGCATAGCGAGGGTCCGTTGGATTCACAGCAAGAGCGACATCACCTGGAATGGTTTCAGGGCGTGTCGTGGCAACCTCAAGCCAAGAACCAGGTTCCTCAACAACTTCAAGTTTGAAATAATAGAGAATGCTCTTCTGTTTTTTAGGGATAACCTCTTCGTCACTGAGCGCCGTGAGAGAAACAGGGCACCAATTGACCATACGCTTGCCACGGTAGATGAGACCTTTTTTGTAAAGATCAACAAAGGTTTCTTGAACTTTTTTGGCGTACGCTTCATCCATAGTGAAACGTTCTCGCTCCCAATCACACGAACAGCCAAGACGTTTGAGTTGTTCGATAATAATGCCTCCATGCTTCTCTTTCCATGCCCAGACACGTTCTATAAAAGAAGATCGTCCTAGATCATGGCGTGTTTTTTTCTCTTCCTTGCGCAATTGTCGTTCCACGACGGTTTGGGTAGCAATGCCAGCATGATCGGTACCAGGAAGCCAAAGGACTTCATAACCCATCTGACGAGCGCGACGTGCAAGGATATCTTGAAGGGTATTATTAAGAACATGGCCAAGCGTTAGAACGCCGGTGACATTAGGAGGAGGAATGACAATCGAATAAGCAGGAGCTGTTGATTGAGCATTAGCATGAAAACATTCTGTATCGCACCAACGGCGGTACCATGTTGGTTCAACATCAGCTGGAGTGTAAGCTTTAGAAATTTCGAGAGTATCCATAAGAAAAAAAGTGAAAGTAAAGGGTAAAGGGTAAAGGGTAAAGAGTGTTTTACAATTTTTTAAACTTGCCAAGTCGGCCTTTCTGTGAGACCTTGTTGGGCTACAAAAAATATGATGATAACTGAAAATACAGAAATCGCAGCACTTCGGCTGCATGAAACAGACACCGGTAGTGCTGATGTTCAAATCGCACTCTTAACTCAACGAATTACGACCCTTACGGAGCATCTAAAGCTTCATGCTAAAGACCATTCCTCACGGCGTGGGCTGTTAGCTCTTGTGGCGCAACGCCGCAGTCTTCTTGATTACTTAAAGAAAAAAGCTAATGAGCGCTATCAAGCGATCATTCAGAAACTTCAGCTGCGTAAGTAAATTTAGGCGTCAGCAATTTTAGAGTAATCTACAGTCAATTGAGATGGTTTAGTTCAAACCTAACTCCTTTGGATTGCTTTGCCTTACTCTTCTCTAGGGTAAGTTATCTTAGAAAATTGTGCCTCAGGACTCTTTACCCTTTACTCTTCACCCTTTACGGCGTTGTTGTACAACGCCACCAATTCTATGTCTCATTATAAAGTTACCGCTTCGGTCGGTCGTTCCCCCATTACGTTTGAATCGGGAAAAATTGCAAAACTAGCCGATGGTGCTGTTATTGTTAGCTGTGCTGATACTGTTGTGATGGCAAGTGCTGTGAGCGCTACCTTCATGAAAGAAGGGCAAGATTTCTTCCCCTTAACGGTTGATTATAAAGAGAAGGCTGCTGCTGTTGGTAAAATCCCAGGTGGTTACTTCAAGCGCGAAGGTCGCCCTAGTGAGAAGGAAATTCTCACGAGCCGTATGACAGATCGTCCCTTGCGTCCACTTTTCCCTAAAGGTTATTTTTATGACACTCAAATTATTAGTATTCTCTTGAGTGCTGATGGTGAGAATGATCCTGATATTTTAAGTATCAATGGTGCTTCAGCAGCTCTTTGTGTCTCAGATATTCCTTTTGCTGGGCCGATTGGTGCTGTGCGTATTGGACGTGTTCATGGTGCTTTTGTTGTGAATCCAACGCACAATGAGCGTGAACAGAGTGATCTTGATCTTGTTTACGTCGGTGATGGTGAGAAAGTCATCATGATTGAAGGTGCTGCTAATGAGTTGCCAGAGGCAGAGTTCATTAAGGCACTTGATGTAGCTCGTGAAAGTGTTCGCTTAATTATTGCTGCACAAAAAGAACTTGTAGCTAAGGTTGGTAAGCCTAAACGTGAAGTTCCTCTGCTTAGCGTTGATGAAAACATGCTCGAAATTGCCTACCAGATTGCTGGAGATCGTATCGAGGCAGCTCTTTATACCCAAGGCAAAGTAGCTCGCTCCAAAGCGGTGGGCGCTCTTAAAGAAGAAGTACGTGTAGCTGTGCTTGAAAAATATCCAACAGCAACTTCCTTTGATATTTCACAAGCTTTTGATTACCTGCAAAAGAAAGCCTTCCGTGTGAGTATCCTTGACCGTCAACAACGTTGTGATGGACGTGGACTTAAAGAACTTCGTGTTCTTTCAAGTGAGACCAGTGTGCTTCCTCGCACGCATGGATCGGCTCTTTTCCAGCGCGGAGAGACTCAGGCACTTGCTTTAGCAACCCTAGGAACGGTCGATGAAGGCCAGACAATCGATGCTTATGGTGGTGGTGAGACAAGCAAGCGTTTTCTTCTCCATTATAACTTTCCTCCTTTTAGTGTTGGAGAAACTGGTCGTTTTGGTGGACAGAATCGTCGTGAAATTGGGCATGGGGCTCTTGCTGAAAGATCTGTTTTTCCTGTATTACCTTCACAAGCTGACTTCCCTTATGCGATTCGTATAACGAGTGAAGTTATGGAGTCGAATGGTTCTACCTCCATGGCTAGTGTTTGTGCAGGTGTGCTTGCTCTTTTAGATGCAGGCGTACCGCTCAAACGTCCCGTTGCAGGGATTTCCGTAGGTCTTGTTAGTGAAAATGCTGAGGATGGTACTATGACTCGTTATAGCATGCTCACAGACATTATCGGTTCCGAAGATCATTTTGGGGATATGGATTTCAAACTTTGTGGAACTTCTCAAGGAGTGACAGGTTTCCAATTGGACTTGAAACTTGCAGGTATTAGCCATGAGTTGATGGCGGAAGCAGTTGAAGATGCGCGTCACAATCGTGGTCTTATCCTCAATCACATGGCAGAGACACTCCCTGCTGCACGCGAAGAGATGAGTCAGTATGCTCCACGTATTGAAACTTTAAAAATTCCTGTCGATAAGATCGGACTTCTCATTGGCCCTGGTGGTAAAACCATCAAAGGTATCGTTGCTGAAACTGGTGCTGAAATTAATATCGAAGATGACGGTACCGTCAACATCTACTCCAGCAATGGAGATGGTCTTCGTCGTGCTAAAGAAATCATCCAAGGAATGACCAAAGAACTTACTGTAGGAGAACTCTACCAGGGAACCGTTGTTTCAATTAAAGAGTTTGGTTGCTTTGTTGAAGTGCTTCCTGGGAAAGATGGTCTCTGTCATATTTCCGAACTTGCTGACATGCGTGTTAATAAGGTTGAAGATATTGTTAAAACCGGTGAACTCATCTGGGTCAAGTGTATCGGAGTTGACGATAAAGGTCGTATCAAACTTAGTCGCAAAGCTGCGATGAAAGATCGTGATCAGGTGGCTACTGAAGCTGCTGTATAGCGTTTTTGAGACTTTAATATAAAGTTTAAGAAAAGGCCGCTTTGTAAAAAAGCGGCCTTTTTTGTGGGAAGATTTATTCTCAATTATCCAACGTGAGGTCCCCCCCTCTCTTTCTCCTCGCTCATTGGGATATGGGGTCAGGCTAATAATATTGACTAATATTGATAAGGGATTTTCATTTTATATTTTGAAACCACTTCATTCCTTCCATAATATTTGATTCAGGCTTCTTAATAAGTATGGTTTCTCGGTTATAAGAATAAAAGGGAGTCATCATTTTATGTGTCATTCTGATGGCCGTCGTACTGTAGTCTCAGTACATGCTGGCGAAATACTTGGACCAGGATTGTTACTAAATCTAGACATATTGAAATCCTGTTCTGAAGCGGCTTTAAGAGAAAAAAGGCTCAAAAAAATAAAAAGCCACTTTACTTCTTACCCTGTCACGAAGTGACTAAAAATCAACTTAAACTTATATTCAGCCTATTGACCGAATATTTACAGCTAAAGCGCTACCGTTTTAACGGAGTTCATTTTAAGCTTTAATGCTTCGACAGCAAGATGAAGAAATCCTTCAGAGGTATCTGTAAGCATGACATCAAGGCTACCTTGGTTAGAAATAGGTGCCATAAGATGATGGGAGGCTAGAAATTTTTGAACAGTAAGAGCGCAGTTTTCTGCCGAATCGACGAGGATGACGTTGGAGCCAACAATTTCTGCAATAGTATCCTTAAGGAGTGGATAGTGAGTGCAACCAAGGACAAGGGTATCAATGTTCTGATCAATCATTGGCTCAAGATAACGACGAAGTACCGTGCGGGTAATTTCGTCATTAAAAAGACCTTCCTCAATAAGAGGAACTAAAAGTGGACAAGGAGAGCTGATGACCGTGAGGTCTGGGTTCAATCTATGAATGGCCTTGTGGTAAGCGCCACTAGCCACCGTGGCCTTGGTTCCAATAACACCAATGATTCCGTGATGTGTTGCTTGAATAGCAGCGGTGGCTCCTGGGTCAATGACTCCTTGTAACGGTGTCGGATAAATTTTTTGGAGGTGAGGGACAGCTAAGGCTGACGCTGTATTGCAAGCGACAACAAGCATCTTAGCGCCTTTGTGTAATAAGAGCTCTGCAATTTCTCTGCTATAGCGAGTTACAGTCTCTTCACTTTTTCCACCATAGGGAACTCGTGCTGTATCTCCGAGATAGATAATCTTTTCGTGTGGAAGAAGACGTTGAAGAGCCGCAACGACGGTGAGACCACCTACGCCGGAATCAAAAACTCCAATAGGTTTTTCGGAAGAGGAAGGAGTCATACGTACTGTCCGTGAGGGAACATTTTTTGAACTGAAAGACTGAAAAGAAGGAATAGCCACAAAAGAACACAAAAAAACACAAAAAAAGAAACTTGGTGATGAATTTGATTGATTAGTTAGCCTAAGCTGTTTCGTCGCTATTGGTGCTCTATGTTAAAGCAGGATCTTAACGAATATTTTATACTAAATCTATTACGGTTTGTGGAAGGCTCATAATTACTACGTTGGACTCAGATTTCTCCTTGGGCAGTATGAAGCATACAGCCACATCGTCGAAATCTTTCGTCCGCCTTGTATTTACAAGCCTTGCACAGCGCCTCATAACGATTCAGTATAAAATATTCGGGTTAATTCCTACCTCCCTTATTTTTTACGATAGCGAACATTCTTTATCTTGAGTTCTTAAATTTGTTAAAGAATTTTTATAAAAATTCTTTTTTGTGTTCTGGTTCTTTGTGTTTCTTTGTGCTCTTTTGTGGCTATTTTCTTTCTTCAATTCAGTTTGAGCTTACGATTTTTTCATCCGTAATGAGTATACACTACATCTTCGCAGCAGAATCATTTGGTTCAGATCTGTCCTCCTTGGAAAAGGATTTGAACGTCTACGAAGAGTTGGTGCACTCGGCGGGGGTCGAACCCACAACCTCTGCCTTCGGAGGGCAGCGCTCTATCCAGTTGAGCTACGAGTGCTGAGACGAAAGAGAATGATCGATAATCTACAGCGTAGCAATTTTAAATTTTAAATTTAGAATCAAATAACATTGGTAGTGTTCATTTGTTCGATATAATGCATCTATAGATCTATACTGCGAGCGGTCATAAATTGAGATTTTTACAAGCCCTTTTTAACTCTAGCTACGTTGTCATCGATTACGTTATGCTTGCATAGCGCTGCACTCTTCCGCCTTGCTAGAGTCAAAAATTGCAGTGTAAAAAATATCAATTTATGACCACGCGAAGTATAGCGCAAAAAACTTAGCGAAATTTAAATGAATCTTCTCTGTGAGTTTTTTAATTCTGTAACAACTGCAGCCTGTAGCCTGAATTCCTGTTTATTATGTCTAAAGAAATATTTCATCACTTAATTGTTGCTCCTGATGATGGGATTGAGCCCATTCAAGAAGCCATTCGATCGGCCAAGAAGACGATTGATATCAAAATGTTTCAGTTCTCTGAGCCACGTCTTATCGAAGAAGTCATTGCTGCTCATCGTCGAGGGGTTGCTGTTCGCGTGATGCTGAATCCTTCTCGTTTTACAGGAGAGCATGACAATGATGAAGCTTTTACTTTCTTTAAAAAAGCATATGTTCCAGTCGAGGATACTAATCCCAAATTTCCGATTACGCATGAAAAATCAATGGTGATTGATCATAAAACGGCTTTTATTATGTCGCTTAATTGGGCGCCTAAATATTTTGGTGAGACGCGTGATTATGGATTAGTGACAACTGATCCTAAAGAGGTTTATGAAGTGGCTGCTTGTTTTGAGGCTGATTGGAAACGCACTGATTTCATACCACCGGTAGAATCCAACTTAATTTGGAGTGTCGGGAAATCGCGCGATGAAGTGATTCGTTTTATTCGGTCAGCTAAAGAGTCGCTTTACATCCAGCATGAGAAATATGTTGATACACCGGTTATTGAAGCGTTGGTACAGGCTAAGGTAAAACGAGAGGTTAAAGTTCATGCTATGGCGTTACCAGTTCATTCCTTGCGAGATTTTTATCGCATCGAGGGAATAGCTGGAATGCGACTGCTCTTCGACCTTGGTATTAATGTTCATAAACTTCATGGTCTTCATCTCCATGCCAAGCTTATTATTGCTGATGAAGAGCGTGCTCTTTTAAGTTCTTTCAATATCTATCCTAAATGTTTTAACGAACGTCGTGAGTTAGGTATTCGTTTTGATGATCCTCATTTGATCAAGCGATTGGTCGAGATTTTTAAAAATGATTGGGAAAATTCCAAAAAAATCGATATTTCCGACGAAGGCATTGAAGCTGATTTAAAGGAAAACGAAGAGAAGAAGCTAGCCGAGCATTTACCACAAAGAACACCACAAGGAAAATAAAGATAGAAAGAATAGCCACAAAAGAACACAAAGAATCACAAAAAGGAAACTGTTATTGTTTCGTTAATTTAAATTTATTTTTGGATCTCAATTTTCTTTATAACGAGAGGATCAATGAATAGAAAATTTTGTGTTCTTTTGTGGTTATTGATGTTAACTCGCACAGCTGCAAAGCAGCCTGAAATTAAAGATGGCTCAAGAATTAAAAACTGACGAGACGAAGGAACGTCCCGGACTGCACCAACTCATTGCCACTTTCCTTTTTATTGGGATGACTAGTTTTGGTGGTGGTGTTACAGCGTATATTAGGCGCATTATTGTTGAGGAGAAACAATGGATGACGGATGATGAATTTTTTCCAGGGTTGGCTATTTGCCAGTTATTACCAGGGGCTAATGTGGTTGGTATTACTCTCTATATAGGCAATCATCTTTGTGGAATCCCTGGAGCTTTAGCGGCGGTACTCTGTATTATTTGCCCTCCTGCGTGTCTTTTATTTGGAATAGGTTTTCTCTATTTTTCTTTTAGGACCCTTCCCGCCATTGATTCTATTCTCCAAGGAGTGGCTGCCGTAGCTTGTGGATTGATGGCGAGTATGTTTGTTGAGGCAGCAAAAATATCGCTTAAAAATATCTTTGATGTTTTCATCTTTCTAGCCACTTTTGCTCTTGTTAAGTTAGCTCATCTTCATGTTCCCTACGCTATTCTTATTATGGCTCCAATTTCTATATGGTGGTATAGGCCTAGGGGAGGTAACTGTTCGGCCAACAAGCCGAATAGTTAGTTTAAGTTATTAGTTTAAGTTTAAGTTGATTTTTGGCCACTGCGTGGCTCAGTTGATTTGGAGTATTTAAAATCAAGCGTTTAATTAGAGCATGAAATAACCGAGGTAAGTTGAAACAAAAAATTCAAAAACTCCTAATTTAATTTACCACGAAGTGGTCAACAAATTTAAACTTAAACTTAAACTCTCAACTTACACTTATTGCGAAGCAATATAAGCTATGGACAAAATTTATTGGACTCTTTTAGAACTTTTTTCAGCGCTTTCTCTTTCCGCCTTTGGTGGTGGTAATGTTGTTCTTCCAAGTATGCATCAGGCGGCAGTAGGAGAATACCATTGGATGACAGATCGTCAATTTGTCGATCTGTTCAGTCTTAGTAAAGCGGCTCCAGGACCAACCACACTGATAGTGGAACTAGTAGGTATGAAGGCGGCAGGCTTTCCTCCAGGCTCTCACTTTTTATTAATTCCAGCAATCCTGGGTGCTGTTATTTCCATTCTAGCAATGTTTATTCCAAGTTCTCTCTTGTTAATTTTTGTTTCTAGATACTGGGAAAAAATACATGGCACGCCATGGCAGATTGCCCTTCAGAAAGCACTGATGCCGGTAACTTCAGGGCTCATCTTGGCGTCAACATGGATTATTACGAAAACTGCTGTGAGTGGTTGGATTACTGGATGCATGGCGCTTGTTGCATTGATCACGATTCTCACTACAAAAATTAATCCGGTCGTAATTATGACCGTAGCTGGGCTTGTAAGCTGGCTGGTGTTACGATAGTCGCCGCTAAAGCGGCAGTTGAAGTTATAAGTTTAAGTTTAAGTTAATATAAGCACTTCGTGTCAATAAGGTGCCTGCGCAGCTGTGAAAGTTTAAAGTTGAGGTTAACCCGAATATTTCATACCCATCTACTGCAACTTGCGGGAAGTTCGATGAATGCTACGTTGGACTTGAATTTTGACTTGGACAGTATGTACTCATACAGCCCCGCGTCAAAATCCTTCGTCCGCTTTGCCTCATCGGCCTCGCGCTTCGTTTCGTTACGATATGTATGAAATATCCGAATTTAATAAAATTGTCTGAACTAATTTATTGCTGTGGCCATTTCGACTTAAACTTTGCCTTGAAACCGCAGAGAGGCAGCTGTCCCCTCATCTTCCATCTTCTATCTCCTATCTTCTAATAATAGATCCCGGATTTCAGTCAGCAATTTTTCTGATCTTGTCAGCGAGGGAGTGAAAGGCGAGCTGGTATTGCGTCTTAGAGTATTGATGGCTTTGATAAGAGCAAAAACAGAAGCGGCAACAATAATAAACTCGATAATAACGGTAATAAAATTACCATAGTTAATAGTCGCTACACCAGCTTTCCGTGCGGCTTCAAGTGTTTCATAGTGACATCCATTAAGTGCAAAAAAGAAGTTTTGGAAATTGATTCCTTTGAGAAGAATGCCAATAGGAGGCATGATAAGATCATTAACTAAAGAGTTAACAATCTTGCCGAAAGCAGTGCCAATAATGACGCCGACGGCAAGATCCATTACATTTCCTCGAGAGATAAATTCTTTAAATTCTTTGATAAAACGGGTAGGCATTGTAGATTATTCGGCTAATAGGCCGAATATAAGTTTAAGTTTAAAGTTTAGGTTTAAGTTGATTTTTGGTCACTTCGTGACGAGGTTAAAAGCTCACCTGTTTTTTATTCTCAACGCCTTTCTAGTAAAGGATTCAAGGCTCTTTATCTAAAAAGTAGTCATGGTTAAAACCCCGGCCTTCAGGCCGGTGCGGAGGTTGAATACCCCGGCCTGAAGGCCGGGGTTTAACCGAAGCAACTTGGGAGGGGATGCAAACCCCTCCCAAGTTAAGTCACTTAGATAG
>DATEBV010000347.1:0-19588 GCA_035287205.1 Chthoniobacterales bacterium | reverse complement strand
ATAATGAAGCCGCTGCGCGGCAGTTGAAGTTAAAAGTTGAAGTTGAAGTTTATTTTAAGTTGGAAAATAAAATTAAGTTCTTGAGAAAAAATTGTTACTTCAACTTAAACTTAAAACTTAAACTATTATTCGGCCTTTCGGCCGAATAATTAAACCCGCCGAAGTTGAATCGAATCAAAATGCTCATCTCCTTCGATCATATCGCTTAGGACAATAAGGTTGTTTCCTTTTTGCATGAGCGATTTTTCAAGAAGGGTTGACTCGATATTTTTAATAGCCGTTTCCGCATTATCTTCTAAAGGAGCAACAATTGGATAGGTTCCCCAATTAAGGATCAAATGCCGTGAAACTACTTCCGAAGAGGCGATAGCAAAAATTGGAGCCATTTCTGGGCGCAAGCGACTTGCATAATCAGCCATGAGGCCATGACGTGTGAATACAGCAAGTCCAGAATGACGAAGAGAGTTGGCAAGAGAGACGCCTGAACGGGCTGTTTTCTCACGAGGAGATTCTGGCTCTAATTCTTTAGCATAAGAGGCATGACCACTTCGTTCAATACGGCGAGCAACACGGTCCAGAATATTCACACATTCAACAGGGTATTTTCCAACGGTTGTTTCTCCGCTGAGCATGATGGCATCAGCTTGCTCAAAAACAGCATTGGCGACATCTGTAATCTCAGCGCGTGTTGGAACAGGATTTTCGATCATCGATTCTAGGAGATGTGTAGCTACAATAACAGGTCGTCCGAGTTGGATAGCCTTTTTCATAATGCGCCGTTGAATGATGGGAAGCTCTTCCATAGGGCATTCAATACCGAGATCACCTCTAGCAATCATTACCGCATCGGTTGCCTCGATAATCTCATTGATAAATTTTACGGCGCATTGATCTTCAATTTTAGCAATAACGCGAGCTGTACCCTTGTATTCAGCAATAACACGCTTCATTTCAAGAATATCGGCAGCTTCGCGGCAAAAACTAAGTGCAATAAAATCGACTCCTAATTCACAACCAAGGGCAACATCTTGAATATCTTTTTCTGTTAAAGGGGGGAGATTTACTCTAACTCCAGGAAGGTTGATATGGCGACGTGATCCAAGAGGTCCAGGAGTAAGGACTCTGCAGCGAATTTTATTATTTTCCTTACTAAGTACTTTTAAATGGATAACTCCATTATCAACTAAAACGATATCACCTTCAGAAATATCATCAATCAGACCATCGTAATTGACATTCACTGAATAGACTTCTTCGCTCTTAGCTCCACGAACGGTGAATTCAAGAATATCGTTAATTTTAAGTGCAAACTTACTAGGAAGATCCCCTGTACGCACAGCAGGTCCCTGAGTATCCATGAGAATACCAACAGTCAATTCTAATTCTTGAGCGATGCTACGAATTTTAGGAACAATCTGACGCACCCAGTCATGATGTGCATGACTCATGTTGAGACGGAAAATATTGGTTCCTGCCAACATCATTTCGCGAAGACGCTCTGGAGTTTCACTAACGGGACCAAGTGTACAAATGATGCGGGTTTTACGTAGGGTATGAGTCATGAAAAAGTTTAGAGGTTTAAGGGGTTAGGAGGGGAGGGGAGGGTAAGAAGTGGGTAACTATTTGACCAACAGGCCGAATAGAGGTTAGAGGCGAACCAAGGACGATACCATGAAAAAGAGAAAGGTGCAAGCTTAACCCAAATATTTCATGCTAAATTCAGATAAGGAAGAAAACTTTTGAATAAAAAGCTGGACTTTTTAAAAGTTTTCGATTAGCTTCCCGCCCCCATGAAAAAAACACTCCCCTTTTTGAATATCTTAAGTTTAGTCGGTTTTCTATTTTTCTTACTGCAATTTAATACTCTCTTAGCACAGGATACTTCTCCGAATACTCCTCAAATGATGATGAACCATACAGTTGAAGGAGGGTTTTCAGCTTTATTAAGAGCTTTGGGACTTTTAGCAAGAAGAGAGGGTGCTGCAACTACTCAACAAGCTGTAGTGACAGAAGCGTTAAGAGCTGAGGCAAGAGGAACTCTAGAAGCTCCTCTGATAGTGAGCACCACAGCATGTTTTCCGCAGAGGAATTTTAAAGTACCTATGGTAACAGCTCAAATAGCTCAAGAAAGAACAGAAAATGAAGAGATGATCGAAACTTCAGTGATAGCTCAACCTATTGAGGCGTCCGCAGTATCAACAAATAGGACCATGGATAACGTATGCTTCTCTTCTCGATATATGGAAGATATAGGATTAGACGAACTAGATGAACCTGTTGTTCGACATCTTACTGAAATAAGAGATACAAAGATTAATTGTAATTTAGCCGGAATGAAGAGAAGGCAAGAATATAATGGAGGAGAAGTGGGGCCTAGTGATACCATCGCCGATTATAGAAGCAAGGTTATAGAGGCTCAGTTTTTAGGAAATCAACAGCTTGCTAACTATTGGTCTGAGGCAGTTCAAGCATATGAAAGAGGCGCTGACTATTGGATTGATTCTGATCAGGTCTTTTCAGAAGGAAATGAAAGTAAGAGTGAATATTTGGGGTTCGGCAAAAATTTTAGCGGAGGTGCTACTTCTTGCATGATGAGCGCTGCTTCCTTATTGGTGAAGAGAGCAGCAATATATATCAGGCTTGAAGGAGCTCGAGCTGCAGGGAGAGAGGAATTAGTTAATCACTGGCTTAAGATAATTCAAGCCTATGAGAAGGTCTCTAACTATTGGATTCAAGCTGCTTCAGCTTATGCAGCAGAGAATCAGAATGAAGGGGATCGTTTAGGAGAAGCTGCCCTTCAGGCTATAAGACGGCGAATGAGTAATGAGTAAAGAGTAACGGGTATATATATTGGCAAAATATTGGTAGAAACATTCCATTCCAAAGTTATATTTTAGTTGTAAACGTATATACTAATGTCACCCTAATTGGCAGAAATTCACCACAAGGAACACAAAGATACACAAGGAACACATAGATAAAATTTTTTATAAAAAATTTTAAAGTAGAGAATTGTGAACGCAAACTCAGTTTTAAAGAGAGGATTTAAAAATATTTAAATTCTTTTTTCTTTTTTTGTGTAATCCTTTGACTCGCTCGCCCCCGCTCGGCTCGCCCTTATCGGGCTACTCGAGCAAGGCTCTCGTAGTCTATCCCACGGTCTCCCGACCACTGGTATTGTGCTCTTTTGTGGTGAATTTCTTCCTGCTTAAAAACGTTAGCTGTTACAAAACTAGCACTAATTATAGGCTGGATATTGTTGTGATGTTCACCACCCTAGTCTTTCACCTGTAGCCTAATACCTGTTTCCTGCTTTATCGATCACATTCACCGAAAACAAAGTCAAGGCTACCGACGATAGCAACAATATCGGAAATCATACAGCCAGGAAGAAGTTTTTGAAGAACGCTACAGTTCATAAAGGAAGGGCCTCGGATTTTAAGGCGGTAAGGAACGCCTCCTCCTTTGCTATTAATATAGAATCCGAGTTCGCCTTTAGGATTTTCAGCGCCAAAGTAAATTTCTCCTGGAGGGGCATCGATTCCTTCGGTTGTCACAATAAAGTGATGAATAAGCTCTTCCATTTTCTCTAAGACAACTTTTTTCTCAGGAGGAATATTTTTAGGATCTACCACATTGATAGGGCCTGAAGGAAGGGAGTTGATAGCTTGTTCTAGAATACGGACGCTTTGGCGCATTTCTTCCATACGCACGAGGTAGCGGTCATAGGCATCGCCGACCGTTCCAATAGGAATTTCAAAGTCGTAGCGTGGATAATCGAGGTAAGGATTGGCTCTACGTAAGTCATGTTCAATACCAGAGCCTCTGAGGTTAGGACCTGTCAAACCATAACCGATAGCATCTTCTTTGGAAATGACGCCGAGATTACGGGTGCGATCCACAAAAATACGATTGCGTGTTAGAAGACTACCAATTTCTTCAAGAATTGGTTTGAAGTTGCGTAAAAATTCTTTGAGTTGTGGAGCAAATCCTTCAGGAAGATCGCGTACCTGGCCCCCAATACGGGTGTAGCTGGTGGTAAAGCGAGCTCCCGTGAGAAGTTCGCAGAGATTATAAATTTTCTCACGTTCTGCGAACGTATACATAAAAACAGAAATAGCACCAAGGTCCATGCTGGCGGCTCCTAGTCCAAGAAGATGAGCTGAAATACGGGCTAACTCACAGCAAATCACACGAATGGTCTGACCTCGTGGAGGAATTTCCCAACCCATTAATTTTTCAACAGCGAGAGCATAAGCAACATTATTGGCCAATGGAGCAAGATAATCGAGACGATCTGTGTAGGGAACAAACTGATTGTACTGCATGTTCTCTGCAATTTTTTCATCGCCACGATGGAGGAATCCAATGTGCGTAACTACTTTGGTAATAATTTCACCATCGAGTTCTAACTCGAGACGCAGTACACCATGGGTTGCTGGATGAGATGGTCCCATGTTGAGGGACATTTTTTCACCTAGTCCTGCTTCGTCCATGCTAAGGAGTTTAGCATGTTCTCCTACGCGAGTCAGAGTATCGGATTGCTCAAAAATAGTTGTTGTGCTCATAAATTGTCGCTTTGCGACAGTCCTAAATCTCAATTAAATATCCGTGTTAAACTTAAAACGTAAACTGTCGCAAAGCGATTGGTGGGGGTACCTGGATTCGAACCAGGAACCAACCAGTTATGAGCCGGCTGCTCTAACCGTTGAGCTATACCCCCGTTAAGTTAGAAGATGAAGAGATTAACAATAAAAGAACACAAAAGAACACAAAAAAATAAAGAATATAAAGAAAAGTCGGTTCCCTTCTTGTTATAGGATTGTCTCAAGAGCTAAAGACATTTCAGCAGTTTCTTCATTTCCAATCAATGGCGCAAAGCGATCAGAACGAAAACCAAGTTCTTCTGCTATAGCGTCATCCATGTAAGGATCGAGATCATTGCTGATTTCTTCAAGCAGAATACGGTAACTAATGCCAGGATCAGAGCCTCCTGTTTTTGTTCTTCCAAGAGAGCATTCACGAACCGTGTAGATATCACCCTTCGTTGGAAGTTGACGATAGAGCCTGCGATGCAAGGCTTCAAACTGATCATTAATGCAGACAACTTTTTCTCCTGGTTCAAACATAGAATGCAATTATTCGGCCAACACGCCGAATAATTAGTTTAAGTTATAAGTTTAACCCGAATATTCCATATCCATCTACTACGACTTGCAAGAAACTTGATAAATACTGCGTTGGACTCGAATTTTCCCTGGGACAGTATGAAACATACAGCCACTGCGTTAAAATTCTTCGTCTGCCTTGTCTTATCAAATTTCGTGCTACGTCTCGTTACGATGTGTATGAAATATTCGGGTTAAGTTTAAGTTGATTTTTGGTCACTTCGTGACAAGGTGAAAAAGTGACGCGGAATTTTTTATTTGCCCTTAATTTTTGCTTTTGAAATCTTTTCTGTAAAAGATCCTAAGACACCTAAACAAATTTTACCGATTGGGTTTATAAAATATTTACAGAGGTGCTGTCATAGTCGCAAGCTTTATTTTTCAGTTCAATTTGAGTTTATGCCCTGCAAGGACCGTTCAGCCTTCCCTCCTTCGCAGTTGAGCTCTGAAGGTGACACTCAATGTAAGAACCTTGAGAGTATTGAAAGGTTGAAGAGTTGAAAAGACTCTGTGTTACTACTTGCTGTCAATAAAACTAAGCGAACGCTGTCACTTACCATATCATTATCAAGAAGAGCTTCCGTTCAACCCTTCAACCTTTCAACAGTTGCGTTAGCAACGTTCAACAAGTTCGGATCCGCCCTTCGAAAAAGGGGGGGCTGAACGCTTACCCAGATATCCTTCACGCACTTTAGGACTGTTCAACAGCTCTTCTCCTGTTCCTGAGAGAGTTATTTTTCCGAGTTCTAAGAGGTAGGCGTGGTGGGCAAGTCGAAGAGCGAGGTTGGCATTTTGTTCTACAAGGAGGAGGGAGATTCCTTCTTCATTAATTTTGCGGAGGATTAAGAAGATTTCGCGCACTAAGATTGGAGAGAGGCCCATAGAAGGTTCATCCAATAAAAGAAGTTGAGCTCGGGTCATGAGTGCTCTGCCAAGGGCTAACATCTGCTGTTCACCTCCGGAGAGAGTTCCTGCAATTTGCTCAAGACGTTCTTTGAGGCGAGGGAAAAAATGATAAACGCGTTCCAAATCATTTTTCATGATTGCTCGGGTGGGGCTATTCCAACCGCCTAGTTTTAGATTCTCTAGGACGGTAAGGTTTCCAAAGATACTTCTTCCTTCAGGAACGAGTGTTAATCCTTGTTGGACGATTTTTTCTGGCTCTTGGTGAGAGATAGAGTGTCCGTTAAGGGTGACTTTTCCTTGGTAAGGGATAGCCCCTGCAATAGCACGTAGAGTCGATGACTTGCCTGCGCCATTAGAACCAATGAGAACAACAATTTCCCCACGAGGTACCTCTAGTGAGATAGAGCGTACTGCGGAGATTTTTCCATATGCAACAGAGAAATTATCAACGGATAGAATAGAGGTTGTAGGCTGTAGGCTATAGACTGGAGATACCGCTGCTGCGGTAGAAGATGGAAGATGGAAGATAGAAGATGGAAGTTGAGGACTGCTGCTGCAGTCACAATTTGAAGAACCCTGATGATACATTGGAGCGCATTCTAAAGAGGGGGTAACCAAATGTTTACTTGTAAATAATTGCTTTTTTGAAACTACTAACGTACCTTAAAAAATTAAGATCAATCCTAAGTATTTGGCTAACCCAGTCGATGAAATTTTTCTAAAATATTAGAGTCCTTTACTAAAGCGATTTTGAGAGCAAAAAACTAGGTGCAAATAAAAATTTCGTTTCACTTTTAACCTTGTCACGAAGTGACCAAAAATCAACTTAAACTTAAACTTAACACTTAAACTTATATTCGGCCTGTTGGCCGAATAATTATAATGTCTCAGACCCGTCGTCGTCGTTCTTGGAATGAAGTTATTGGACTTCTTCTTTTTGGTGGAGGAATTCTCCTTTTGCTCGCGTTGCTTTCCTTTGAGCCACGTGATGTTCCCTCATGGCTTTTTTATGCTAAATATTCTACCTCATCAACAATACCGTTAAATTTTGTCGGTCGTGTTGGAGCTATTATTGCAGGGTTGGTGTTTTTTCTTTTTGGAGGGGCCTCTTTTTTTGCTGCTGCTGCGCTCTTAGGGTTGGGTGTAGCAAAGTTTTTAGGAGATCAAATTCAGCTTGGTGTTCGTTTTGGATGGGCCTTTGTTTTTCTTTTAAGTTGGGCTTTTCTTTTTGATTTCTTTGAGCAAATTAAGCTGATTGGCATGACCTGGAAAAGGTCTCTCGGTTTGCCTGGTGCAGGTGGATGGTTTGGCCATGCTCTTGGTGCTGCTCTTGGCAAGAACACCATGGGAACGGTTGGTTCAGTCTTTTTATTTGTTGTTCTAGCTTTGGTGAGCTTGATTTTAGCAACAGGATTTCATCCTATTAATACGACGCGGCGTGCGATTATTGCTTTAGGAAAATTTTTAGGATGGTCTTGGAGGTTTTCAAAAAAGCGTCTTGCTAAGAGATCTTCTCAAGACACTCTAGAAGAATTCGAAGACTTAGAGGACTTGGATGCGTTAGAGGAAATGCCGATTTCCAACAAGAAAAAATCTTCTTCACGTACGCGTCGTAAAGCTTCGACGTCTCCTTTAGAATCCATAATGGATGATGACTCTTCCTTTGGTCTTAAGAAGGAAGATTCTCTTGTTGCCGATGCTCCTGCAGTTACGTTTCCAGAGCCTAAGATTATTGATGCTAGTGTTCCTGCTCCTCCAAGAAAGCCCACCTTAGCGGAGGTGATGCAGTCAAAATCTAAAAACTCTTCATCCTCCGTAGGAGGAACAGAGCTTTCACTCGCACCTATTTCTTTAGAAGACTATACTCTTCCGGCGCTTGATCTTTTAGAGTTGCATGAAAGTAATGAACGGAAACCAACAGATCCATCCTTGTTGCAAGCGGTGCAAAGGGTATTGGTGGAAACATTAGCCCAGTTTGGTATCGAAGCGACTCCTGGTGATATCACCAAAGGTCCCACTATCACGCGTTATGAGCTTTATCCTGCACAAGGAGTGCGTGTGGATCGTATCTCCAACCTTGAGCGCGATCTTGCACGTGCCACTCGTGCAGAACGGATTAATATTCTAGCTCCAATCCCTGGAAAAGATACGGTTGGTATTGAGATTGCCAATAGCGACAAGGTAAAGGTTGCTATTCGTGAACTCTTTGATAGCGATGCGTGGCATTCGAGTAAGGCCAAGTTACCTCTCGCCTTAGGAAAAGATGTCTATGGAACCCCGATTATTGCCGACCTTGCGCAAATGCCTCATCTCTTGGTTGCTGGAGCGACTGGAAGCGGAAAGAGTGTTTGTATTAATTCAATCATCACAAGTCTGATTTTTAAACATACACCCGAAACACTTCGTTTTATTATGATCGATCCTAAAGTTGTGGAGATGCAGATTTATAATAAACTTCCCCATTTGGTAACACCGGTAGTAACCGATCCTAAAAAGGTTCTCCTTGCCTTGCGTTGGTTAATTGAGGAAATGGAACTCCGGTATAAAATCTTTGCTAAGGTAGGTGTTCGCAATGTCACAGGATTTAATGCGCGACCAACAACTCCTAAAAAAGAATATCAGGAAGAAATTAGTGAAGAAGTTAGTTCCTTGGAAATAGAGAAACAAGAGTTGCCAGTGATTTCTGTGGAAGAGGAGGGGAATCCTGAAGAGAAAGGAACTGTAAATGCTAGACTTCTTTCCAAACTCGCTGATGCTGATGCAGTGCAAGGAGTCGACGGCGCACAGAATTTGAATGTATATGGCATACCTGATGATTCGAGCACCGGCGCGACGCCGCAATTTGCGGCATCAGTAGAGTTTCGAAAGAAGTCTACTGAAGAAGAAGAGTTTCCTGTAATGCCTCCATCAGCTAAGGCAATTCCTCATCAGCGTTCTCAAGAGGAAGAGATTATTATTCCTGATCATATGCCTTTTATTGTGGTGATTGTTGATGAGTTAGCTGATCTTATGCAGACAGCTCCAGCTGATGTTGAATCTGCAATTGCGCGTATCACTCAAATGGCACGTGCAGCCGGGATTCATATGATTGTAGCTACTCAAACGCCACGTGCAGATGTGGTGACCGGTATTATTAAAGCCAATATTCCAACACGTATTGCCTTTCAGGTAGCTTCTAAACTCGATAGTCGTGTTATTCTCGATCAAAATGGAGCTGAGCGACTTCTTGGGCAAGGCGATATGCTTTATCTTCCACCAGGAAGTGCCAAGGTTTCACGCCTGCAAGGAGTTCTTGTGACCGATGAAGAGATAGGACGTGTGGTTGATTTTCTTGGAGCCCAGAGTCAACCCGTTTTTGAACCAAGTATTGCCGCCAAACTTTCAAGTACCACGATGCCTGAAGAAGATATTACTCCAGAAGAAGAAGAGCTGGTGGATAAATGCTTGGAAATTATTCGTCAGGAACGTAAGGCTTCAACTTCCATGCTCCAGCGACGTCTTCGATTGGGTTACACCCGTGCTGCACGCGTTGTCGATATTCTGGAACAGCGTGGCATTTTAGGCCCTAAAGATGGAGCTCGCGACCGTGAGATTCTCATTGATTTGGATAGCTTGTAGATGCTAATCAATCAAGTTCACCGCGCACAGTATAGGTTTCTTTTTTTTGTGTTTTTTGTGTTCTTTTGTGGCTATTTTCTTCCCATATAACTATTTTTTGTGTTGCGTTTTTTTGTTACTAGAACTTTTTTTTGGAAAAGACGATTGTGGTTGCAGCAACCAGAATCTATTTCAAGTATTGCTCAGCTCTTTCAAGAGGCGAGGCAAGCTTTAGGGCGTTCTATTCATGATGCAGCAAAGGAAGCTGGTCTTAAGGAAGAGGTGATCCTTTATCTGGAAGAAAAAGATGTTTTAAAAAACTCCATGTTAAACCAGTGGGCTTATGGCAACTGTCAACGTCTGTTATCCATTCAGTATGCACGTTCTCTTAATATTGCGCTTTCTGAGATCAGCAATCTTCTTCCAGAACCTCCTCCTTTGAATCCTAAGGATTCTTTATTTCTTAAGAACCTTGCGCATCAAAATGGAAGTCGCCGTTCTTGGAATGAAGTGATGGATTCTCTATTTTCCTTGCCTCGACGATCTCTATCAACATTGCCTTCTTCTCAAAATTCTTCAGCTATTTTTAAAAGATCCAAAAAAAGACCTTATTCTTTGAGTGTTATGCTGAATTCTGTGTTACAATTTTTTATGTTAGTTGCTATCCTGATTGCCTTATTTTATAGTTGGAGTATGGTACGTCACCTTTATCGTGTTATAGGCGTTCAGGTCCTTCCTTCTTCGCAGGAAGGATCTAAATTAAATGATCGGACTACGAAGTAAGCATATGAATGCATTGCCTAATTTGTTGAGGAATTGTAACTAACGCCAATTTGCAGAAAATTAACAGGGATGGAAGGGATAGCAACAATTGAGTAAGCACAACAATATATTAAACTCTTAGAATAATTTAATAAGAGCTCTGATGACTTGTTTTCTTTTTTCATCCTCTTTTATCCATGTTTATGCGTTTCGGTGAATTAGCCCTGTCAGCGGGGTTAGCCGGATTTTTTGTGTTTCCTTGTGCTCTTTTGTGGCTATTATCTTTCCTCAATGACTAATTTAGAAACACCAATCGTAACCGTTCAGCTCCCCTCTCAACAAACGATGCAATTGAATCGTACTACTGGTGCACAGTCGGATCATTTCATTCAGAGCGCGCCTCTTCAGGAGGTGGGCTCTGGACGGTTAACACCCATCAAACGCAAGGTTGGTCTTATCAGCCTTGGCTGTGCTAAAAATCTTGTTGATGCCGAAATTCTTCTTGGCGATGCTGCTCGTCATGGCTATGAACTGACTCATGAAAACGATGAGGCTGATGTCGTGCTTGTGAATACTTGCGGCTTTATTGATCCAGCTAAGGAAGAGAGCATTAATGCCATTCTCGAGGCACATCGACGTCGCCTTCATGGTGCCAAGGCAGGTCAGAAGCTAGTAGTTGGAGGATGTCTTTCTCAACGTTATTCAACAAACTTAGCAGAACAACTTCCTGAAGTAGATGGTTTCTTAGGCCTTGATGAAATTTCGCGTGCAGGACAATTTTTTGATGATCTTTTTGAAGAGGAGCCCGGTCAGACTCCTAAAATAAATGTTTCGCGACGGGCTGCGTATATTCCTGATTTTGATACTCCTCGAGTACGTCTTACAGCAGTTCATACAACGTACGTAAAAATTGCTGAGGGATGTAACCATCCTTGTTCCTTTTGTGTGATTCCACGGATGAGAGGTCGCCACCGGAGCCGCTCAATTGAATCCGTCGTTCGTGAGGTGCAAGATCTTGTAGCTTCAGGAGTGCGTGAAATTAATTTAGTAAGTCAAGATACAACATACTTTGGTATGGACCTATGGGAGGAAAAAGCAGGGCCGCGACAGCTTGTTGATGCAACGCGTGGACCTAGTTTGGTTGGACTCTTGGATGCTTTAGGAGCAATTGAAGGTGATTTTTGGATTCGTCTTCTTTACACTCACCCTGCCCATTGGAGTGATGACTTGATTCAGGCTATTGCGCGTAATCCTAAAGTTACTCGTTATATTGATATGCCATTGCAACATATCGATGAAGAGATGCTCTTAGCAATGAAACGAGAAACAGGGCGTCAGCATATTGTTGATTTGATTGCACGTCTTCGTGCAGGAATTCCTGATCTCATCATTAGAACAACTTTTATTGTCGGTTTTCCAGGAGAAACAGAAGAGCATTTTCAGAACTTGCTTAATTTTATTCGGGAGACTCGTTTTGAGCGACTTGGAGTTTTTGCTTATTCTCGTGAAGAGGAGTCACGTGCTGCAAAAATGCCCAACCAAATTCATCCTCGTACGAAACAACGACGATTGCGTGAGGCGATGCTTCTTCAACAAGAGATTGCCCGTCAGTGGGCGACTTCTCAAGTAGGAAAGACCCTCAAAGTTCTTACCGATACATCACTTTTGGGCCGTACTGAAGGAGATGCTCCTGATGTTGACTGTCGCGTTCATTTTTCAAAACCTGTTACACCTTCAACTTTTATTCAGTGCCGAATTACAGGAACTCAAGATTATGACTTAGTGGGGGAATCAATAGGCTGTAGGCTATAGGCTATAGGCTGTAGGAAGGGGTGGTGAAATCATAGTAATATTCAACTTATAATTAGCTCTACTTTTATGAATTTCTTAACGTGTTAAGAATTAAAGAAGACTTCCATTTCCTATCTCCTATCTTTACCTTCCTAACCAATGGTATGTTGGTAGTTCCTTGATCCCTGTTGATGAATTTCCGTGAATTAGCCCGAATGGCAAAACCAAAATTACTTTTTAATCTTTGATTCCTACAGCCTACAGCCTATAGCCTATAGCCTATTATATATGACTTTTTCCAGACGTCTCGTAGCAACATTTTCGATAGCTAATTTTCCACTGCTTCAAGCTTTTTGTCTTTATATGGGGCAGACAGCGCTTTTGGCACTAGACACCTTTCGATCTATTTTTACAGGACGTATTCGTTTTCGTCTAGTACTGCGTCAGTTGGTTGAAATTGGTTATGGTTCTCAGCTTGTCGTTATTGTAACGGGAGCTTTTACGGGAGCTGTTTTCACAGCACAAACATTCTATCAATTTTCCACGCTGAATATGAGTTCTGCCGTAGGTCCTGTTGTCTCAGTGGCTCTCTTTCGAGAATTAGGGCCAGTTCTTACTGGTCTTATGGTAGCGGGTCGGGTCGGTGCTGCAATGAGCGCTGAAATTGGGACGATGAAAGTGACTCAACAGCTTGATGCTTTGAGGGCCCTTGCTGTAAATCCTGTGGATTATCTCGTTGTGCCGCGTGCTGTTGCTATGATTATTTCGATGCCACTTTTGGTTGCTGAGTGTGTTTTCTTTGGGATATTGGCATCCTTTCTTGTTGCTACTATGTTACTTAGGGTTAGTAGTGTTTATTTTATGCAAAACATGTGGAGTTTTACAGATGGACATAATATTGTTATGGCCCTTTCTAAAGGATTTGTCTTTGCCATTATTATCGTCTTTATTAGTTGCCAGCAGGGATTAACGACAAGAGAAGGTGCTGTTGGTGTGGGCAAGGCAACAACTGAAGCGGTGGTGATATGTTCGCTTGCTGTTTTGATTGGCAATTTCTTTTTAACGATGGCTCTCAATATTATTTTTCCAGCAGGACTTAGATAAATTTTGTCAACAAGTGAATTAATTTCGAAAATGGATTTTTATTTTTAATTGATAATCAAGATTGCTGAGCTTAAAGGCTGTAGGCTAAAGGCTGTAGGCTAAAGGCGATTCTACTTGAAGATTAAAATTGATTTTTAGATGCCTGTTTTTCGAGTTTGACGGAAAATTATAAATTATCAATTTTGCAATAACCACAAGGGCAGACTCTATTTACTATTCACACTATGACTTTGCAATCCGATCATTTGGTTCAGGTCTTTCCTTCGAAGGAAGGGGTTCTGAACGCCTACCACAAGGAAACGCCTCTTATTGAAGTGAATGATCTTATTCAGCAATTGGGGACCCAAGAAGTTCTTCGTGGACTTTCGCTTTCGGTGTATCAAGGAGAAACGATGGTTCTTCTTGGGCCTAGTGGAGGAGGAAAAAGTGTCTTTTTAAGGCATCTTATTGGACTGATGAGGCCCCTTTCTGGAGAGATTTTTATTGATGGAAAAGATATCTCTCGGTTAACAGAACGAAGGCTTGAACCCGTACGTCGTAAAATTGGAATGCTTTTTCAAGATGGTGCTCTCTTTGATTCCATGAATGTTTTTGAAAATGTTGCTTTTCCTTTGTTCGAACGTGGTGAGCGTGATCCAAAGAGGCTTCGTGAAAAAGTAGCTCGTGCGCTTGATCTTGTTTCCCTCTCTGGTCAAGAGGAAAAAATGCCAGTTAATCTTAGTGGAGGGATGCGCAAACGAACGGCTTTGGCTCGAGCTATTATTAGCGAGCCAACGTGTATTCTTTACGATGAACCGACAGCAGGGCTTGATCCTATTGTTTCAGATACGATTAATCGACTTATTCGGCGCTTGCAAAAGCAGCTCCATGTTACTTCTATTGTGGTCACTCATGACATGACAAGTGCCAATCATATTGCGGATCGTGTTGCTCTTATGCATCAGGGGCGCATTCATTTTTGTGGAACGTTACAACAATTTCATGCATCTAGAGATCCTCTATTGCGGGATTTTATTGAGGGACGTTCTCATGAAATTGATTAAAAAAATAGCCACAAAAGAACACAGAGAAACACAAAAAAAGAAGATATTCGCCTAACCCAGTCGGTAAAATTTATTTGCATATGTTGGAATCGCTTTATTAAAGCGACTTCGATAGCAAAAAACTTCGATTTCCACCTTGTCACGAAGTGACCAAAAATTCACATAACCCTTAATACTTCATACTAAATCGTTACGAGGCGCCGTGCAAGACTGATAAATACAAGGCGGACGAAGGATTTTTCCGAAGCGGCTGTATGTTTCATACTGTCCTAGGAAAAATTTGAGTCCAACACAGTAGTTATTAGACTTCCACAAGCCGTAGTAGATTTAGTATGAAATATTAGGGGTACTTAAACTTTCAACTTAAACTTATATTTGGTCTGCTGACCGAATGTTTTCTATGGACACTACTAACTATTCAACTCAACTGCGCGCCGGATTTTTTCTTTTCATGGGGCTTGGTGCTATCTGTGCTCTCGTTCTCTATTTTGGTCGTTTTAGTCAATGGACAGAGCATTATTATACTATTACCGTTGAATATAGTAATGCCAGTGGGCTTCTTAAAGGAGCCGATGTTCTTCTAGCTGGAGCCCGTATTGGTGATATTAAGAAAGCACCAGTTGTTCTTCCTGACATGCGAGGTGTTGCCGTGGTCTTACGTATTGATGAAAAAGTGAAAATTCCTAAACAAAGCATTTTTTCTATTGGTAGTTCAGGACTACTAGGAGATCGTTTTGTAACCGTGACCATGAAAGAAGATGCAGATCTTAATGACTGTCTTCTTCCTAATGCTGTTGTTCAAGGTGAACGTGAAGCAAGTATTGCTGATCTCCAACAAAAGATTGGGGATATTATGCCAAAAGTGGAAAAAGCTGTTGGTAATATTAACCTCATTACCGAGAAGCTTAAGAGTGATGTTTTTAATAAAAAAGGCATTGCAGATATACAACAAACACTTTCCAATATTCATCAAGCCACAGACACTTTGGTTGTTTCATCTAAAAAAGTTGGAGATGTTATTCAAGATACATCCCTCTTTTTGAAAAGGGGAAATGAAACAATGAGTGCTGCTAAAGGAGCGGCCGATGATCTTAAGGCATTCATTAATAA
Source organism: Chthoniobacterales bacterium (assembly GCA_035287205.1). GTDB lineage: Bacteria > Verrucomicrobiota > Verrucomicrobiia > Chthoniobacterales > UBA6821 > CAIWMF01. The sequence goes on along the minus strand of DATEBV010000347.1, from coordinate 4,107 downwards.
TCTGAGACACCATGGAATTATTTTTTACAGGGATACAGCTAATAAGATAATGAGTAAGGGATCCCTAGATTAATAATCTACTATTAATTCAGAGATCAGTTCGTAGTTCGTAGTAGTTAAGGCACTTCACTTTGTTATAAGTCAATGCATAGAAAATTTTATCCCAAGATTCACCTCCTTTTTTTCTTTTTTCTTTTCCTTGTTTTAGGAACGACTTTTTCTTCTCTTTTAGCGGATGAGATGGCCATTTCAGCCATTCAAACGCTTCGTGAGGCCAATCGTCCTAAACTTCTTGAAGGTCTTGCTGAGCTCAAAGGAGTTCATGGTACTCCTCAACCCGAAGAATGGGTTCTTCTTTGTAATGATCCTACTGCTCGTGGAGGTGTTCGAGAGTTAACGGTAAAAGGGCAGCATATTGTTTCAGAAAGAACACCAACTGGTGGTTTTGGCGGGGCAGGGGATCTCCCTCTCATTGATTTAACACATCTTCTTATTGATTCTGGACCTATTTTTACTGCAGCCAACCGTGAGGCTGTAGCCCATCATCTTGGCTTTGATTATATCAATTACACGTTGCGTGCGGATGCCACCACAGGAAAGCTTCTTTGGCTAGTGCAACTTTATAAAGATTCGGAGACTCTTGTTGGAACGATACAGTTCTCAGCAGAAACAGGAGTTGCAATCACATCACTTCGTGATGTAGTAAAAGGTAAGGAGGCGTTCTTATAAAGAACCTTGAATCCTTTATTAGAAAGGTTGAGAGAACAAAAAACTCGAGAAAGTAAAAATACGGCTTCGCTTCTAACCTTGTCACGAAGTGACCAAAAATCAACTTAACCCGGATATTTCATACACATCGTAACGAGACACAGCACGAAATTTGATAAGACAAGGCGGACGAAGGATTTTAATGCAGTGGCTGTAGGTGATGAATCATTTTATGCGGAGCAAAAATCCGAGTCCAACGCAGTATTTATCAAGTTTCTTGCAAGTCGTAGTAGATGGGTATGAAATATCCGGGTTAAACTTAAACTTAAAACTTAAACTACTATTCGGCCAATTGGCCGAATAGTTATCAATCTATGCAATCTATTCACACTACGACTTCGCAATCCGATCATTTAATTCAGATCCAGCCTCCGAAGGAGGGAGGATCTGGACGACTGCGATTTCAAAATCGATTGCCAGATGCTTTAAGAGAAATTGATGTTAAGGTAGGTATAGCGCCTCAAGCGATGGGTTCTGTTTTAATTTCATTTGGTAACACACAGGTGATTTGCGCTGCTAGTATTGAATCAACAGTACCTCGTTGGATGAAGGAACAATCTGTTGTTGGAGGATGGCTTACTGCTGAATATTCCATGCTTCCTTATTCAACCTCTCCTAGAAAAAACCGTGATAGCACACGAGGAAAAATTGATGGGCGTTCTACGGAAATTCAACGTCTTATTGGAAGGTCATTGCGTGCGGCTATTGACTTAAAAGCTCTTGGGGCACGTACTCTTTGGGTTGATTGTGATGTTCTTCAAGCTGATGGAGGTACTCGCACTGCCGCTATTACTGGTTCTAGTATTGCGATGGCTTTGGCTTGCCAGCATCTCGTAACAATAGGAAAGTTGTCAGTGACTCCTATGAAAAAACTTGTCGCAGCTGTGAGTGTTGGAGTTTGTCAGTCACAGGTATTATTAGATCTCGATTACTCTGAAGATAAAGATGCAGAGGTCGATTTGAATCTTGTAATGAATGAGTCCTTAGAGTTTATTGAGGTTCAGGCTTCTGGTGAGCAAAATGTGTTTAGTAATGAATCGCTTTCAACCATGCTGGATTATGGACGCAAAGGGATTGCACTTTTGTTGGAGAAACAACGATCGGTATTAAAAACGCATTCTATCGAAAAATATTCTTGACCATTTGATAAGAAAAGAAGTAATGTTCGGTCATTCTTAATTGTTTAAGAGGGGTCTGGTTAAGTAGAGCCTGTTCATAAAGAAAATTGATTTCTGATCTTTGTTTTTTATAGTCTTTAGTTTATAGCCTCGCAACTTAGCAGTTTTTATTACCAATCAGAATAAAGTAGTCTTTTTTAAAATCGCGTTTACGCAAATAATTTTATGTCACGTCAATGTTCTATCACCGGTTCGGCTCCAGTTCGGGGTTCGAAAATTCATCGTCGAGGTCTTGCTAAGAAAAAGGGAGGTATTGGTATGCATGTGACCGCAGTGACGCCTCGTTATTTTAGTCCCAATTTAAAAACCAAACGCATTTGGGTACCTGAGGCTGGTAAATTTATTACCGTTAAACTTAGTGCTCGAGCTTTGAAAACTATTTCAAAACGTGGAGCCTATGTAACACTCTCAAAAGCTGGTTTAGTTTAGTCTCATATAATCAATCCCAACAAAGAAAGGAAACCTATTATGTCATTTAGCACTATTAGTAAAAAAAGCGGTAAAACTTATTTTCTTCATGCCCGTCTTCAAGAATTGAAGGGTGGACACAAGGTAACTCTTTACTATTTTGCAGGAGCTGCTGGTAAAGATGCTATGGATCATCTCCCTGAAGGCTACGAGATCTCCGAGAATATTCGCACAGGATTGCCTCTTCTAAAAAAGAAGAAGTAATTTTTAAAGAAATTTCTTTTCATTTAATAAGAAAAGGCGCTAGCATGATGCTAGCGCCTTTTTTATTTATTAACCAAACTTCAATTCTTTTAACTTTTAACCCTATCAAGGCTTCTTCCTTGATTTACAATTAACCCTAAAAATTTTATGAAAACTTTTCTACGCTCCCTTATTCTTCTTTGTGCTGCTATTGCTACTATTCATGCTTCTGATAGCTGGAATACAAACTATCAAGATGCTTTAGCTCAAGCTTCCAAAGAAAATAAAAAGGTTCTCCTTGATTTTACAGGAAGTGATTGGTGTGCCTGGTGTCAAAGGATTCAAAAAGAAATATTTTCTAAGCAAGAATTTAAAACATATGCAGCAAAAAACCTTGTTCTTGTAGAGATTGATTTTCCTCAAACAAAGATACAGTCAGCGACGACTAAGAAGCAAAACGAAGAGCTTCAGTCAAGATATCATGTTCAGGGATTTCCTACCCTTGTTTTATTGACTCCTAAGGGGAAGGTCCTCAAGCAAAGTTCTGGCTATATTGAAGGTGGTCCTAAGGGCTTTATCAAGTGGGCGAAAGAATAGTAAGCTGAAGAAGGTTAGAGGTGGTAGGTTGGAGGGATAAGATAACTATTCGGCCAACAGGCCGAATAGTGGTGGTAGGTTGGAGGTGGTAGGTGGTAGGTTGATTGGTACGCTGATTAAAATTTGAAGAATCACCTTGATGATGAGTTGATCCCAAAAGTAGTCACTTGGACAGGCCTTCGCCTGTCGTAAATATAAATCTTCCTCCCCTAACTACCTAAACACGCCCTTTCTCAAGTATAGGTACTTAGAAAATTAAACTTCTATCAAGAATGAGCCTGCTGAGATAGTTTCTAATTAACTCATCGATTCATCTTCTGCCTCCTATCACTATTCGCCTTATTTGCTGAATAGTTACTTTATATTCACATGCGAGATCATACCAAGTTACGTGCTTTTGAATTAGTTGATGAGGTCGTTATTTTAATTTATAAAGTAACTTGTAGTTTTCCTAAAGAGGAAATGTATGGGCTAACTGCGCAGATTCGTAGAGCAGCTGTTTCAGCAGCTTCCAACATTGTTGAGGGTTGTACTCGTGAAAGTCAGATTGATTATGTTCGCTTTCTAGAGATTGCTTACGGATCTTTAAGGGAAACAGATTATCAATTGAGCTTGGCTATACGCTTGGCGTATTTAAAAGAAAAAGAATTTTCAGACTGCAATTTTAAAATAATAGAGGCTGAAAAAGTTCTTTCTTCTTTAATAAAATCTGTCCGTAAAGTTAGTGGGATAAAGACATCGAGTAGTGGTGGGAGGTAGGAGGTGAGAGGTGGGAGGTTAATTGATACGCTGATCAAAATTTGAAGGATCACCGTGATGATAAATCGAGTTCTTCGCACATTCTATCAATTGGTTAACCTAATATTACGGTATCGAATACTTACCCCTCCAACCTACGACCTCCAACCTCTCA
>DATEBV010000346.1:0-3638 GCA_035287205.1 Chthoniobacterales bacterium | reverse complement strand
CCTTGCAGCTTTCTACTTGGTTACCGCCTTGCCTTTCGCTACGATTTATTTCACTGTTCTCGGTCAACTCCTTTCATTTGACTAGTTCACACTCATGTCGGGCGACACTTCCTTAAAGAATTTTTATAAAAATTCTTTTTTTGTGTTCTGGTTCTTTGTGTTTCTTTGTGTTCTTTTGTGGCTATTTTCTTCTTTCTTCCTTTTACTTCAATTCAGTTTAAGCTCACAAAATTGCTTTTTATTCACTATCCGATTCAAGTCTATAGTGACTTCGCAAGCGATCTACTGCTTGCTTTGCTCTATATCCCCTACCTTGTCGACAATCATCATTCCCACCTAAGCAATCTCCTTCTTCTTTGTTTCCTGCAGCATAGGCTTTTGCACTTTTTTGATAATATTCAGCAGTTTCTTCATTTTGTTTAAAAATTTCAAGCCATAAGTGAGCAAGTTCTTTCTGACTAATTTCTTCAGTTCGAGTTATGAGATCATATTCCTCTGTTTCTTGATTGTGTTCATGTTTATCAATGTGTAATTTTACAAGTTCTTCTTGATTTGCTTGTTGTGCTTGTAGAAATTTCTTATAGGCAGAAGCAGCATGTTGAAAATAGTATGCACTTGTGCTAGCAGATTGAGCTGCCTTATCAAAACAATTATTATTAGACTTCTTTGGAAACTCTACTTTTGCTGCGAATTGCTGCGTCGCGCCGGTGTTGGAGTGGATAGTTTCATCTCCATCTACTACAACTTGTGGAAGACTCGATGAATGCTGCGTTGGACTCGAATTTTGACTTGGACAGGATGAAGCATACAGCCCTGCATCAAAATCCTTCGTCCGCCTTGCCTCACTGGTCTCCACTGCATCTCGCGACGATGGTGATGAAATATCCACTCCTGAAGCATCGAGTAGCTCCTGCCACAAACTTCCACTAGCGCCGTCGACTCCTTGCACTTCATCAGCAGAAGCGAGTTTCGAAAGAAGTCTATTATTGTTATTTAATGAAGCTGTTATTGTTTGAAAGTAATACTTAACAGATTCCTGAAATTGTTCTGATGCTTTGAGTAATAAATTTGAAACCCTATCTTTACAATCTACTAAGTCAGAGGGCGGCTTCATTTCACTAATGCTAGAAGCGTTAAGTACGTTATCTCCTTTAAACTGCTCCGCCTCCTCTTGACCTTGATCACTTGGAACAGCTTTGCAAACAAGTTCTCTACTCTCTTTCTGATGTGCCTTCCGAACCTTAGTAACATCCTCCAAAATATCAAAAGCCATTACAAGATACAAATCACATAAATCATATAATTTAATATTGTCATCTATTTTATCAAATAGTTCATAATTAATGACATCTTGATGACAACAAAATTTTATTGATTGGAGTGATTGATGATAATATTCCATGGGCTGCTTCCAGTATTCTATCACTTGTTTCCTCAATATTAGTAGTTCAGGATCTGCCTCTCTGGCTAATGCAGAGTTTGATTTTTCAAGTCGTTCAATAATATGTTTTAGTCGACCAACATGAAAATTCCCAAATTTAGCAATTTGGAGAAGTTTTTCAAAATCTTCGTATTTTCCTGAAAGATGTGCCTGAGCTGCTTCTCTGTAATATTGAGTAAAAATTTGATACCCTTCTATTGCTGCTTTCCAATAATTCAGAATTTCTAAAGGTTGGAAAGATTCTTCTGCTTGAATAAATTGTTCCCTACATTGAGCTAAGATTTTCATTTCCAAACAAGTATACTTTAAAATATCGGCTAGTTGTTTCCTTCTCCAATAAGTATCATCCCAAGGATTTTCATCTTCAATAATTTTTGCCTTTTTTGCATTTTCAACAGCCTTAGCTTGTTCTATACTAACTGCAATACCCTCTTGAATATCTTCCGCTACTTGAATCCAAGCAAGTGCTTGCGGATCGTTTCCTAAGTTATGAGCCCTTGCAACGTGATCCCAATATTTTTCAAAGGCTTGAACAAGTTGATGATTTGCACCTTGTTTTAGAACATTAACAATATAATCTGATAAGATTTTATCTACTCCTTCCCTTGAATTTGTCTCTGCCAACCATTTTTCACAACATATTGATAGTCCCATTTTGTTTATGGTATTATCAGTGCCGTTCATTCGATGAACAGTCGTTGTCTTTGGAATTTTATCAGCATTATTTTTCTGAATCATATCACTATTTGAAAAATCTACTTTCTTGATTTTTTTAATAGCCACTATTTGATCTTTCGCTCGTAATTCAAGATATTTAACAACATTACCCCATTCATGCCCCTCGTTTTCATTTCCTAAACTCAATGATTCCGTGACTCGTTGAGCGTATTGGGCTGCTGCTTGAAATATTTCTGCCACTTTTCGACAACTTTCTGCCAAGAGAACTCTCTTTTGATAATTCTCAGTTAATGCTGTGATATGACTTGGGTTCTGTTGTAATCTTAGACTTCTTTCCAAACTCGCTTCTGCTGATGAAGTGCAAGGAGTCGACGGCGCTAGTGGAAGTTTGTGGCAGGAGCTACTCGATGCTTCGAGCACCGGCGCGACGCAGCAATTCGCAATAGAAGTAGAGTTTCGAAAGAAGTCTATTGAATCCTCTCCTTCAACTAATATCCTATCTCCACTCCTAGGATTAGAAGCTCTAGAGGAAAAGGAAGAGCTATTTGAAATCCTTAAAATATCCTGAACTTCCGTTACCTCTTCAGGATTCATCATGGGGTAACAATTGAGGCTTGATTCGGCTTCTTGAAGCGTCGACTCCTGATGCTCATTATAATCCTGAGTAAAAATAACTTGGGATTCTAATAAATTCAAAGAAAGAACAATAGAAACCCAGTAATTAATTTTCATAATTTTAAATTTATTTTCATATGTTGGCATCCTTTATTAAACCTAGAAACGGAAATAGAGACTGGCGATCTTTCGCAATATACTTTACCCCAAAATGTTTTTCCCGAACTATACTCGCGTACGAACACGGAAGCGCCATGGCAAGCCATGGCTCAAGGTATGCCACGAGCTCGTAAAAATCATTTTGAGATCAACTTCTTACGAAATCTCATCCAGTTCTCTTCCCGTTTCTAGGTTAAAGGGACTTCGATAGCAAAAATCTCCAATCCTTAACTCGTCACGAAGTGACCAAAAATTAACTTAAACTTAAACTTATAACTTAAACTAACTATTCGGCCCGTTGGCCGAATAGTTATGTTCTAATCCTCATCAGAACTACTAGCTAAGTCATCGTTGATAAGATCCCTGTTTGGTTTTTTTAATTTTTTAGTTAGTTCAGCAGCTTCCTCTGCTAGCTCTTGAGACTCTTCTTGCAAATTGTTACCTTGTTCTTCATCACCCTGCTTATACGCTTTAGTAGCATCTTTACTCAGTTGAATAGCTTCATCTAGCTTTTCTATAGCTGTTGTATATTTATCTGCTAGTTTTTCATCTCCAGAAAAATTAGCAAGAGCTTGATTTACAATAAGTTCTGAACATTCTTTCTTATAAGAACTTGTGTTATCGTAACTTTTGCCTATTTCATCGCCTAATTCTTCGCCTTCTCTTTCATAAGCCTTGATAGCCGATTTGCGCAGTTTTACCGCATTATCTAACTCAATGGCAGCATCATCATAAGAAAGTGCTA
>DATEBV010000345.1:0-3837 GCA_035287205.1 Chthoniobacterales bacterium | reverse complement strand
TTTTTATTGTAGAACGAAAATCGCAAAGTCTGCCATGAACTTGCTCCCTTAATTGTAAGGTGCGAGGATCACGGGTCGTTTCTGCTGTGGTTAGTTTTACCTGCTCTATATAATAAGCTATCGCTGCGCCAGCAAATTGTTCATAGAGCTCAAAATGAGGATCGACGTTTCTCAGGCTTTGGTAAAACTCATCAAAGTCCATAAATCAAGAACGCTGAACATCTTTATAAAAATTACTATTTTATGAGCTGTTAAGTTAACGTCACCTATCTTGCGGTTTGAACACTTTTTCTTAGGCGAGTTTTGAGAACAGAAGTCGGTAAATTTATAAAACTCACTTTCCCCGCTCCCTATGGTTTCACAGCCAGAAAACGAACCAGGCGCGAAGCGAGTTTTTGCGCTACTGAGAAAAGCAACTACTTTTCTTGCACGCCAGAAACTTTGGTTTCTGAGCGCTTTAGGGGTAGCCGTAGTTTTCTGGTACTTTGCTGGTAATAAATAACTGCGTTAGCAGACTAGAATTTAAGGGGCACTAACATTTACAGTTAAACAGTCGTTAAGGGCAAAAACATCTCAGTTTAGATTTTCGTTTAGGGGCTCTCTCGTCGCTATAGTTAAAGAAGAAAGGGGCAATCTCAATAGTTGAATCTTCTTTCATATTCTTTGTGAGAAAACCATTCAATAATTATGGCAAGAACAATCACGTCACTATTTGCTACAGAGTAAAGAAGTCTCCATCCGCTTGGCAAATCATATTTCCATAAGTTATCAATTCCATACTTTTCTATGTAAACTTTAGGTATCAATTTCTTAGGGATTTGAGTGGCACAAAAAGCATCTTCTTCAATATCATCTAAAGCACGGTTAATCCATTTGTATAATTTTTGGTCTTCTGTCCTAGATATTTTCAGATTAGCTAAATCTTCTCTTAATTTCTCTTCCGCAAATTTGATATGTGATTTCATCTTGACAGTTCTGGTCTCGCTAAATATTTTCTCACTAATTCTGGGTTCCAGATCCAGCAGATCTTTCCCTCTTTATCTACAGCAATTTTATGTGAATCTAATAGATAATCAAAAATTACTTGAAAAGTTTGATACATCATCTTTTTTGGGAGATGCTCCCATAGACTTCTTTTTTTGTATTCTCCGCCGTTTTCTTTGATAAATTCTTCTACCATTAAGACTGTATCTAATTGGGGATAGTGCAAAATTGGTTTTAACATTGCCTGCGTCATGTTGTATAAGTGTATATAACAACAAATATATAAACTTTTCGTTTTTATTGAAGATGAAGCTATATCTGGGGTTGGAAATAGATTAGACAGAGAGAAAAATGAGTTCGATTTGGATAATATTCTTAAAAATTTTAAAGCCGATTTTTCAGGCGAATTAAAGGAAATTCTAGAAGAAAGACGTAAAAGACTGGCGGAGTGAATTACGCTTAATCATGTTATGTTCTCCCTTCATGGATTCGAGCCGAAGGCGAGAAAGTTTTGCATCAGCAAAATTGAACATAATCATGTTATGCGACCATGTTAATGGCAACTCAGCAGAGTTGGGTTTTCATGTCAATGAAAATCTTGCATAACAAGCTTTTAGCGAAATTCACAGCGTTTTCAGTATTTATAGCATAAAAGCCTTGTTTTTGAGCAACGATTCGGAAAATTTTCGGATTTTTCACAGAATGCAATATAAAGACGATTCGCAATTAGTAGATGTGGTCTACATCCCTGTGAATATTGAAGAAGCGGTTAAAATGGAATGTAGAAGAAGGAGATATAGCGAAAGAACAATAAAGACCTACAGTTATTTAAGATTCATTCTTGGCGTTCAGCCTATATGCCCTTGCCAGAGAAGATTCTAGAGAACGTGTCGGTCATATCCTCATATGGAACAATACGACTTCCGCCAGCAGTCTGACCAGTACCTCTCTGCGAAGGCTGAACATTCTGATCCTGTATTTTTACCTGTTCAGGCCGCATCCCTTTCTCTCTTTGCTCAATCATCTGCTGCAATGAATGCACGAGTTTCTTCAAATCCTCAACACTTTCTTTTTGCGTGTCGAACTTGATACACACTTCCATTCCCACAAAGAAAAACTCCTCCTATAAAAATGTTTTCACATTGTGATCTAAGAGTGACAAGAAAAATTAATATAGGCTACCAACAGGATTTTGTTTCATGAAGTACATCCTCAAAGAAAAACCAAAGAACGTCACCATCGTCCAAGGCTTACCTTCTATAGGGTTAGTAAGCACCATCACCATCAAGTATTTACTAGACCATTTAGACGTGAAAGAACTCGGGCACATTGAATCAGAACACCTCCTTCCCTTGACAGCAATCCACAAAGGAAAAATCGTCAATCCCATCACACTTTACTACAACAAGAAATACAATCTCGTTCTCGTCCAAGCAATCACAGAGATCACCGGCATGGAATGGGATATGGCCAGGACCTTGAATGATATCTCAAAAGAACTCAAAGCAAAAGAAATTATTACCGTCGAAGGCATGCCGCCCCATGAAAAAGACCAAGTCAACATTTATTATTATTCAGAACAAAAACGCATGAAACAAGCCAAGCTCCTCGAAGAAGGCATCGTCATGGGAACAACAGCAGCACTCCTCCTCAAGAGCAAGGATATCCCTATCATGTGCGTCTTCGCAGAAGCGCACTCCCAACTTCCAGACTCAGAAGCAGCAGCGAAAGTCGTTGAGGTATTGAATAACTACTTAGGCATGAAGGTAGACTCCAAACCCCTCAGAGAAGCAGCGCGACACTTCGAAATGAACCTCAAACATTTCATCCAAAAGGCAAGAGACGCAACCACCACAGCAGCAAAACAAACCGGGAAAAAAGATCTGAGTTATATCGGGTGAATATCTTTTAAGGGTTTAACCATTTAAAGGTAAAAATCAACAACAGAAAGATATATATTCCCCGGCAATAAAACCTTGTTATGATCCCAGACGTTCCTCCTCCAAGGCAAAACTACGACTCAAGCATGGACCCAAAATTCTTCTTTCATAGCGCGCGCCTGGGAGCACCAACCTCGCCTATGCACGCAAAACAACTCGAAGAATTTGGAAAAAGACTCAACTCGGGCATCAAGAACATCGAGCTCGGAACCATTGACCCAGACAAGTTTGAGTTCATCCCAAAAGAACACTTCGAAACAATCAGGCAGTTAGCAATACTCACTGACACTAAACCTTCAGTCCACGGCCCCATCGTAGACCTCGCGGGATTTGACGAGCGCTCAGGAAGATGGTCAGAAGCAGACAGAAGAGGCACTGCCGAACGCGTCTGGAGTATCATCGAACGAAGCCACGAGCTTGACCGTAGCGGTAATTTGCCTGTCGTCTTCCACGCAGGAGCAGTCCTCAGCCAAGAGCGCGGAAAAGGCCTCAAAGAAGAAGCTAGGGTTTTTGACCCAAAAACAGGAGAGGTTAAGATTCAAATCAAGGACTATGATCCACAGTTTCTCTCCATGCGCGCAGTTAACACTGTCAGCGGAGAAACCACCCTCTTAAATTACGAAAAAAAATACAGTATCGCCGATGGCAAGGAACACATCTGGACGCCACACACCAAACTCGACAGCCTCAACACCAACCAATGGGACGAGGAAAAACTTAAAATCTTCGGCTATCAAAAAGAAATCGAAGAACTCAACCAAAAAGTCAACCTCAAACAAAAACAAAACGAGGCAATCAAGGCAACAGGCCTTGACCATGATAAGGAATACGCAGAAACCCTCGCCAGAAACGAACGCGATGTCACGCTCCTCAGAGAGCACATCGACAATGTGCACACCTACTTAAGCTCCTC
>DATEBV010000344.1:0-9368 GCA_035287205.1 Chthoniobacterales bacterium | reverse complement strand
GATACTATGAGGCAAGTTGAGACCTATCTTTTACAACGTCATTATGATGGTTTCTTGCGTAAAGGGAAAAACCGTCCTCGCAGTGGTCCTCGTCAGGTGATGAATAATGGAGCTCTTGTGAGTGATACTTTTCTTGTATGGTTCTATGCAGGGTTAGGGGCTTTAGCTATTGCTGGAGTGACTATCTTTCTTACTACCCATCGCTAGAGATTTTTTTGGAAATTCTACTCATGTAGAAAAGAGATTCATCACGCCGGTGCTTGTATCCTTGAGTGTGCTTTATACACTGCGGCTCTGAGTGCCGCCGACTCCTTGCCCTTCATCTTTCTGAGGCAAATTTCCGACGAAGTTTATTTTAAATTGGAAGTTGTTTTTAACCTTTAGGCCTAATGGGGAACAACTGCGTTCTATGAACCAGTTTGCTGGCTGTTGTCGATACATGTACAACAAGGCACTAGCGTTGCAAAAAGAAAACCATGAAGCTAGGAATAAATATATTCCTTATGAGAGCATGGCAAAAATTCTCACTACCTTGCGCAATGGAGAGGATATTCCTTGGCTCAAAAAAACTCCGTGCCATCCCCTACAACAAGCTTTGAACCTAGAAACGTGAATAGAGACTGGCGATCTTTCGCAATATACTTGACCTCAAAAAGTTTTTTCCAAACTATACTCGCATACGAACACGGAAGCGCCATGGCAAGCCATGGCTCAAGGTATGCCACGAGCTCGTAAAAATCATTTTGAGATCAAGTCCTTACAAAATCTCATCCAGTTCTAATCACGTTTCTAGGTGTGCGCCGGTGAAGCCAGAAGCCACATGGGTGAAAGTCCCATCGGTTGAATTAGACGATTCACAACCGAAAACAATATCCAGAATGAGACCGCGAGGTTGAATCTACAAGCGGGATATTGATTGAATCAGCAGGCCATAACGAAAGTAAAATCCATCCAATGAGCATCGAAACGTGTAGAACCAGAAAGTCGAGCCACTACCTAGATGGCGAAGACCGCAGGGAGAAGAGACCATCAAATCGTCAAAGGACCTTCAACGTTCTAGCGGTGTCAGCGGATATAGCATGCTGAGAAGGGCAGCTGGGGTAAGCCGGGAGATCTACAAGTGTGAGACAGGAGTCTCAACGGAAGATGCAACTTTGGAAACAAAGAAGGTCTTTGCGGCACCTGCAGAAGTCGGAGTCCTGCGTAGTAGTGATGAAGCGCCTGTAATAGGCGTGGAGCAAAGGCGGGGTAGTTGGACTAATGTGGTTGGAGTAGATAGAGAACGAAACGATGTCCTGGAAAAGGAAATAACGTTTACGAGTTGGAAAGCGAATCGTGAGTTAGCGGAGAAACGAGCGAGGGAAAGCCTGAGCAAGGAAAACAAAGCTACCACGAAGAAGCAACCAATGACGAAAGTTCGAAAACTGCAAAGAGCACTATATCGGCAAGCCAAGAAGAAGCCAGAATGGCGAGCATGGACCCTGTATGGAAACGTATGTTCGAGAGCAATACTTGAAGATGCGCTCCGGAAGGTGATAGCAAATAATGGGAAGCCTGGAGTAGATGGAATGACGGTAGAAGAACTCAAGAAAGATCCAGCAAAGCAAGAGCAATTACTCAAGCAGCTGGAAGAAGAATTGAGGAATAAAACCTACAAGACACAACCAATACGCCGGGTCTACATACCAAAAGCAAATGGTAAGAAAAAACCGTTGGGCCAACGGTGAGAGATCGAGTAGTACAGACAGCAGTCATGACATTGCTAGGACCAATATTTGAAGCTGACTTTCACGAGAACAGTTACGCGTATCGTCCGCAAAGACGTGCACATCAAGCAATGGAGACAATCAGAGAAGCGAGACTAAGTGGGAGAAAAGAAATAGATTGCGATAGAGCGTATAAAGTTTTTTTTGCAAAGCGTGCTGAATTTCTCCGCTTCAAAAGAAAAGGCAGCGGCGATAGCTTTTGTTATCCTGATTCGAAACAGATCACTCTCGAAGCTAGCCAGCGTATCTTTTTGCCAAAATTAGGATGGGTCCGTTACTATAAGAGTCAAAATATTGAAGGAACACTACGCAATGGTCCAAGTCAGCGGCGGGTAGTATCGAAACGCCTGGAAGAAATGTTCGTGCCAAGTCCGGCTTGAACAGATCAATTCTGGATCAAGGCTGGTTTGAGTTCCGAAGGCAATTGGAATACAAACAAACATAGTTGGGATGAGAGGTCATAGCAGTTTCTCCTTGTAATACAAGTCGGACTTGTCCGGCTTGTAAACATGTGTCAGTAGAAAACCGTCTTACACAAGCTGAGTTTGCTTGTGTAAAATGCAGTTATGAAAATCACGCCGATATCGTCGGAGCGATGAATATTTTAGAGCGAGGACATCGCTTGTTAGCCTGTGGGGAGTTGGTGCGAGAAGACCTCTCTGTGAAATTGAGACTGCTTGTCAGTAAATTTATGATGACAAAACTTCATGCTGAAAAATCTTTTCAAGTGGAAATTTCAGGACCGGCAACTGTCGATACAACTATTATTTTCGTTCCTGGATTTGGAGGGGCCAGAAATGAGAGAGGCTTGTTTACTGATATTGAAGATCAAGTTGCAGATAGCATGCTTTTATTTCGAGGCGATTTTTCAGACATTCAAGGCGATCTAATTAAAGGGCTTCCTTTTTCTTCTCAGGTTGTGCGATTGAAAGCTATAACAGCTTTTGCGCAAAATAAATTTTCTTAAAAAAATATTATTTATCTGGGGCATTCTCAGGGGATTATTGTCATTGCTAAAGCAAAGCTTCAAAAATCTAAAATTATTTTTTTGGCACCGCCTGTCATCGCGTCCTGCAAAGAATTTATCAAGACCTCAGGTTGGAGCAGGCCTGGATCTTATTTGAATACTCAAGGTAACTCATGCTTGATACGTTCTGATTGCTTTGTTGAAGTTGGGAAAAAATTCTGGGAAGAATTTGAACAAGTTAATGCTGTTGCTCTCTATGCGGAGTTAGTAAAAAATAATCCTTGAAACGTGAATAGAACTGGATGAGATTTTGTAAGAAGTTGATTTCAAAATGATTTTTACGAGCTTGTGGCATACCTTCACGGTAGGTGAGAGGTTGGAAAAAACTTTTTGAGGTCAAGTATATTGCGAAAGATCGCCAGTCTCTATTTACGTTTCAAGGATAATAGCCTCTCAATCCGTGCCCTCGGCCCTACTCCACTAAAGCTAAAGTAATGAAAGAACGCATTCTCTTATTAGGACCTCCAGCTTCTGGAAAAGGGACGCAAGCTGATTTGATAGAAAAACAGTTTCGCCTATCTCATGTTTCTATGGGAGCTCTTTTGCGATCGGAGATTGCAAAAAGAACAGCACTTGGATTAAAAATTCATCAGGAGATGAATCAAGGGAAGCTTTTGTCTGATGATCTAGTGATCTCTATCATGGCGTTGTGGATGAAAGATCATGAATCACGATTTGTTTTTGATGGCTTTCCTCGAACGGTAGGTCAAGCAAAGGCTTTAGATCAAGAATTAGAAAAGAGGGGAGAGTCGCTCGATCTGATTCTTCTTTTAGAACTTTCTTTGGAAGAGGCTAAGAAGCGCATGGCAGATCGCCTTTCTTGTCCTCATTGTGGAGCTTCCTTTAGTAGGCATCGAGATTCTCTGAATGTCGGAAATTCATGCCCTCGTTGTCATAAAGCGCTTTTAGGAAGACGTGATGATGATAAGGAAGAAGTTTTACAAGAGCGTTTCCATCTTTATCAAAAAACAATGAAGCCCATTAAGGAGTATTATCAACGGAGGATACCGAAGCGGTTTTATTCCATTGATGCGAGAAAAGAATCGAACGAAGTATATTCTGAGATAAGTGCGTTATTAACTTCTTCGTGAGTTGGTCGAGAAAATTAAATTTTGCATCGAATTTTCTTTAATATGCATTCTGTAACCTGTAGCCTGCCGCCTCATTTATTAGTCTGCCGCTTGCTCTATGATTCCTATTAAAACTGCTCCTGAAATTGAAAAGATGCGCCTTGCTGGGCAAGCGGCAGCTACAGTACTTGATCATCTCGCTTCCCTGGTGGAGCCAGGTAGAACAACGGGAGAGATTGATCGTGCTGCTGGAGCCTTAATAGAAAAACTAAAATGTAAAAGCGCTTTTTTTGGCTATCGACGGTTTCCAGGACAGATTTGTATTTCCATTAACGAAGAGGTTGTTCATGGTATTGGCGGCCTTCGTCGTCTTGCCTATGGCGATATTGTTAAAATTGATGTTGGGGTAGTTCGTGCAGGATGGATTGGTGATACAGCAAGAACGGTTTCGTGTGGTGTAGTTGCTCCTGCAACAGAGAGGCTTTGTACAGTAACGCGAGATATTCTTTTAAGTGCTCTTCCTTTTGCAACTGCAGGAAGACGTCTTGGCGATCTTTCTTCTCATATTGAAGAGCAAGCGGTTCAACAAGGATTTAGTGTCGTAAAGGAATTTGTAGGTCATGGTGTAGGACGTAAATTACATGAGGATCCTCAAATTCCCAATTTTGGGCGACGTGGTAGTGGTCCAAAACTTAAGCAAGGAATGACATTAGCTATTGAACCTATGATTAATTTAGGAGTTTCAGAAATTAAAATTTTAGAAGATGGATGGACCGCTGTAACTCTAGATAAAAAGCCTTCAGCTCATTTTGAACATACGATTCTTGTTACGGAAGGAGAGCCTGAAATTTTAACACGACTGCCTTGAATAGACGAGAAGGGTTTTGGATAGAGGGTAAAATTTCAGAAAAATCAAGATAAAAATAAAAAATATTAATAATAAATTCTTTTGCATTTTTTCTTTGGAATTTAATTTCCCAAAAAAATTCTGAAGATTTTGCTCGCCTTGTATTATCTTTTGCTATAGTTTTTCCAACTCCCTACGAACCTATCATTTCACTATCACTTCTTTCTATCTGCTAGTCTGCCTTTGTTGCATTATCTCTCATGAAAGTCCGAGCCTCTGTTAAACGTCTTTGCGAAACTTGCAAGGTCATTCGCCGTAAAAATATTATTCGTGTGGTTTGTAAAAATCCTCGTCACAAACAACGTCAAGGTTAATTTCTAACGCTCACTTACTAACTTATTCCAATCTTATGCCACGACTTCTCGGTATTGAAATTCCAGGCGACAAGCGTATCGAAGCCTCCATTACTTATATCTATGGCATTGGCCCTAAGACCGCTAAACGGGTTTTAGAACGCGCCAATATTGACCCAGATCTTCGTGCTAAAACATTAACCTCCGAACAAATCGGAGCAATTATTCATGCTATTACAGATGAGAAGGTGATGATTGAGGGTGATCTTCGTCGTGAAGTTCAAGGAAATCTCAAGCGTCTTCAGGCGATTAATTGTTATCGCGGCATTCGCCATCGTCGTGGATTGCCTGTTCGCGGTCAACGCACACAAACCAATGCTCGTACTCGTAAAGGACCACGCAAGACCGTTGGAATTGTACGCTCTAAAGATTAATCCAAAATTTTAATTTTCCATGTCAGAAAAAACGCCTACCAAAACGCCTAAAGTGCCCAAAGCCCCTAAAGCCTCAAAAAAAACTATTGTTCCTCCATCTGATCTTTCTGCTCCGACTACGGAGGTTCTAATTCCTGTTATTTCTCAGGAAGAGCCAAAAGAAACTGTCGCGGCAATTCCTACAGAGACTCCTGAAGTAGTCGTGCAAGACGTTCCTGTTTCTGAAGTTATTTCTCCTAAAGAAACTGCTGTAGCAGTTACACAAGCCGCTCCTGCTCCTGAAGGCATTGCTCTTACAGAAGAAAAAACAGCAGAAGCTTCTAAGGTGGTAAAGCCTGTCACAAAGAAATCTAAAGGGAAAAAAGCGGAGGCAGAAGCAGCAGCTCCTGCAGCTCCTGTAAGTTTTAATCTAGATGATCCGATTGAACCTCCTAAGATTGTTAAAGCTAAAGGGAGTAAGAATGTTGTTCAAGGTATTGCTCATGTACAAGCGACATTTAATAATACGATTGTTTCTCTTACCGATTTGCGTGGAGCTGTTATTGGATGGTCTAGTGCAGGTAAGATGGGTTTTAAAGGATCTCGTAAAAGCACAGCTTATGCTGCTCAAATGGTTTCTCAGGATGCCTGTCGTCAAGCTATGGGACATGGTTTGAAAGAGGTGGAAGTTAGGGTGAAGGGGCCTGGTTCAGGACGTGAATCAGCAGTGCGTGCTATGCAGGCTATTGGTCTTGATATTTCGCTCATTCAAGATGTCACTCCAGTGCCTCATAATGGTTGTCGTCCACCAAAACAACGTCGCGTCTAGAGATTCAAAATTATTAATTACAATCATTGCTTACAGATCGCTGCAGCTTGCAGCCTGTAGCTTTAACACCTGCTCTTCATATCATGGCTCGTTACACAGGACCTAAAACTAAAGTCAGCCGCCGCTACAATGTGCTTCTTGCTGGATCAGCGCGCGCTTTTGAAAATAAAAACTATCCTCCGGGCATGCATGGCCCTAAAGGTGCCCGTCGCAAAATTTCCGAATATGCAACAGCCTTGGCTGAAAAACAAAAACTTCGTTTTCAGTATGGAGTTCTTGAACGCCAATTTCGTCGCTATTTTGAAGCAGCAGCTCGTCAACGTGGTGTTACGGGCGTGATCCTACTTCAACTTCTTGAAACTCGTCTTGATAATATTGTTTATCGTATGGGATTTGCTAAGACACGTTTTGCAGCTCGTCAAATGGTTTCTCATGGACATGTTCAAGTTAATGGACGTAAGATGGATATTTCTTCGGGTAATCTTAAAGTGGGTGATGTCGTAACAATTCGAGAGAAAGCTAATTCTCGTCGTCTAGTACAACGTGGACTTGAGCAGACTCAGATTGTTAATCCTCCTGAATGGGTTTTAGTTGATAAAGAAACGTTAACAGGAAAAGTTGTTGCGATTCCTACACGTGATGAAATTAATCCTCTCGTGAATGAACAGCTTGTTGTTGAACTTTATTCAAGATAAACAAGGATAAGAGAAGAAAAATTAACAGGGATGGAAGCGATGAAAGGGATGAGGGAAGAGGAGTGTTGATGATCTAATCAATGTTTGATTGAGTGAAATCATTATTATACTTTTCGTCTTTTTTTGAATTTCATTCTTTGTTATCCCTTTCATCGCTTCCATCCCTGTTAATTTCTTCTTCTTTCATCTCTGTGAATTATGGATTTTCTCACGTGTGATCTTCCTGGTATTAAAAAACTACGCAGTGGTAAAGTGCGTGAAGTTTTTGATTTAGGAGACTCTCTCCTCCTTGTTACGACTGATCGTCTTTCGGCATTTGACTGTATTTTACCTGATGCTATTCCAGGTAAAGGAAAGGTTTTAAATCAGCTTTCAGCATTTTGGTTTCGTCGGCTGAAGGATGTTCCCAATCATCTCCTGGAAACGAAGGTTTTAAGCTATCCTTCTTCCTTAGCTCCTTATGCTAGCGTATTGGAAGGACGTTCGATGGTTGTTAAAAAGACAAAACCACTTCCTATAGAGTGTGTTGTGCGCGGTTATCTTGCTGGTTCCGGTTGGCAGGAGTATCAGAAGCAGGGAACGCTTGCTGGGGAGTTTCTCCCCAAAGGACTGCAACAGGCAGAACGTTTGCCAGAAGTATGCTTTACTCCTAGTACAAAAGCCGAAGAGGGGCATGATGAACCCATCACTTGGAATCAGTGTCAAGAGCTTCTTGGACCAGAGATTGCTGAACAAGTAAGAGCAATGAGCATTAAACTTTATGAACAAGGACGTGATTATGCAGCAACACGAGGGATCATTATTGCTGATACGAAATTTGAATTTGGATTGTATGATGGGGACATCATTCTAATCGATGAATGCATGACGCCTGATTCTTCGCGTTTTTGGCCAATGAATCAATACAAGATAGGAGAAAATCCACCAAGTTTTGATAAACAGTTTGTTCGTGACTATCTCGAAGGTTGTGGTTGGGATAAACAACCACCAGCACCATCACTTCCTGAAGAAATTATTGCTAAGACTGCAGAGAAATACCAAGAGGCATTAGAAAAAATCACAGGAATAAGTCTAAGAGATTAATCTGTTAATCAAAACCATTAAGAGCAGTAATTTTTTTATTTCAGTCTCCCAGGCGCAGCGACTGAACAGTTACTATGTCCGAAGCTCTTGAACAATTTCTCCTCTATTTAGCGACGGAGCGTGGTCTTTCGACCAATTACCAACTTTCAACGCGTGCTTCGTTAGAGCGTTTTATTGCATGGCTTAAGCAGGAGACTGGCATGACGGAGAAAGATAAGGTAACGCCAAAACACCTCAATGATTTTCTCATGGTAGAAAAAAAAAGAGGTTTAGCAGTGAACTCTCTTAAATTAGAAGCAGTGGCACTACGAATCTTTTTCCGCTTTCTTACTGCACGTGGGTTGATTTCTCTCGATCCTGCCGAGAAGCTTCCTCTCCCTCATCTTCCTCATTCTTTGCCACAGCCACTCTCTTCTCTCGATATGGAACGGCTATTAGCCGCTCCTTTGGGAGAGACTCCACTGGAGGCAAGGGATCGTGCTCTTTTAGAGCTTCTTTATGCCTCTGGTCTACGGATTTCAGAAATCTGTCATGTACGTTTAGAAAATATGGATCTTGAGGAAGGGATTATTCGTGTGACAGGGAAAGGAAATAAAACACGTCTTGTTCCTGTAGGGAAGAAAGCATTACAAGCACTTCAAGACTATCTTTTAACGGCTCGACCAAAACTTCTTAGTCCCAAATCAGGAGCCGCTATTTTTATTTCCGTGCGCGGGCATCCTCTTACTCCAGCACGCATCTGGCAACTAGTGCAGCAATATGCGAAGAGAGCTGGACTTGAAGAGGCTATTCATCCTCATCAACTACGTCACTCCTTTGCAACGCATCTGTTAAGCGGCGGTGCCGATTTACGTATTATTCAAGAATTGCTTGGTCATGCTAGTATTGCTACTACGCAGATTTATACTCAGGTCGATCGTAGTCAACTGAAGGAGCTACATCGAAAGTTTCATCCGAGGGCCTAACTACCAACGTTCCGTTGGTAGTTGGGATATAGAAGATGGAAGATGGAAGATGGGATGGAGACCTGCTAAAGCAGAAAAATAGTAATAAGTAGAGCTTTATTGACTTTTAACTTTTTAGATCAATGCTTTGCATTTTGTATTTTTGCCGAAGGCCTAACCTTCTATCTTCTATCTTCTATCTAGAGCCTGTCCGAAAGCGGCTCGGATCCTTTGCCCAAGCGGGTTTGAGGGCTAAAAAAATATGGACATAAACAGCAAATTTTGCTGTTATGTCCAAAATTGATATGTTATAATGGGGTATGAACAACACAATAACCTTA
>DATEBV010000343.1:0-2810 GCA_035287205.1 Chthoniobacterales bacterium | reverse complement strand
AAAGACATGCTTGTTAAAATGTGCTATGGCTGAAGAAGAAACAAGGCCCCCGATGAGTAAAAATACGTGGATGATGCTTTTTATAGGTGTCATAATTCTCGTCCTATTTTTTTCTTGTAGTAAGAAACCTGAAACCAAAGTTGGGATTTCTCCCGCAGAAAACGTTTCTGAAAATATCACCGAAGAAAAACAACCTGAAGTTGTCGTTCCCAAAATTACAGGGCCTGAAGTAAAACCTGTTGAAGAAGTAAATGAACCGTTTGCGACGCTGAAAGAAGCCCTCGCGTATAATGGCTCTGTTTCCTGTACCTTTGTTATTGATGGAGTTAGCATACAACTTGATCGGCAAGGCAAGGAGTTTAAACAAGTTGCAAAACAAGGAACTAATGAGCTTTACACATTGTTTAGCAACGATAAACTTTTCAGCTGGACGGAGCAAGGTTATGGAAGAAAATTGGATGTTAAAAGACTCGAACAATCAGGATTGCTTGAAAATATTCCCGAAGATGCTACAGAACCCTCTGCAGAAATGGCAGACCAAGCCACAGAATTACACTGCTCAACAGAGCCGTTAAATGCGTCTGTCTTTGTACAGCCCAATGACGTAGAATTTGAAGACATGAACGCAGTGCTTGAGGAGATGGCAAAAGAACCGCAGCCAAAAATATCAAGTCGTTGATTATGGGATCTTTTTTCTTTCATTTATTGCGCGAGGTAGCGCAAGAACACTCGGCGTGGTTGAGATTGGCTAGTTAATTCTTATCCATACCAGACGAAACCCGCAGTGAATTGCGTGACGACACCGAGCGCAAAGAAACTATCTTATTCTCCGACTTCTAAAGAAAAAAATGAGCACGTGATGGTCGTGCTCTCGAACAATCACACGTAGTGTGAGCTATCTTCTAATATAAAAAACCATCGGAGAAAAAAACCATGGCAACCGAACTTCAATCCAGTGGACACACCGTCGGAGAAACCAACCTGCACATACAAATAACACCAGCGTATCGACGAGACATCTTTGCCGACCAGCTCGTGAGAGAACTCACCGTTGCATACATTATGCAACGAGCACAAGAAATGAAAATAAAAATTTCTGCGCTAGAATGCGGACCAGATCACCTCCACGCATTTGTAAGCAATTACAAAAACTGGAGTATTCCAGTTCTAGTCGGACAACTCAAAACATACTCCAGTCGCATGATGCGCAAAGGTCATAAAGAATTATTCGAAGACAAACTCTGGGGCGACAAATTCTGGAGCGCAGGATACTTCTACCGCACCGTCGGAATCGTAACCTCAGAAACCGTAAAAAAATACATCAATGAAGGACAAAAAAAACACTGGACTGAACAAGAAGCAAAAAAACAAACAACACTACTACACTACGCAAGCTAAAAAACCACAGGGACGCCACGGGTTGAGTCGCAACGAAACCCGTGGTAGTTCACATCAGAGTGAAGAATGGAAATCATTAGAAGAAATAGACAGAGCACAGCTTCTTCTAGTCATTGAAGGATTGAAAAGAGGAACAATCATTGGTGGGAATTGGACATCGTTTATGGACATTCTGAAAAAAACGGGTTTAGGACATGAGTTAAATACAGATAAATATAGATTAGACCCTGTTGTTGTGGTTGCAAAACCCGAAGATTTAGCAGAGGCAAATCATAGATATTTAACTCTTCCAGATAGGATAAGTGGAGATGAATTTCATAAAATTTCAGGATGGTTACTTGGATATCCAGAATGTTGCACGGATGAATATGCAAAAGAAAGAACTCTTGAACAAAGGAAAGCTAAAAGAAATGGTCAAAGACATTTAAGCTACAAATTTGGTCAAGAATTAGATGCACAAATTAGAGCTGAAGGCAGTTATCCTGAAATTTTTGATTATCGGCCACCCAGTTTTACTCCATGCGGAATAGAATGTCCAGAAGCAACAAGAGTTTTGACTTCTTGGAAAGATGCAATTGACACAATAGATCCAGAAGCTGGCAAAGAATTGATTTATTTCAACAGATATGATTTTCCTGAAAGATTAGCTCATAAAGAATACTTACTGCAAGAAGGACAAAGAAGAAATCTTGAATATCGACTTGAAATGTTGAGAAGAAGTGTGCGATAAAGCCCAAAATCCTTTCTATATTTAGCCGATTTTTTTTATTGAGTTTAATTCCTGTTAGCCGACCCGACGACCGAAGGGAGGAGAGCGCAGCGGGGTCGTAGTGAGCGTAGCGAACGGAGAAGTATTTTTCTCGCCGAAAATCGCACTGACACCGTAGTTTTCGCAAATTGTTAGTGATATCAAAATCTGCTGAAAGCAGACAATAGTTAAGGGGTGGGGCTCTGTATACTTGGACAGAAATTATATTTATGGACTTGATAAATATGTAGTGCTGAATAATCTTTGAGTATATCATTAAATGCTGTTTTAATGTTCATCATAACTTCTCTGAATTTTTCAGCTGATTCAACTTCCATATCTATCTCAAATTCCCATGGACCTAGGGATTTTACTATGTAAACTATATTCGAGTTTGTTCTGCAATATTCTATTAGAGATCGTTCTCTTTCTTCAGATATATTCCTGAATCCGACTAATACTTTATAATGTAGGTAAGGATACTTTGATTCATTAGGAACAATGTTATAATGCCTAATTACTCCTGATTTCTCTAATTTTCTAATTCTTTCTGCGATAGCATCAGCACTCAGTTTAACTTCTGATGCCATTTCTACTACTGTCGTTCTGGAATTTTTTCCTAACAGAACAAGAATTTTCCAGTCTATTTTATCCATTTTAACAG
>DATEBV010000342.1:0-4175 GCA_035287205.1 Chthoniobacterales bacterium | reverse complement strand
AAAGTTTTTCTGTGACTCCTACATTTTATCTCCTAAACAACTACTAAGGTATCTACCTTGGTAGTGATAGTTTTTCTGCAATAATCCCATCAAGGAGTTTTTTGGTGAGCTGTTGTTGTAGTAGAAGTTTTTCGTGATCAGATGAAGATAATTTATTAGACTTCTTTCGAAACTCTACTGATGCCGCGAATTGCGTCGTCGCGTCGGTGCTCGGAGCATCGAGTATGTTATATACACTCAACTCCTGTGCGCCATCGACTCCTTGCACTCCATCAGCATCAACGAATTTGGAAAGGAGTCTGTTGGAATTAGAATTTTCAGCAAGAAGAGATTCTTGTTTATTCAGCAAGCTGGTAACATTTTTTGTAAGCTTTTCGAGACGTTGACGTTTTTCTTCAGGAGAGAGAGTCGCAATGTCATTTTCATACTTCTTTAATGAGGCAACAACCACATTATACTCATGACTGAAAACAGTTTTTAATGGATCATCCTGGATGGTCCGTGATAATGCAACATACTCTGTAAGAAGCACGAACTTATCTGATGTAATATAATCCTTTCGTAAGAGTTCATTTTTCGAAGCTGTTTTTTCTGCAATTGCAATGATATTTCTCATTGTATGAGCATCTAAGAAACTTTTATTCATATCGGTTGTATGCATCGCAAAATCAGCAACGTCTTGACCAAAATGTTTTTCTAGAGCCAAACTAAAAACATCTATTAATTTTTCATGCTCATTCTTTTTTGCCTTACTAATTTCTATGGAACTGCCAGGAAAATGACCCAAAAGAGGTTTAATAAATTCCTTCTGAGATTTAGGATCCATTTTAATAGCAAAATTACCTGCCCCGGGGTGCAGGTTAGCAACTGCTAAAAAATCATGAATACCAAAAGACATACAGGCGCTTCAGATCCCCTCCTCCTCCGGAGGAAGGATCTGAATCAAATGATCAGACTGCGAAGTAATAGTGTACATGCATTGCATAGTTTTTTTACTGCTCCGCAGTAAGTTTAAGTTGAAAGTTTAAGTTTAAGTGGATCCTGTAATCCTCAGCCTTCAGCCTATAATTCAGAGCTCCCCTCCGAAGGAGGGGAAGATTTGAACGGTTATAAATTTTCTTTCCTTACAAGCATTGAGGCTAGGACGAGAAAGGTTGAAGCGTTATCTCTCCTTGAGCATTATGAGTAATCATCTCAATACGCTGTTCGGCCGCACTAAGTTTTTCTTGGCAAATTTTTAAAAGTTTAACTCCCTCCTCATAGCGCTCGATTAATGTTTCTAGCGGAGGTGGATTGGACTCGATACCGGCAACGATGGCTTCGAGTTTTGTTAATGCTGATTCTATAGTTTCGCTCATCATCAAGAAATTAACCACAAAAAAACACAAAAGAACACAAAAAGATTTTACCCTTTACTCTTTACTCTGCACTCGTCACTTTTCTGATCATCCTTTTGTGGTAAACATTCGGCTAACCCATTAGTAAAATGTGATAGAGAATCAACTGATCATCAGAGCGATCTCTCAAACTTTGATCGGCGTATTTATCAACCTACAGCCTATAGCCTACAGCCTACAGCCTCTATTCGGCCTGTTGGCCGAATAGTTACCTTTTGTGTTTATTTTTTTGCAACCTTAAATAGAGTTTATCCTAGAATGAATGATTTTTGAAAACGATTTTTAATTTTATTTGGTAGTCAAAATTGCTGAGCTCAAAGGCTAGAGGTGATTCTACTGAAACTTAAACTCTCAACTTAAACTTACTGCAAAGCAGTTAAAAACTATGCATTGCATGCACACTCCTACTTCGCAGTCCGGCCATTTAATTCAGATCCTTCCTTCAAAGAAGGAGGATCTGAACGACTGCGAACCTTTTTTTCAGAAAACCTTGCTAGAAACGATAGACTCTCCGCACGCATTAAAAGCTCTTCCCGAAACACAACTTCCCGCCTTAGCTGAAGAGATTCGTCAACAACTCATCAGCACGCTTTCAAAAACAGGAGGTCATCTTGGCCCTAACTTAGGTGTTGTCGAGTTAACGATTGCTCTGCATCGCGTTTTTAACACCCCCGAAGACAAGCTTCTCTTTGATGTCAGTCACCAAGGCTATGTTCACAAAATCCTCACAGGACGAGGCAATCAACTTGCAACCATGCGCCAACATGGAGGTCTTAATGGATTTTTACTCCGTAGTGAGAGTGCTCATGATTGCTATGGAGCAGGTCATGCTGGAACAGCACTCTCGGCAGCACTTGGCATGGCAGCTGCTCGTGATCTCAAAGAAGGAGAGGAACATGTAGTTGCTATTGCAGGTGATGCTGCTTTTACCTGCGGAGTCAGTTTTGAAGCCCTCAATAATGTCGCAGAAACAACCAAACGTTTCATCGTTATTCTTAATGATAATAAATGGTCCATTGCAAAAAATAGAGGCGCTATTGCAGAACATTTCAATCGCATTACAACAAGTCCTGCTTATGCCCACCTTCATGAACAAGCCGCAAAATTTATCGAATGGATTGGCGGTAAAAAAGCCCGAACCCTAGCTCATAAAATTGAAACAGGCGTAAAACAAATCTTGCTCCCGGGAGTAATTTTTGAAGACCTAGGACTTCGTTACTATGGTCCTATTGATGGTCATAATATTGATTTGTTGATCCATACCTTTGAGTTTCTTAAAACACAACAAGAGCCAGTTATTCTCCATATACTCACGGAAAAAGGAAAAGGTTATGCACCCGCTTTAGCTAAGCCTGATAAGTTTCACGGACTAGGAAAATACCAAGCGGTAACAGGAGAAACAGATCTTTCTCCAATGCCAACCTATTCTGAAATTTTCGGCCAGACTCTCTCTCGTTTTGCCGATCAAGATCATTCCCTTGTTGCCATCACGGCAGCAATGCCAACAGGTACAGGTCTTATGACTTTTGCAGCAAAGCATCCTGATCGATTTTATGATGTTGGTATCGCAGAAGAACATGCTGCACTTTTTGCCGCTGGGATGGCTACTCAAGGAATGAAGCCTTTTCTAGCAATCTACTCGACCTTCTTACAGCGGGCTTTTGACATGATTGTTCATGACATTGCACTCCAAAATCTCAATGTCAAACTCTGTATGGATCGGGCAGGACTTTCCGGTGATGATGGTCCCACTCACCACGGACTATTTGATATAGCTTACCTTCGCTGTATTCCCAACCTCATTCAAATGCAACCCAAGGATGAAGATGAATTCGTCGACATGCTTTGGACAATGGTCCATCACAATCAAAGCCCCATAGCTATACGTTACCCTCGCGGCACGGGCACAGGAGCTCTCCCTAAAAAAAACCCTAAGCTCCTTGAAATAGGAAAATCTGAAGTTCTCCGCCCCGAAGGAACTATTGCTCTTTTTGGATTAGGAAATTTCTGCGCTGTAGCGTTAGAAGTAGCTGACTTATTAGCAGATCAGGGAATCCAAGTTGCCGTTATTAATCCCCGTTGGATTAAACCGCTTGATACAAAAACACTCCATCATTTCGCTACAACAACACGTCTACTTGTTACCTTGGAGGATCATGTCCTCATGAATGGATTTGGCACTACAGTTGCAGAGTATCTGAGCGACAAACAACTTACTACTCCTCTTCTTAGAATAGGCTGGCCTGATCAATTTATCGAACATGGCTCGGTACCCATCTTACGCAAAAAATATGGATTAACAGCGGAAGCGATTGCAGAAGCTATAATACGACAGATACGCGTTCAGATCCACCCTCCTTCGGAGAAAAGATCCTGAAAAAGGATCAGTCCGCTAGGACTGATCCCTTTTCTGTAATCCTCTGAAACTCCTTCTTCGTCACTGGCATTACACTCAAACGTGATTGTTTAATGAGTGCCATCTCTGCAAGTTCTGGATCAGCCTTAATCTCCGTTAAGGTTACAGGTCGTTTTAACGGATAACGAGCAGCAAGCGTTACCGCACTCCAATCACCTTCGGTTGCCGTAGGATCGGGATAAGCTACTTTAATAACTTCAGAAACACCCACAACACTAGGATGAACAACGCTATGGTAGAAAAGCACCTGATCTCCCAAACACATTGAACGAAGGTTATTGCGTGCTTGAAAATTGCGCACTCCAGTCCATTGAGTTTCTTGATCATTCACAAAAGTTGACCAGGAGTAAGCCCTAGGTTCT
>DATEBV010000341.1:0-8652 GCA_035287205.1 Chthoniobacterales bacterium | reverse complement strand
GGAGTCTCTATACCAAAGGTTTTTATTACCAAAGGAGCCAATGTAACCACTAAAATCAAACTTAAAAAATAGAACTTAAACTTTTTTTAAACAACGGTTTAGGTCATGATTTTGGTACGCTCTGTAGGGTGAAGATCCGTTGCAGAGAAACTTGCTGAAGCACGCGTAACAACAGCACATGCTACCCTGAATGCGATCAAGTTTAGAAATACTGCGCAGCGTGATAAGTCAGAAGCCAAACTCAAGGAAGCAATAGCCATAGAGCGGAAGGCCTCTGAAGCTCTTGAGGCAGCAACTTCTAAAACTTCTGGCGAAGAAGCCCAATCATCAACCTCCTCATCCAGCGGAAAACAGAATCAAGTAAGTCCAAACACTTCTGGGAAAGCTTTCATGGGAGAAGAGGTAGACTTTACTCAAAGATATATCAATCTGCCAGCTGCACCTTCAAGAATGCAAGTTGCTGAAGACAGGATATTGAAAGAAAGACAAGCGACAGAGAGAAAAGAACCAGATCAAATTGTGGTAGATTGTAATGCTCAAAAGAAATCCTTGTTACGCATAGAGGCAGATCAAAAATTAATAGAACAATGGAGAGCGATGAAAGTGGAAAATGAGGGGAATAGAGAGAGAGCTAATGCTGCAGGAAGAAAAGAGGAAGGTAAAAGTTGGAATAGTGCAGGTAATGCTTTTAATAATGCATCAGAAAAACTAGGCAAAGCAATCGAAGCCGAGGCAGCTGGCAAGCCAGAAGTGGCTATGAAATGGCGCGAAGCAGCCGAGCAACACAAGAACTCCGTCGAACCTTATGCTCAAGCAGCGCAAGCTGCTTCAGGAAATACAAAAGGAGTTTTTAGTTGGAATCAGATAGGTAATGCTTTTAATAATGCAGCAGATAAACTAGGTAAAGCTATTGAAGCAGAGGTAGATGGCAAGCCAGAAATAGCTAGAAAGTACTGCGAGGTAGCTGAAAAAAAAATGTGCTCCATTGAGCCTTATACCCAAGCAGCGAGAACTTGCGCCGCTGAGGAAAAAGGGCAAAGTGGACAATGGAATAATGCAGGTTCTGGTTTTTATTATGCAGCAGACCACCTAGGGAAAGCCATTGAAGTCGAGGTGGCTGGCAAATCAGAAGTAGCTAGAAAATACCGTGAGGTAGCAGAACAATACGCATGCTCTGCAGAGCCTTTTACTCAATCAGCGAGAGCTTATGAGCAAGGAAAGACAGCAGAAGGTGCTAGTTGGAATCATATAGGTTCTCGTTTTTATAATGCGGCAGGACAACTAATCAGAGCGATCGAAGCCGATGCAGCTGGCAAGCCAGAAATAGCTAGAAAGTACCGTGAGGTAGCTGAACAACAAGTGCGTTCCGTTGAGCCTTATGCCCAAGCAGCCAGAGCAAGGTCAGCAGGAAAAACAGAGGAAGGTCAGAGTTGGAATGGTGCAGGTATAGGGTTTTATAACGCAGGATTAAATCTAGAGAAAGCTATTGAAGCAGAGGTAGCTGGCAGGCCAGAATTAGCTAGAAAATATCGTGAAGTAGCAGAACAATACACACACTCTGTCGAACCTCATACTCAATCAGCGAGAGCTTATGCTGCAGGAAAAAAAGATGAAGGTGCTTGTTGGTATAGTGCAGGTCTTGGTTGTTATCAGGTGTCAGAAAAACTAGAGAAAGCCATTGAAGCAGAGGTGGCTGGCAAATTAGAAGTAGCTAGAAAATACCGTGAGGCAGCAGAACAATTCGCACTTTCTGTCGAACCTTATACCCAATCAGCGAGAGCTTATACTGCAGGTAAAAAAGATGAAGGGCAGAGTTGGATTAGGATAGCTTCTGGTTTTTATTATGCAGCAGCAGAACTAGCAAAAGCGATTAAAGCTGAGTTAGCTGACAAGCCAGAAGTGGTGCAGAAATAATGTGAAGCAGCTATCCAAGTAGCTGAAGATGAAGCAATAGCCTCAAAAGCGGAAATAAAGGGGTCGGTCCCTGAAATTGTTGAATTTGGTACCAGTTTGTAACTACCAAGGTAGTTACAGTTGTCGGTTGTCAGTTGGTTTTAGCTCATTAATTAATTTAAAAATCGTAACAACTTTTTTAAGCGAACGAGTACCTCATATCAACAATAATTTCGGATTAATCCAGAGCGTTTTACTCAATATGTTATCCGAAAAATTTAGTGATTAGAGGAATGAGGACAGTGCTAACGATGAACACAGATGGTATCGATCTTAATTTTCTGACAACTGAGTTAGAGGGTCAGTCCGACAGTTTATTACAAAAGGTGCCAGCTCATTACATTTTGAACAGCGGAGAAAAACCTTTTTGAATTTTATTTATTTTGAAGAAGTTGGGCAAGGGGCAATGGGGTCAGGCTAATAATATTGACTAATATCCTGGCGGTTGCTCGACCGAAAAATAGGGGTCAGGCTCTCGAATATTAACAAATGGGAACTTCTATTTTTAGAGTTATTGAGTGTGTAAAGTTGTCAGCATTTAATATGGCATTTTAATTTTTTGTCAATATTGCGAAGCCTGGCCCCATATTTTTCTTAGCTCTCTCCAAAAATTGAATGGGTATGGGTTAGGCTGGGGTGGTGAAAATCATGGTAATTTTTACCATGGATTGCAAGTGTTGCCAATTTTATCAACGTCACTTTATTTCGTAGAAATAAAGTGACGTTGGTACTCAATAAAACCTTGAAATATAGACATTGAAAGTCTATATTTCGCAGAATGATTCTGCGATCACACCTTTTAGACTCTATTTATACAGCACTTGGACGAAGTCGTGCCGTAGCTTTGTTAGGACCCCGTCAGGTTGGTAAGACAACGTTAGCTCGAGAGGTTGCTGTTCAGAAGGGAGGAATAATTTTTGACCTTGAGGATCCTACTGATTCAGCGCGCTTAACGCTTCCTAAACAAGCACTAGAGGCTCTTAAGGGTTTGATTGTTCTTGATGAGATTCAGTTGCGTCCTGATCTTTTGCCCATTCTAAGGGTGCTGGCCGACAGGCCCAACTCTTCTGCTCAATTTCTCATCTTAGGCAGTGCCTCGCCTGAACTTATCCGTAATGCTTCTGAGACTCTTGCTGGGCGTGTTGAGTTTATTGATGTGAATGGATTCCAACTCCTTGAAGTTGGAGTAGAGAATCAGTCAAGTCTCTGGCTTCGTGGGGGATTTCCGCTTTCCTGGTTAGCTAAAAACGATGTTGATAGTATGGCGTGGCGTCTTGGTTTTATCAGGACTTTTTTAGAAAGAGATGTTCGTGCTTTTGGACTCGAAACATCGCCTGCAGCCCTGCGACGACTTTGGCAAATGCTCGCTCATTATCATGGGGGTATTTGGAATGCCTCGGAGTTTGGACGTTCTTTGGGGGAGTCGTATAAAACCACGCGGCGTCATCTTGATATTTTAAGTGGTCTTTTTATGGTGAGGGTGCTTCCTCCGTGGTTTGAAAATGCTGGTAAGAGAATTGTGCGTCATCCTAAAATTTATATTAGGGATAGTGGATTGCTTCACGGATTACTCGATATTGGCACTGCACGTATATTGAATGGGCATCCAAAGTGTGGTGCTTCTTGGGAAGGATTTTGTATCGAGCACTTACTTAGTGTGATGGGTGATCGCAATGCTTACTTTTGGGCAACTCATGCTGTTGGAGAGTTAGATCTTTTTGTGATGAATGAGGGAAAAAGACATGGCTTTGAGATGAAGTATACGGAGACACCTCAAGTGACAAAATCGATGCACTTGGCTATGGATGCGCTTCAACTCGATCAACTCGATGTTATTTATCCTGGAGATGATGTTTATTCTTTGGGTGATAAAATCATGGCCAAGCCATTAAGAGTTGCCCTTGGTGACTACCAACGTCACTTTATTTCTGTGAAATAAAGTGACGTTGATAAACTGTGATTCCGCGACGTATTGATATACCTTTCTCGAATGAATTTTAGGAAATTTTACTGGTTCTTTTTGGCGCTAGCGGCGTTGTCATCGCTACTGTTACCTCAGTAGCAGCACGCTCTGATGTCTGGCTAGCCCCAAAAACTCCTGCGTAAAAAAATCCTAAAATTCATCCGACAAAGGTATATTTCTTCGACAGAAATTCGTGAATGCCTTGCCAGAGATGCTTCAGTACGCTACTAGTCAACTGACAACCGACAACTGACAACTACTATTCGGCCTGTTGACCGAATAGTTACCATATGATTACTTCGCAATCCGACCATTTAATTCAAATTCTTCCTCCGAAGGAGGGAGGTTCTGAACGTCTAACATTACTCCAGTGGGATAAAGAATTGCCCGGATATATTCAGCAGGGTCCTCTTCTTTGTAAGGAAGAGGCAGGTTTCTGTTTAGAAGCAGTGGATCTCCTTGAAAAGGCAAGAGCGTATGATGTGAAGATGCGTGAAGAGGCCCAGCAAGAGTTGGAACGTCAAAAAAAAGAGGGCTATGATCAAGGATTCAAAGAGGGGTTCAAGGAAGGAAATGATACTGCTATAGCCCACCATCTCAAGACAGTCATTGCCACGTTGAATTATTATGAACAGTCGCGAGAACAGTTAGTAAAGCTTGTAACGGGGTGCTTGCGTCAAATTATCATGGAGCTTCCGCCAGCAGAGCGAATCTACCAAGTCGTAGGGGAGGCTCTTCAGCTCCTGAAACAGCAAACCCGTATTACCGTGCAGATTAATCCTGAGGATCATGCCGCTCTGGATGTGGCGATGCCTAGGCTTCAAGAATTTCTTCCTGCAGGTTCTAAGATTGATGTGAGATTACGTGATGACTTGGCTCCTGGATCTTGTGTTTTGGAGTCTCCCTTGGGATTAGTTGATGGTTCTTTAGAGAGCCAGCTTGCAGTGATTGAAGCCTCACTTCTCAAAGCGACTAAAGAATAATGCAGCAGGTTACAGGCTACAGGCTACAGGTTGCAGGTTGGAGAGAGATCGTTTGTCACAAAGTGAGCTTAAACTGAACGGAAGTTTTTTTGTGCCAACGTAACCGTAACAGACAGAAGGAATAGCCACAAAAGAACACAAAGAAACACAAAAAAAAAAACTTAACCCGGATATTTCATAAACATCGTTATGAAACGTAGTACAAAGCCTGATGAGATCAAGGCGGACGAAGGATTTTACTGACGTGGCTGTAGGTAATGAATCATTTTATGCGAAGCAAAAAATTCAAGTCCAACGCAGTATTCATCAAATTTTCCACAAGTTGTAATAGATGAGTATGAAATATTCGGGTTAATGATAAACTTGATTGATTAGTTAGCCTAAGCTGTTTTACCGTTATTGGTGCTCTATGTTGAAGCAGGATCTCAATTTCTACCTCCCTTATTTTTTACGATAGTGAACATTCTTGATCTTGAGTTCTTAAATTCTTTTTTTGTGTTCGTTCTTTGTGTTTTTTTGTGTTCTCTTGTGGCTATTTTTCCCTTTTTCTTATTACTTCAGTTCAGTTTAAGCTCACACCAACTTAAACCCTCAACTTAAACTTACTGCAAAGCCGCAACAAATTATGCAAGGCATTCATACTACAACTTCGCAGCCTGATCATTTGACTGAGATCCTTCCTCCAAAGGAGGGAGGACCTCAGCCACTACCGGGAGAAAAGGAAGAGGGTTTCGAAGATGATTTTCTTCAGCGCTTACAATCGATAGCTCTTGTTACGGAACCGAAGCCGCTGCGAGGTCAGATTACAGAGGTTGTTGGTATGCTTGTTAAGGCAATTCTCCCAGGAACAAAGATTGGAGAACTTTGTGAGCTAAGGCGTCCTGGGATTCAAGAACCGTTGGAAGCAGAGGTTTTGGGGTTCACAGAAAATGCTGCATTGATCATGCCTCTTGGTGACTTTACGGGGCTCTCTTTATCGACCGAAGTTATTGCTTCGGGAAAAATTCATCAGGTAGGTGTTGGCCCAGGATTATTGGGGAGGGTTCTCGATGGGTTAGGAAGAATTATGGATCATTCTGAAGAACCCTTTGTTCCTGAGACGTACTATCCTGTAAATGCTGATCCACCTGATCCCTTGATACGTTCTTTGGTAAAGAATCCTCTTTCTTTAGGAGTGCGTAGTATCGATGGTTTGCTAACCTGTGGTGAAGGGCAACGCATGGGAATCTTTGCTGCTGCTGGAGGTGGAAAGTCGACACTCCTGGCACAAATTGTAAGTAATACGGAAGCGGATGTCATTGTTATGGCCCTCATAGGAGAACGTGGTCGTGAAGTGAGGGAAACGCTAGATATGACCCTTACTCCTGAAAATAGGAAGAAGACCATCATGATTGTTTCAACCTCAGATCGTCCCGCTCTTGAACGGGTTAAATCAGCTTATGTTGCAACAGCAGTAGCAGAATATTTTAGAGATCAAGGTAAGAAAGTTTTGCTTTTAATGGATTCTGTGACCCGTTTTGCTAGAGCACAGCGCCTTATTGGATTAGCAACAGGGGAGCCTCCTGCAAGGAGAGGCTATCCTCCATCAGTTTTTTCTATTTTACCATTGCTTTTGGAGAGAGCAGGGCCTGGTATTGATCCCGCTTTAGCTATTGGGAAGGGGAAAAATCGGGGAGGGGGATCGATTACAGCTCTTTATACAGTGCTTGTTGAAGGAGATGATATGAATGAGCCTGTAGCGGATGAAGTAAGATCCATTCTTGATGGTCATATTATTCTTTCTCGAAAGCTTGCCGCAGCTAATCACTATCCAGCTATTGATATTTCAGCATCAATTAGTCGCGTTATGTCACAAATTGTTGACCCTAAACATCAGAAGGCGGCAGGTCATTTCCGTGAACTCCTTTCAAAATATCAAGATACGGAGCTTCTTTTAAAGATAGGTGAATATAAGTCGGGGAGTGATGCTATCACCGATGAAGCGATCGCTAAAAACGACTCTATGAATGCCTACCTTTGTCAGGGGCTCAAGGAACATTCGACTTTTAATGAAAGTGTTCAAAAACTAGAGAGGTTGGCACTGTAACTATTCGGCCAACAGGCTGAATAAAGGCTATAGGCTGTAGGCTATAGGCTGGGGTGGTGAAAATCATCATAATATCCACCCGACAATTAGTGCTAGTTTTGTGACTGCTAACGTTTCTTAAGCAGGAAGAAATTAACCACAAAAGAA
Organism: Chthoniobacterales bacterium; assembly: GCA_035287205.1. Lineage (GTDB taxonomy): Bacteria > Verrucomicrobiota > Verrucomicrobiia > Chthoniobacterales > UBA6821 > CAIWMF01. The sequence continues at coordinate 1,520 of DATEBV010000341.1, read as the reverse complement.
CACAAAAGAACACAAAAAAAGAGCCATTCCTGTGAATTTTGCTGATTAATAGATTTGTTTGGTTTGACTTACACAGTCTTTATAAATTGCAGGTTTGGTTTAGTCCCAGAATTATTCCATCCCAAAGTTATTTTTAGCGGCAAATATAAATAAAAACGTCATTGTAATTGGCAGAAATTTACCACAAAAGAAGATAATCTATAGAAATATTTGAAGCACTGAAAAAAAGTTCTTCCCTCTCTTTCCTTACCACTAATTGTTTAACATAGACTGTGCACATTAGGTCAAACAATATATTGATTAGACGCGTCTACCGCCAAATCTCTTTTTTTGTTTTCTTTTGTGTTCTTTTGTGGTTAATTTCTTCTCTTCTCTGCCCCCTTCTTTCTTTCATTCCTTTGTGGTTAATTTCTTCCTGCTTGAGAAACTGTGAAACCATATCCCTTAACAGCTATCTTAGCCTTGCGAGTTCAGAAGGAAGATGAAGCTCAGAAAAAACTCTCGATTGCTCATGCCGTAGAGGCACAGCGACGAGATGCTGTGACAGCAGCTCAACAAGCGCTTACTCACTATCTTGACTGGAATCAAAAGGAAACAGAGCGTCTTTTTGCCACGATTCTTGGAGCTCCTCATTCTCTTCATAAAATAACTGAAACAACCAATCAAATTAGTTGGAATCGATCGCAGCAGGCGACCTATGTTGTGGCTTTAGAAGAAGCCCAAAAGAAACTTCAAGCAGCAGTTGTTGAGACGGTAGCTCGTTTGCAAGAACAACAGGATGCTTACAAAGAAGTATGGAAAATTGACAAACATCAAGAGATGTGGATGAAGGAAGAAGAGGTTCGCGAAGAAAAAGAAGAAGAGGATGATATGGAGGAGACAGCCGCAACAATTTATGCTATGAATCAACGATTGAGGAACAGTTAGCTACCAACGTACCTTTGGTAGTTGGGAGATAGAAGATGGAAGTCGAGGCCTGCTACTGCAGGCTCAATTAGCAGATTAAAGATTGGAGTTAGTTCGGATTATACTTGCCAAAGGGATCACCTCCTCTTTCATTCCTGTTTATGAAAATCTTTATAAATTGAAGGTTTGGCTTAGTGCCAGAATTATTCCATTCCAAAGTTATTTTTAGTTGTAAACATAAATAAAAACGTCATCGTAATTGGCAGAAATTCACCACAAGGAACACATAGATACACAAAGAACACATAGATAAAATTTTTTATAAAAAATTTTAAAGTGGGGAATTGTGAACGCAAACCCAGCTTTAAAGAGAGAGTGGAAAATTTTTATAGTATTTATGGTTAATGAGTTATGTTTTATAATTGCTGGTATTTTTTAGTTCTTAATATGTTAAAGAATTTTTATAAAAATTCTGTATCCTCTCCATATCGCCGGGTAAACAGCGGATTTTATGATTCAAGCTATGTTAAAAAAGAGGGCTGATTGTTGAGCTACTAAACTTGCTAGTGAAGGCATCTCAAATTTTTTACTCACTCGGTCATAAAAATAATCGT
>DATEBV010000340.1:0-23478 GCA_035287205.1 Chthoniobacterales bacterium | reverse complement strand
GAGCAGCAGATCAGTGGAAATTATCAGCTGAAAGATATTCTGTAGGAAAAGAGAATGAGGGTGTTACTTTGGGTTTTGAAGGCAAGTCTCTCCAAAAGAAATCCGACTACCAAGCAAAAGCAGCTGAAGCGCAAGAAGCAGGACAAACAATGCTTACAGAAGGTTATAGAGAGGCTGCGCAAATATCCCAACGAGCAGCAGATCAATGGAAATTATCAGCTCAGACAAAAGCCGCAGGACGTGAGAGTGAGGGAGTTAATTGGGGATGGGAAGGTACGTCTCTTCAAGCGAAGGCAGACTACCACGCTAAAGCAGCTGAGGTCCAAGAAGCAGAAAAAATAACGCTTGCAGAAGGTTATAGAGAGGCTGCTGCAACATCTCAAAGAGCTGCAGATCAATATAAACTAGAAGCTCAGAGCAAGGCCTTAGGAAAAGAATCTGAAGGTCGTAGTTGGGGTTGGGAAGGCAGCTCTCTTCAAGCGAAGGCAGATTACCAAGCAAAAGCAGCTGAGGCACAAGACGCAGGAAAAACAATGCTTGCAGAAGGTTATAGAGAGGCTGCGGCAACATCCCAACGAGCAGCAGATCAATGGAAATTATCAGCTCAGACAAAAGCCGCAGGACGTGAAAGTGAGGGAGTTAGTTGGGGATGGGAGGGAACGTCTCTGCAAGCAAAAGCAGATTACCAGGCAAAAGCAGCTACAGCACAAGAGGCTGGAAGATCGATGCTTGCAGAAGGTTATAGAGAGGCTGCGGAAATATCCCAACGAGCAGCAGATCAGTGGAAATTATCAGCTGAAAGATATTCTGTAGGAAAAGAGAATGAGGGTGTTACTTTGGGTTTTGAAGGCAAGTCTCTCCAAAAGAAATCCGACTACCAAGCAAAAGCAGCTGAGGCACAAGAAGCAGGAAAAACAATGCTTGCAGAAGGTTATAGAGAGGCTGCGCAAATATCCCAAGGAGCAGCAGATCAATGGAAATTATCAGCTCAGACAAAAGCCGCAGGACGTGAGAGTGAGGGAGTTAATTGGGGATGGGAAGGTACGTCTCTTCAAGCAAAAGCAGATTGCCAGGCAAAAGCAGCTGAGGCACAAGAAGCAGGAAAAATAATGATTGCAGAAGGTTATAGAGAGGCTGCGCAAATATCCCAACGAGCAGCAGATGAATGGAAATTATCAGCTGAAAGACATTCTGTAGGAAAAGAGAGTGAGGGAGTTAATTGGGGATGGGAAGGGACGTCTCTGCAAGCAAAAGCAGATTACCAGGCAAAAGCAGCTGAAGCACAAGAGGCAGGGAAAGTACAGCTTGCAGAAGGTTATAGAGAGGCTGCGGAAATATTACAACATGCTATAGAGGAATTAAAACAGTCAGTTTTAGCCAAAGTTCTAGGAACAGATGAAGATAATTGTTGGTATAATGCAGGCTGTGAGCGCTATAAAGGAGCTGAAAAACTAGGAAAAGCTATCATTGCAGAGGCTGCTGGAGAGTCTAAAGTTGCTCAAGCTTGGCGTGAAGCAGCTAAGCAGAACTACCTTTCTGTTGATTCTTATACTAAGGCAGCTACAATATTTGCTACAGGAAAACTAAATAGAACTTTGTTTAACCGTGCTTATTCTGATGCAGATTCGGTCACGGAGGTAACGGGTCAATTCCTGGCAGAAGATGAGGAAATAAATAATTCTAATGCTGAAGGTTGTAGATGGTATTTTGCAGGAAAGGGTTATTATAATGCAGCTGGAAAAATAGAACAAGCTATACAAGCAGAGGCAAGTGGAAATTCTAAACTTGCTCAAGCTTGGAATAAAGTAGCTGAGATAAGTCAATTTTCCAGCGAGTCTTATACCAAAGGAGCTATAGCATATGCGCAAAGAAAAACAGATGAGGCCAATAGTTGGAACAATGCAGGTTATATTTATGAACTAGCAGCAGAACAACTTAACAAAGCTATTGAAACACGAGAGCGTAAAAATACAGACCTTGCAGAAAAACATCAACAAGCAGCAGAAAAATTAGAGCAAGCAGCGAATCTTATGAAAAGATTTGCAGAAACTGATGCCGACAATAACGGGACTGAAAGAATTCGTTTGTATCAAGAAGTTAAGACTATCATTAATGTTCTTATTCAGTCATCAGCTTCTTTTTAAAGCGAAGATTTTTCTTAAAAATTCTATGAAAAAAATTATACCTTCCTTTATTCTTACTAGTTTAGTAAGTTCTAGTTTCCTTCTTGCGCAAAGTGAATATGATCAGGATACAGGGTACAGGTTACAGGGGACAGGATTAAAAACGGCAGAACTACCATTAAAAGATTTAACTGTTCAACGTGCTGAATCCACTACCAACTGTAACAATCAAGGTAGTGACCTTGGTTGTTACTTACTGATGGACCCTGCTGAACTGAAGCCGCTTGAAGAAGGGATAGAAGATTTGAGGGGAGTTTTTAGATCGTCAGGAGAATCAGGTGTTCCTTCCAAAGTAGCTGTCAATCCAGTTGCTTCCTCATACTCTTCCGTTGAGAGCAGTTCATCAAGTGTGGCAATAGCTGAAAGCAGAAAAAGAGCTTGTGAAGAAAGTGCTGCTGAAAAACTTAGGAAGCTACAAGAATGGTCTCAAGCTAGTAATGCTGAGAAAATTCTTATTAGAATAAATGAAGTTTTTGTAAGAAAAGATATCATTACAAAAGCTTTAAAAAAATGGAACTATGGATATGGATTATATCATAATCTTGTTCCTAGTGAAGCTAGAAATCATGCGCTCGATGTTATCGATAGGGTGTTTCAAGAGAAGTCGCATGCTTTTTTAACACAAGCCAAAGAAGATGGAGCTGTTGCTGCTAGTATTGGTGCAGCTATGTTCGAAAAGGCATGGGGAAGTAGAAATCCTCATGATAAAGAGTATTTGTATGCTCTATGGCCAGAGGCAATGGCTTTAGAGATGGAAAGAGATAAAAAAATACAAGAAATGAGAAACAATATTTTTTCTCATTCAGATCAAGTTTGGAAAGACTATCTAAAACTTCCTGAAGCTCTTAACGGTTGCGACGATAGTTCTTATGAAAATTCTAGAGAGTTAGAGGAAAGAGCCTATGAGGAATATGCCAAATTTATATTAGGCGAGGCTCAGGAAGCTGCCCAAACGCAATATACCAGTATAGCTGAGGGAGTTTGGGCTGCTAGAGTAAAAGAAGCAGTACATTCAGCCTCTCAAGCAGCGAGTAAGGTGGATGAACTTAAGGAGAGAAGATATAAACAATCTCTTGCTTTTCAATCCGCTGAGAGAGATTTTCTTCGAGCTGTGGCAATTGTTGAGGCCGAGCAAGATGCTTGGAAGAAGGCCTGGTCTCAAGATTTTCAAATGGAAGAAGCTAATAAAGCCAAAATTTATAAAGATGTTATCAAAGAAAAGATTCCTTTTGAGGAAGCTTTAAACAAGCCTCAAGATTATTATTTAATTGAAAGTAAATTAGCAGATCATCCATGGAATGCGTTTCCGATGAGTGAGGTTCTTGGTAGTAAGGTTTTTAAAATAAGAGAGCCAATTACAATAGCTTTAAAAAAATGGAATTATAGATATGGATTATATCAGGATTCTGTTCCTAGTGAGGCTAGAAGTTATGCGCTCGATGTTCTCGATAGGGTATTTCAAGGGAAGGCGCATGTTTTTTTTACAAAGGCTAAAGAAGATGGAGCTATTGCCTCTAGTATTGGAGCAGCTATGTTCGAAAAAGTATGGGCAAGTACAAATTCTCATGATAAAGAGTTTTTGTATGCTATATGGCCAGAGGCAATGACTTTAGAGGAGGAAAGGGATAAAAAAATACAAGGGATGAGAAGTAATATTTTTTCTAATGCAGATCAAACTTGGAAAGATTATGTAAAACCTCCTGAAGCTCCAGAAGATAGCGCTTATACACATGCTATGGAGTTAGAGGAAAAAGCCTCTGAGGAATATGCCAAATTTATATTAGGCGAGGCTCTGAAAGCTGCCCAAACGCAATATACTAGTATAGCTGAGGGAGTTTGGGCTGCTAGAGTAAAAGAAGCAGCGTGTTTAGCCTCTCAAGCAGCGAGTAAAATCGATAAACTCAAGGAGGAAACACACCAGGCTATGATATTAAGTGTTGCTCCATGGCTGGAAGAACGTTTTAAAACCACTGTTTTTTATGCAAATGATTGTGATTTCTCAGAAGTTGCTGCTGAGCGTGCAATGACTAATATTCCTGGTAGGGAAGAAGCTTGGAGATACTTGATCGAGGGGAATGATCCAACAGTCGGTGAGGGGTGGAATTCAATAACTCGTGTGAATTGGAAGAAAGATAAAAATGTTGAAGATATTTTTGCTCTTCGAGCAGAAGAGAGGAAAGGTTTCGAAAGAGCTTATCAAGCTGCTAAGAGAGATTTTCTTCGAGCTGTTTTAATTGTTGAGGCCGAGCAAGATGCTTGGAAGAAGGCCTGGTCTCAAGATTTTCAAACAACAGAAGCCAATAAAGCTAAAATTTATAAAGATGCTGTAACTACTAACGTACCTTTGGGAGTGTTGAAAGGTTGAAGTGTTGAAAAGTTAAAAGGAAGCTTTGCTGCTAATTCATCTTCTCTTAAATTTTCAAATTAAAGTGGTTACAGTAAAAATGAATCTCCCTGATTAACTACAATATCATTATCCAAAACAATCCTCCCTTCAACCCCTTCAACTTTTCAACTCTTCAACCCTGCTAAGGTTACTACCTTGGTAGTTACTTAACTTCATGAAAAAAACTATACTTACCCTTCTCCTTGCTATTTCAGCAAGTTCCAGTTTCCTTCTTGCGCAAAGCAACAATAGGCTAGAGGAAGAAGATCAGAGGCTAAAGGCTGAAGGTTGGAGGCTGAAGGCAGGGAACACTGAAAGAGATTTTCTTGTTGATATTACTACGAACTACGAACTGCGAACTGTCAACTGTGATAACGCAAGTTGTCACTTAATGATGGATCCCAAAATACTTGAGGAGGGAGCAGAAGTTTTAGAAGAGGGATTGACCCGAATATTTCATGCTCCCTCTGCTGCGCCTTGCTCGGAGCCGATGAATACTTCGTTGGGCTTGAATTTTGACCCTCTGCATAGAATTGATTCATTACTTACAGCCCTGCGCCAAAATCATACGTCCGCTTTGCATCATCAGCTCCGCTCAGCGTCTCGCGACGAAGTGGACGAAGTGTCTAAAATATCTAGGCTAAGCTTGGAGGAAAAAGCTCCCTTGCTGGATAGAGCTACCGTAGGAATAACTGCTGAAACACTATCTGCTGAGAATAGTATTTCCAGAACATCAAGTGCAACAAACACATCCAGGCTAGAGGAAGTAAACATAAAAGCGGCTCAAGCAACAGAGCAAGCAGCCGCTGCTCAAAAAGCATCGATAACAGCTTATCGCAGGTGTAATAGATGGGGTGGTCTTGCATGGGGTAAAGTTGTTTCACAAATGGAACAAGCCGCAGAAAATTGGAAGAAAGTAAGAGGACTCCTCACTCAAGGAGAGACCGCGCGTGTCTTAAAACAATCGATACGCTGGAAAATAGCATTAATACACTGGAGAGCAGCCGCTGAACAATCTGAAGCTTCTGCCGAAGAATGGCGCTATGTGGCGCAAGTCTATTCCTTAGGATATATATCAATAGATGAGGCCACGGCTCAAGCAACAATATTTCGATTAAAAAAAACGGCTTGGATCGCTCTTTGCTTATCTAATGCTACAACATGCTCACTGAAATCAAAAGAAGCCTTAGAGAATGAAAACCAATCTCTAGCGGTATTGTGGAGTAAAACAGCTGAGCGGTACGAAGAAGGTGCTGCGAGTTGTCGGCAAGCTCTGGAAGCGAAGTTCAGTGAAAATTCTATTGATGTAACTCGATGTTGCTGGGATGAAGAATCCGACCCTCTTTGTTATAGTGCTGGTGAGTTGTATGCAGCTGCGAAGATTCTTGAGAAAGCGACTATGACAACAGCCAAGGGAAACAAATTTATATCTGAGATAGTAGCTCTTAGGACCAAAACAGTCACGCAACATCAAGACCTAGCCGAGTGTTATCGCAAACGCGCAGAAGTGCAACGTAACGAGAATATTCTTAAGGAAAATAAAGAAGCTGGGAGGGACAAAAAAGATGATTGTGCTATGAAAAGTGCTAATATTTTAGAATCAGTGAGTTTGGTTCTCGAAAAAGCAACCAGTGCAGCAGCCGAGGGCAACGAACCTCTAGCGTTGCTTTGGATCCAAACAGCAACGCGATTTCAAGAAACTGCTGAGTATTTGCGCAAAGAGGCAGAAGCAAGGTTAACCCAAGGCGTTATTAGTAAAGTTCGGTGGGAAAAAATAGCTGACTCTGCTAGTTGGAGCGCTAGTCAGTTACATTCAGCGGCTTTAGCGCTTGAGAAATCAACGATTGCAGGGACTGAGGGAAATCAAGCTCTGTCAACGCTCTGGAACAAAACGGCTACACAGTATCAAGAATCTTCTGAGTATTGGCGCAAAGCGGCAGACGCAGAGCTTAATGGAAATGCTAATGATGCCGATTGCTGGAACAGAATAGGCCTTTCTTTTGTAGGTAGTGCGAATGATTTAAACTCAGCTGCCTCAGCTCTTGAGAAAGAAGCTGCTGCAATAGCTTTGGGGAATGAACCTCTAGCAGAGGTCTGGAGTGAAACAGCTGTTCAGTATCAAGAACTTGCCGAGTATAAGTATAAAGTTGCAGAAGCGAGGCTCAATAGGAATTCTATTGATGCAACCCGATGGGAAAAAGCAGTCGTCTCTGTTAGACACAGTGTTTATCAGTTATATTCGGCTTCTGAAAATCTAGAGAAAGCGATAAACGCGGCAGCTGAAGGAAACCAAGCTCTAGCAACGCTGTGGAGTAAAACAGCTGCTCAGTATCAAGAATCTGCTGAGTATGGGCGTAAAGAAGCTCAGGCAAAACTCAAAGAGAAGTCTACTGTAGAGGCAGATAGGTGGAAGAAATTAATTGAAACTGCTACAAAGAGCGCTTGGCAATTTAAAGACGCTGCTTTTTCACTAGAGAAAGCAAAGAATATTAATGAAGAAGAAGTCTCAGCGCTATGGATGGAAATTGTCCAGAAAGATGAAGAATCAGCCGAGTATTACCGTCAAGCGACCAATGCCGAATTAAACGGAAATACCACCGAGTATGATCGTTTGAACAAGGCCGGTGATATTGTTAAGAATAATACTAAAGCATTAACAATAAAAGCCGAACAAACCTACGAGGAAGTGAAAATAAGGGCTCGAATCACTCTATTGGCGCAGCAAGCAGCCGATGCCAAAGTAGCATCACAAGCAGCTCGCGATAAGGGTAACTGGTTAGAGAGCAGTGCATGGGATAGAGTCGTCGTACAAACAGAACAAGCGGTACAAAATTGGCAAAACGTCAATGACCAAGAAAAGCCATGGCTGTACTTCTGGACAGGGACAGCCGAAAAATCTGAGATCATGGCCGAAACATGGAGACAGGTTGCGCAAGCTTACGCGTTAGGAGATCAAGCAAAGGCATCTCGTTTAGAAAAAACAGCTAGGATTGCCTATGCCCTATCAAATGCAGAAATAAGCTCATGCAAGTCTGAAAAAGCTATCGACGAAGTAACAGATGATTCGGAACTAGCGGTGCTTTGGAATAAGATAGCCTCGCAACATCAAGAGCTTATTGCACACTACCGTAAAGTTGTGGACGCAGTCCTAAGCGGAAGCATTCTGGAACATACCCGATGGGACAGGGCAGCGACCTTTGCAATGAATAGTGATCATCAGCTAGACAAAGCTACAGAGGCTCTCTTTAAAGCGACTAGTGCGAGAGAGAAAGAAGAAGGAGATGAGTCTCAAGCTTCATGCGATCCAAATCAAAATTCAAGTTCGATGCAGCATTCATCGAGCAGTCCTCAAGCCGTGGCAAATGAAATATCCAAGCTAACAACGCTCTGGGAGAAAACAGTCCTACAGTATCAAGAAAGTGCCGACCATTGGCGCAAAGCGGCGGAAGCGGCATTCAGCGGAAACGATACAGAGGCAAACCGCTGGAATGAAGAAGCTATTTCTGCTAATTCTAGTGCTGATGCCTTATTGAAGTCAATTAGTTTTTAATATCATCAAAAAATAGAATGGGTAATTTCAGAAAAACAGCCGATACACCTTAACCGTCATTCCAGCGGACGCTGGAATCCAGGAGACTGTCGATCTTTATTCCTGGTTTCATAAAGTATTTTTGACGCTACTACCCAAATAAGAATTGACCTTCTTCTGGATTCCCGCGTCCGTAGGAATGACGAGAAGGAGTGTTGTTTTTTAAAGTTTGCAAAAAGTGAAGACTTCCCAAAATTCTTTTTTTAAATACTTTTGCTCTAATGAAACCGCTCATATCCACTAAAAAATGGCCAAAGTCCAGGTTAACCCGGATATTTCATACTAATCTACTACGAAAGTCGGGAAGACCGATGAATACAGCGTTAGGTTCCGGTTTTGGCTTGGACAGTATGTACTCATACAGCCCGGCACCAAAATCCTCACCTGCCTTGCCTCATCAGCCTTCGCAACTTTCTCGTCACGATCAGTATGAAATATCCGGGTTAAGCAAGCCTCAAAATTACTAATATCAATTAATTTCATGAAAAAGATTATACCTATCCTCTTCCTTGCTATTTCAGCAAGTTCCAGCTTCCTTTTTGCGCAGGATAATACCCAACAAGCTGGAATTACTACCAACTACGAACTGCCAACTACGAACTGTAACAATAATCAGGATGCAGGGTACAGGTTACAGGTTACAGGATATATTTCAGAGGAATTGGAAAGCGATGCAATCAATGAGGGAGAGTATAATTTCCTTAATAACCAAGTATCGTTATTAGAAGGTGATGCTGTTCCTATCTTCTATCTTCTATCTTCTATCTCCTATTTGGGCATGATGCCCAAATCAATGATGGACCCTGCTGAACTGAAACCACTTGAAGAAGGGATTGAAAATTTGAGGGGAGTTTTTGGATTGTCAGGAGAATCAGCTTCCTCTTCCAGAGTAGTCGTCAATTCAGCTGCTTCCTCACATTTCTCCGTTGAGAGCAGTTGTAAATATTCGGGTTCAGAGGAATTGGAAGAATCATCTTCAGATGAACTAGACGAATTATTAGCTCAGGCTTTTGAACCTCAAGGGAAGAGTGAGAGTAAAGCCTCAAGGGTTTTGCATAAAATAGCTTGTTGCTCAACTAATGTTTCAGAGTATCTAACTCAAGCTACTAATGCTAGGGAAGCTGGAAATCTAGAAAATGCTATCCTATGGGAAAAAGCAGCTCAACAATCTGAAGTTGCAGGAGAGCAATGGAAAAAGGTTATTTATGAAAATATATTATTAGCACTTAAAAAACTTGAACATTTAGAAAAAAATGTTTCATCGAATCAGGAAACGTTAACTAATGAATCTGCCAAACAACAATTAGAGCAGAAAGAAATTATTGCATTTTGGCAAAAAGTAGCTGAACAAGCTGGGATTTCTGCTGATAATGATCAATTAATGATTATACTAGAAGACTCAGAAGATGGTTTTGATTGGGCTGAGGTTGGCGATTCTTTTAAAAAGAGTGCTAGGAGTTTGTCTAAAGCTCTAAAATATAATGATAAGGCATCTCTGGCCCAAACAGAAGGACTTTCAACGTTAGCTTTCTGTTGGACACAGGCAGCAGAAAAATCACAAACTGCAGCTGAATATTATAAAAAACATGCTCAGTTATCGATGACAGAGGATCGTGAAAAGAATGAATTTTTTGGAAGGCAATATACTGAAGTTAACCCTGAAATTGCTGCTAACACGTATAAAAAATTCTCTAAGTATTGGCATAATGCAGCAAAAGTTTTCAACACTAAAGACCGAGAAAGTGCTGAGCTTTGGATGAGAGCTGCTGAACAAATGCAAGTATGTGTTGATTACGGACAAGCAAATTTTGAAAAACGTGAAGTGAAAAAAATGTCGATGGAAGCTGCTAGTACAGCGGGCACTTCTCTTTACTGTGTTGCTAAGGATTTAGCTAATGCTGCAGAATATAGTGAACAAGCCTTTCAAGCACAAGGTGATTTAGAGACTGCGACGTTTTTTAAAAGAGCAAAAGAACAATCAGAAGCTGCCTCTGAACGTGCAAAAGAATCTGCCCAAGCATATCAATTAGAAAATAGAAAAAAGGGCAATGAATTGGTACGTTCAGCTCATATTCTTCGGAACAGTGCTCGCTGTTTTGCTGATGCTGCATCATCGCATTCTATAGAAGCTAAACAATGCATGATTAATGCAGCTGAACAATGGAGTAAATCTTCTGACGCTTACAAAATAGGAAACACTCAAGAGGGGTGTTGGTTAAACAAAAGTGCTGAGTACTTAAAAAACAGCGCATACAACTTGAATAGATTTTCGGAATACAATAGACTTCTTTCCAAACTCGCTTATGCTGATGAAGTGCAAGAAGTCGACGGCGCGCAGAAGTTGAGTGTACAGCAGCTACTCGATGCTTCGAGCACCGGCGCGACGCAGCAATTCGCAGCAGAAGTAGAGCTTTGGAAGGAGTCTAATGAAAAAGTATCTCAGTGTCAGAGTTCTGGGCATTCAGAACAAGCATTACTATTAACTCAAGCAGCGGAAAATTTGAAAATTGCTTCCGAATATAATAGTAAAGGTTCTCATGCGTATGAGTTAGGCAATGAAGAAGAAGGGAATTTTTGGCGTAGCAAGGCTCGGTCTATTGAACAAGTAATATTTGAATTAGCCCCTAGCCTCCGGTCTTTAAACCAGGGCTAATGCACCGAAATACATAAACATGGATGAAAGAGGATGAAAGAAGAAGAAAATTAACAGAATACCACTGCCCGGGAGGGCGTGGGATAGACTACGAAGAGCATTGCTCAAGTAGCCCTTTAAGGGTGAGCCGAGCAGGTGCGAGCGAGTCAAAAGAACACAAAAGAACACGAAAGAAGATAATCTATAGAAATATTGAAAGCACTGAAAAAAGTTCTTTACCCTCCTTCCTTACCACCAATTGTTAAACATAGACTGTGCACATCAGGTCAAGTAATATATTAATCAGAAATGTCCACCGCCAAATCTCTTTTTTTGTGTTCTTTTGTGGTTAATTTCTTCCTGCTTGGACTACGTTGCTAGTTACAACATATTATGAAAAACAACGTAAACATCTTTTCAATATTGCTTTCACTTTTACTCGTTAGCTCGAGTAGTCTCTTTGCTCAGATGGATCCTGCTCTTGTTGAGGGAGTAGAAAGAGCCTTAGGTCTTGAAGAGTTTAGGCAAGCACTAGAATCTCATCCAACAGCAGAACGCTCGGTTATTCATAGGGAGGGAGATGTTGTTGCTATTCAACCACAGGAGGCTGTCTTGAATACTACTAGAGCTATAGAGTATAGTAAAAATCAAGCCATAGAACTATATTGCACGCAGTGGCTTGCGAATTTTGGAGCGCCTGAAGGACAACCTACTTATGCTGATAGAGCCCTTAAATGTGGGGTTAATTCTCGACTTATTGAATCTTTTAATGAATGTTGCCAAGAGGCTAAAAATTCTGTAGACTCAGGAGGTTTTTTAGCACTCAGTTGGATTCAGGTTGCTGAGGACCTTCAGATGGCTATTGAAGATGAAATTTTTCATATTGCTAAGGGAGGGAGTCCACTTGAGATAGTGTCTCGTCCTCCCACTCGTACTACTCCAGCTACGCTGCAATTAGCTAATTATAAAGTTGAATTGATTGAATCATTATTGCGTCACCAGCCTCCAAAAATAGTGAATGCATGGGAAAAGATAGTAAACCAATCCCAACGTCTTGTTGCAAAATATCGAAGAGCAGAAATTTTAGATTCTAATAAATCTGGTCTTTGCTTTAATAGGGATCACTGCAAGGAATGTGAGGAGTTGTTATACGAAACGACTTGTAGTCTCAAGAAAGCCATCATAGCGGATCAAGAGGGTAAGCACTCTCTTGCCTCTCTCTGGTTCAATTTAACTCATGGAAATCAAAATTTTCTTGAATATTACCAAAATAGAGATCATGGTGAAAACCTAACTTTTATTAAAGAAGAAGCTCGTGATCTTGATACGGGAAATAGGAAATATTTAGAGAGTATTAAAAGTATGCAGAGTATGATTGAAAAGGTGATGGAAGCTGATGAAAAAGGATGCCAGGAGGAAGTAGTTCTTTATGAGAAAGCAGCTTCTCAATGTCAAAGGGCCATGGAGAGTTATCAAGAAAAAGTGCTTCTTTGGCGAAAAGCAGCTGAGCAATACCAAGTTGCAGCAGAGTGTGAGAAACAAGCAGCTGAAGCTTATGCACAAGGAAATATAGTGGATGGTGATTGTTTCCATGAAGAAGCAATTCAGACATCGAAAATTGCTAAGAAAGCAAAGCAAGTAGATAAAATCGATCTTAAAAGAAATGATTTTTGAAAATGAATTTAATAAAAAACACATCCTAATTAAAAAACTTAGTTTTATGAAAAAAAATATACCCTACCTCTTTTGTAAATATTTGGTTAACCCATCAATAAAATATACCAAAGGATCAACTAATAATCAGAGCGATCTCTCAAATTTGAATCAACTTATGGATCAGTCTATAGCCTATAGTCTACAGCCTAAAAGCTCTATTCGCCTTATTGGCGGAATAAGTATCTTCCTCCTTGCTGCTTCAGCAAGTTCTAGCCTCCTTGTAGCACAAGATAATAATCAGAGTAAACATTCGGTTAACCTATCATTAGTACCTCACATGGAAATGCATACTGGTGTTGGGGAACAAATAGTTGAAGAAATAGAAGCTGCCGTAGGAGTTGAAGGATTAAGGGAAGTTGTAGGATTTCATTTACCAGTATTACAGGAAGCTATTCATGCAGAAAGAAATGTTGCTGCTAGTGATAGAACCTCTTCGGATGCTATCAATGATAGCATTAATAATAGTTTTGCAGCTTTTCATAAAGCATACAGTTCTAATAAAGCAGAAGATTGGGGAAAGTATGTAAATGCTGCTACAGTAGTCGCAAATCATTATGACAAAGCATTGCAAGAGGGTTTACATATAGATGCTGAATCTATTAAGATCAAAAGGAATGAATGGCGAGCCAATGCGTTGAGAGGCAAAGCACAGAAAGCTACTGTGATTGCTGAGGCTGCTTTTAATCAGAGTGTTAGTACTGAGATAGATTGGGCTGAACGTCTTAATCTTGCCAGAGAAGCAGAAGCTGCTTGGAAAGATTTACGTGAGGCTGATGAGGCTCTTCTTGATAAATTGCCTTTAGGTATAGATTGCTGTCAAGCTAGTGCTCATAGGAAGTATTGGGGTAAAAAAGTCCTTGAAGCAGAGTCTCGTAGTTAGAGTCTTATAGTGAACGATTTTTGGAGACAATTTTTAATTTTATTTGGTACCTGGCTTAGCTACAGACATGTAACGAGTAAAGAGTAAAGGGTAACGAGTTTATTTTGAAAGAAATGTAATTAGAGTTCTCCAGTGAAATTTAATATAAGTTAACTCAATGAAAAAAATTATACCTAGTCTTTTCCTAGCTATTTTAGCAAGTTCCAGCTTTCTTCTCGCACAAAGTGAGAATAGGCTAGAGGCAACTAATCAGGTGACAGGTTGTAGGTTGGAGCTTGCAGGTACCAATCAAACTACAGGCTGCAGATTGCAGGTTGCAGAGGAGATCAAGATAGTACCGTTAGAAGATCTAATAGGCCAACGAGTTGAAACCACTACGAACTACAACAATAATCAGGATACAGGATACAGGTTGCAGGATACAGATACTAATCAAAATACAGACTGTCGATTACAACAGGTTGCAGATAAGTGCAAGATAGCATCACTATTAAGAAACGATACAATCCCTATCTCCAATCTTCCATCTTCTATCTCCTATTTGGGCATGACGCCCAAATTAATGATGAACCCTGCAATGGCAGAAGAGGGTATAACCAATATTAAAAGAAAGTTAGAATGCCTAGAAGGAAACGCTCCTATTCATAATCCTTCTGCCTCAGCGACAGTAGACTCATTGACAGAATCAACTGCAATACATGTATCAGTAGGCCAAGAAATTCTATTCACCAGAACTGAAGAAGGAAAAAACACTTTCGAAGTGAATGAGAAATCTCAAACCAACGGGGGGGATGCACTGTATACCAATAGAAGGACAACAGCAGGAACATCTACTGAAAATCCAAAAATAACCATCCCTGTAGAACAATCAGTTGATTCTTTGGATGACAATTCTATTGTCCAGATTCCAGCAACAGGAACTATGGCTTCTCTTGCTCCAATGGGTAAAAGTTTAGGCGATCGCATCCTAGCACTACCAGGAGACCTAACAAATTATATTGTAGAATTTCTGAGATTACCCGAAGCAAAACAAGCTGTCTACAAGGCAGACCATCAAAAAGCAGTTGAAGAACTTCAAGGAAAATACCCTGAGTTGACTGACAAGATTGATGGTTGGAAAAGAGCTATGGAAGTATGGAATGAGTGTTTCGTTCCAAAAGAAAAAGAAGCCCGATATCAAGACATAGTTCCATTGGCTTCAAACATGCCTCTCAAACTATACCGCTTAGTTGCTCTTAGCCAAGCGATGAAAATCATAGAAGATGCCATAGTTTACCAAAAATTTTTACCCGTTGCCTTCGAAAAATATGATAAGAATACAGAAACAGAAGAAGCAAAACTAGCAGCTACAAGGGCAAAAACTTATTTGTTAACGCAAATTGGTACCGTTAATAATAATATTGAAAAACTAGAAAAAGCCGCTGATGCTGTCATGAGACTTTCAGAGCAAAGAAACCGTTGCCTTGTTATTAATTATCGTAATGGGATTGATAGTGATATTGCTATTAACATTGAAAAAGCCATCACTTCTTACTGCCAATTTAGTCAGAAAATGAAAGAGGGTGAGCCTGCTACGGCTTTTCTGTTACGCATGGAAGGACTTTATTTAGAGGGAGAAGCCCTATTCAGGGAATATAAAAGACAAAGGCCTCATGTGAGTTTTACGTTCAAGCAATCAGTTCTATGTTACCTTCAGGAAATTCAATCCTTTGGTAATTGGAATATACCCAAACAGAATGAAGAAGAGAAAGTCGATCTTTCCAATCTGGTAAAGGCAGCTCACAATATTTGCGGGGCAGCAAAGGCACTCAAACACGCAGATGAAGCAAAAAGTGAAGACTCTATAGAATTAGCAACCGTTTATAAACAATTAGCTCACTATTACTTTCAGACAGCTCAAGCTCTTGTTGATGGGGATTCCATAAGTGCTGAAAATTTTGCACAGGCAGCTAAGAATACTTCCAGCGCAACAGGCACACTTGAAAAGGCAGCTAACTCAAGAAAGCAAGGCAAAATAGAAATTGCTAAAGTGTTCGAACAATCCTCTCAATATTACTTGCAGGCAGCTCAAGCCTCTGCTAATGGAGATTCCACAAATGCTGAAAAGTTTTGGAGGATAGCCTTATCCGTTAGTGATGCAGCATTTGCACGTGAAAAGACAGCTCAATATTCTTTGCAGGCAGCTCAAGCCATTGCTAATGGGGATCCTGTAAATGCTGAAAATTTTGCAAAAGCTAGCTTCTATACTAACCAAACAGTACTGGCATATGACAATATGGTTCAAGCAGCAAATGAAGGCAAAGATGATATTGCAAAAATATATAAATCATCAATTAAGTATCACGATAAGGCAGCTAGATCCATCGCTAATGGAAATAGCACGGACGCTGAAAAACTTTTAAAGATAACTACTTATATACACAACGCATTAGACTTACTTAAAGCTACATTTTACAATCAAGATAGCAATGAGGGATATAACAATAATAGGGATAGTACGAACGCTGAAAAAAATTTAAAGATAGCTACCTGTATACACAACGCAATAGACTTACTTAATAAAAGTGGTTTATGCAGTATAGAGGAACATAGAGCTGGAATATATAATTTAGAAGATCCGGAAACAGCTCTATATCATCTTCGACATGCTGAAATCTATGCACAAGAAGGGAGAGAAAGGGGCGATGCCTTTACTCGCGAAATTTACGATGAAGAATTAAGGATCCGTAATGGTGCTAATTAAAAAATAGCTAACGTCCCATAATAAAACACCTTTAGTGTAAAAACTTAGTTTTATGAAAAAAATCATACCTTTCTGCCTGGCTATTTCAGTAAGTTCCAGCTTTCTTTTAGCGCAAAATGGCAATAGGCTCAAGGCAACCAATCAGGTTACAGGTTGTAGGTTGCAGGTTGTAGGCAACAGAAAAGCAGAACTACCATCAGAAGATCAAATTGGCCAACAGGTTAAAACTACTACGAACTACGAACTGCCAACTACCAACTGTAACAATCAAGGTAATGACCTTGATTGTTACATGACGATGAACCCTGCAGAACTGAAAAATATTGAAGAGGGGATAGAAAATTTGAGAGGGATGTCTAGATCATCCGGAGAATTAGTTGTTTCTGCCAGAGTAGATGTCAATACGGCTGAAGTGCAAGGAGCAAGTGAAGTAGAAGATGTAAGTGTACAGAGTGGAGGGCAACAAGTTTCTGAGAATCCTTTAAAATATCAAGCTCTAAAAATATATTGTAAGCATTGGCTTGAGAATGTAGGAGCATTTGAAGCACAACCTTCTTATGCTAATAAAGCTCTTGAATCTGGGACAACCCCTCAACTTGTTGAAGCTTTTAATACATGTTGTGACCACGTTAAGGTTTCTTTAGACTCAGGAGGCTTTTTAGCACTTAGTTGGATTCAGATTGCTGAAGATCTCCAGAATGTAATTGATGAGAGCATTAAAGGCTCTCATAGTACTACTAAAGAACTTAGCTTGCTCGAGCGTTTGAGTCAACCTCGTAAGAGCTCTGATAGTACTGGAGGAATCAGTTTTCTTGACCGTTTGAAGGCTAGCAGGTGTTCTGCTGTTCTAGTTCAGCAGGTTACAGTGGGTGTTCAGAATGCTACTGAAGAGATTCCTAAAAGTTCTGATAGTACTCAAGAGAGTAGTCTGCTTGAGCTATTGAAGGGTAGTAAAAATCGTGTTAATCCAGTCTCGCAGATTGCTGAGAGTTTGCAGAAGTCTACTATTGAAGATAGCCCTAAAAGCAATAGGTTACTTGAGCTTTTGAGTGCTATTCAGGATAGCATGAAAATAGTTCCTCCTATTAAATCACCCAGCTTACTTGATAAGTTGAAGGCTTCAAGGAAAGATGAATCTTCTATATGGGGTATTCCAGACACGGTTCAATTAGTCAAATATAAGGTTGAATTGATTCAATCTTTAGTACTGCACCAGCGTCCCGAAATAGTGAATGCGTGGGAAAAGATAGTAAAGCAATCACAACGTTTTGAAAATTATCGAAGCGATAGAGCTTACATCTTAGAAGCTAATAAAATAACTCCTTACTTTAGAGAGGAATGTAAGAATTTATTGGAGAAAACTGTCTACAGTCTCAAGAAGTCTACTATAGCCGATCAAGAAGGTAAACAATCAATTGCCTCTCTCTGGCTTAACTTAACTCGTGCAAATCAACTTTTTTTTGAGTATCGTCAAAATAGAGAAAATTTCAAACCACTAAAAGGAGATGCTCTTGATCTTGATAAGGGGAGAGTTCATTGTTTAGAGAGTACTCAGAGTATGCTTGAGAAAGCGATGATAGCCGATCAAAGAGGAAAACAGGAAGAAGTCGCTCTCTATGAAAAAGCAGCCTCTCAATATCAAGCAGCAGCGGAGAATTGTCGAAAAACGACGGAAACTTACCTGGGAATGCAAGAGTTAGGATGTAGTTTTTTAGCAGCTAGTGAAGCTGCTCAATCTAGCGCTGATGAGTTGAAGCTAGCAGCTGATGGCTTAGGCAAAGCCTTTGAAGTTGAGGCTCCTTGCTCTTCATCAACCTCAGTGACTTTAAAAACAAGTTCTGAGTCTCAACTCCTATCTTCCATCTCCCATCTTCCATCTTCTACTGCAGCAGCGGTATCTTCAGCCTACAGCCTACAGCCTATACCCTCTATTTGGCCTGTTGGCCGAATAGTTATCAACAGTGAGCCTCAACTTCTATCTTCCATCTCCGATCTTCCATCTCCTGTCGCAGCAGCGACACCTCCAGTCTCTACTCGGTCTGCTGGTCGAATAGTTAGTAATAATCTCAGAGATACAGCCCTAGGAATATATTGCGAGCATTGGCTTGGAGAAGTTGGAGCAACTAAAAAAGGAGGGTCTGCTTACGCTAATAAAGCTCTTGAATGCGGAGTCGATCCTCAACTTGTTGAAGCCTTTAATGAATATTGTAATAAGGTTCACGTCTCTTTAGACTCAGGAGGCCTTTTAGCACTTAGTTGGATTCAAGTTGCTGAAGATCTCCAGAATGCTATTGAAGGTAGCATTTTTCATCTTGCTAAAGGTAATAGTCTATTTGCGCAGTTATCTCGTGCTCGTGCTCCTACTCGTACTACTCCAGCTACCCTACAATTAGTCAACTATAAGGTTGAATTGATTGAATCTTCAGTACTTCGCCAGCGTCTAGAGATAGTGAATGCGTGGGAAAATATAGTAAGAAACTCACAGCATCTTGTTGAAAAATATCGAAGGGCTGAAGTTTTAGAGGCTAATAAAGATCGCTCTTGGTTTAACAGCGATCATTGCAAGGAATATGAGGGTTTATTGGAGAAAGCTGCCTGTTGCCTCACGAAAGGCACCATGGCGGATCAAGAGGACAAACAATCCCTAGCCTCTCTCTGGTTCAACTTAATTCGTGAGAATCAACGTCTTCTTGAACATTGGCAAAATAGGGATCATATTAAAAATCTAGATTTTTTTATAGCAGAAGCTCGGTATCCTGATAAGGTTATTATTAGAAATTTAGAAAATACTCAGACTATGCTTGAGAAAGCGATGATAGCTGATCAAAGAGGAGGGCAGGAAGAAGCAACTCTTTATGAACAAGCGGCCTCTCAATATCAAGAAGCAGCGGAGAATTTTAGAACAGCGGCTGAAGCTTACCTGATCATGAAAGAGTCGGCACGTGGATTTCTAGCAGCAGTTGGGTTTTTTAAATCTAGCGCTGATGGGTTGAAGCTTGCCGCAGAGGCCTTAGAAAAAGCGTTTCTCTGGCAAAAAACAGCAGAACAATATCAAGTGGCAGCCATGTATGAGCAGCAAGCTGCTGAAGCCTATACACAAGGAAATACAGCAAATGGAGACCACTTCCATGAAGAAGCAAGCAAGGTATGGAAAGTTGCAAGAGAGATGAAAACCCCTTAAAAAATGAACAAACTACTTATTCTTTTAGCTATTTTAATAAATAGTAATTTTCTCCTTTCTAAGGAGCAATGCATTTTTAATAAGTCTCTTATACAAGAAGACTGTTCTGCCAATTATAATCTTCTTCCCAAGATGGAGATGTTTAATCCTGAAGAAGCTCAAAAAGCTGAAGAAGTGATTGAAAACTTCATTAACAATGAAATAAGCTCTACCACTGGATCCAATCATCTAGCAGCTGGAAAAAATGTTGAACCTTCGACAAGCTTTTCCTTGAGTCCTCGGGAAAGCATTTTCAATGACAGTCAAGCAACTAATTTCATTATTAGTGAAAGTAAGAGGTCTAAAGAATCTCTCTCCGTGGGGTGCAGTATTCTTCTCACAAATGCTCAGGTAGCTTCAAGGTACAAAAAGAGAGCTGCTCAAGCAGAGGGGATAGGAGATGGAGAGATAGCAGCGCTTTGGATTCAAGCTTATGAACAGATGCAACTGGCTATCGAATACGAGCAGAGGAGTGAACTACTTACTGCTGAAGGAAGAGAGGAAGAAGCTGCCTCACTAGAAACTGCGGAGCACTATGCCCGATCAATTGCCTTTTCTCTAGCTAGGGTAGCTCAATATTTACTCAATGCCAGAAAGGAAAGCATAAAAAATCCAGAAATTGCCGCTCTCTGGGTTCGTGCTGTCACTCAAGAACGAATGACGGTTGAGTACCTACGACAAGCTGCTCAAGCTTATGCTTCGGGGAATAAAGAAGAGGAAAAACGTTTGGGTAGAGTGGAGGAGGGTCGTACCGCGTCCTGCGCTTCCGACCGAAGTGCTAGCGAGTTAGGCAAAGCTGCTGAATATTTGATAGAGGCTCGGACTGCAGAAAATCCAGAAAGTGCTGCGCTTTTCACCAGAGCCGCAGAACAAAGTCAAGTTGCCTCCGATTATTTCAGTCATGCGGCTCAATCTATTGCCTTAGGACATGAAGATGAAGGGAGGCGTTGGAGTAGCATGGGGTGGTCTACTATGAATGGTTGTAGAAATTTGGCGAGTGCAGCTCAATGTTTAGATACAGCACAAGTCGATCCATCTTGGATACAATCCCTTCTTTGGAAGCGAAAGGCCCAACAGTACCAAGTGGCTGCGGCATCACGCTCTCAAGCCGCTCAGGCTTATGCCTCTGGGAATAAAGAAGAGGGGGAACGTTATGATCTCAAGGGAGAAGGACAGAAGCCGACAAGGCAACGCTTGCGTCCAAATAGGCCTGAGCGTAGATGCTTTATTCTTTGAGTGAGCTTTTCTGCCGCAGTAGCAGCATCTCCAGCCTATAGCCTTCAGCCTAGATTCCTTATTCAGCGTGTTGGCCAAATAGTTCGGCAAGGGAATAGATCCAGAGGAGATCAAATTCAGAACGATTTTTTGTCAAGGGGAAAATAATTTTTTTAAAATTTTTTTCTTGTATTTGTTCGGAAGAGGTATAAAAGGAAAAGTTGATTTTTAGACAACTTGTGCAACGGTATAAAATTTATTTTAAAGAAACCTCAACTCTATGAATACAAAAAAAACTATTCCTTCCTTCCTTCTTGCAGTTTTAGCAAGTTCTAGTCTCCTCGTTGCGCAGAATGAATATGATCAGGGTACAGGGTACAGGGTACAGGGTACAGGATTGAAAACGGAAGAACTACCATCAGAAGAGCATAATGATCTTTGTAACTTAATATCGCTATTCAAAAGCAGTTCTATCCCTATCTCCTATCTTCCATCTTCCATCTCCTATTTGGGCGTTGCGCCCACATTAATGATGAATCCTTCAACGCTTGAAGAAGGGGCTGAAGCTTTGGGGAAAGAGCTAGGAGTTTTTGGGGAAAGAGCAACTCCATCCAAAGTGGGCGTTGCTGCAACACGGTCTTCTGTTGGGAACAGTCCATCCAACATAGCGGTATCACCTCAGGGAGCTGTAGAAACAACAGGTGAAGAAAATGCTGAGGAAAATGGGAATGCTATTAACGCATTTCTTGAGGATGAGATATGTAATAATATCTATATGAGCTGCTTGGCGAAAGTTGTTGGAATGTCCAAGAGTAGAGGTTTTGTTGCTGCAGCTAACTCTGAAGAGGCAGCTCAAGAAGCGGCAGAGTGGGCAGCTGCCGAGAAAAAGGCAAGTAATGATGTAAGAAAGAGCGAGAAGGTATTAGAGAAGGCTAAAAAAGAAACTTTGGCAGCTGAAAAAAAATTAAATTCAGCCACAGCGTCTCTACATGGAAAAGCCTATGCAGATGAAGCTTACTATAATTTCCAAGTAAAAGAACTTGCCGAGGCACTTGCCGAGGCAAGAGTAGCAACAGCTCAGGCTACTTTGATGGCTATCGAAGTAAGGAATACTGCTCAGAGTGCTGGAGCCGAAGCTGATCTAGCAGAAGCAAGAGAAGAAGAGAAGACTGCTTTTGATGCCTTAGCAGCAGCAACGGCTCATACGACCGGAGAAATAGCTTCCTCTAGTGTAGTACAACAGAAGGCAACAGATTCTAAAAGGCCAACAAGCCTTTCACCCAATCCCTCAAGCCCATTTTCCTTTACACCTCCTAAACCACCTGCTTCCGAATTAAAAATAGAACAAAATTTTACAAGCACACCGATACCCATAGCAACAGCAGTTGAGGTTCGCTCCAGCCATAATTTCACCGTTGCGGAGCCTCTCACGCAACAATTCGATCAGCTCAAAATCTCAGAAGAGAAAGCTGCTAAAGAGAAGGCCGAGGCTTTGGCCTTGGCTAAAAAAGAAAAAGTTGCTGCCTTTGAGGCTGAGTTTGTGACGTTAATTGAGGATGCCAAAGTACAAGCTAAAGAAGCAGCTGAAGTAGCAACAACTGCAAGAGAAAAGGCAGAAAAACTGAGAACATCCGAGAAAGACTGGAACGATGCTATAAAAAAGGCAAACAAGGTAGAAGCGTCTTACGCACATCTTGCAGAAATGTATAAACTGTATCAGGAACAAGCAGCAGAGCATTACGAGGGAGGGATACTCAAAGCTAAGCGCTCTAAATATAATTTTGCACTTCAAGATTCAGAGAGCGAGAGAGACGATTGGAGGAGCAACGTGGAAGAATGCACTCAGAAAAAAGAGGCATTGAATAACGAAGCAATAAAGAAAGTTCTAAGCCAAACGCCAACTACTGAGGCAAAAGATCCTGGAGAAGCTCAAAATATTGGAGTGCAGGTAGCGGAAAAAAAAGAAGAGTTTATTCGTGAGAAAAAGATTTTTTCTCAAGCAGAAGCAGCTATTGCTCAAAAACCTGAAGTATTAGAAACATTAAAAAAAGAAGATAAAACAACTGAACAAGTTAATGTGCCTAATAAGAATATTGTTAATGCAAACCTTAAGTCAGCAGGCGAAAATGATGATGAAACTGGGTCAGTAGAAAAGGATGATAATGAAACATTCGATCAATGTTTAGCTCAAGCAGAGCAGAAAATGGCTACAATTGATGAGGAAAAAAGAGAGATTGAAACAGGAGAATATTATAAATCTTGTAGTCAAAAAAATAAAAAGCAAGCTGATAGAAATCTTGAAACAGGACTTTCTAACTATGAAAAAGCATTAAAATGTTTTAGGGAAGCTAAAAATATAGGAGATCAGAAGTTAGCAAGACTGTGGATAGAAGCATTTGACCAATACTATCTTGCAGCTTCTTGTCGTAAAAAAGCTGCCGCTGTTTTATCAGATCGGAGAGATCCTATTCATCAAAGTAAAACGGTTAAATTTTGTGAAGAAAATTCTGAGTGCTGGCGAAGTGCTGCGATATATGCTGTACGAAGTGCTGAAAAATTCAAGAAGACAATAAGTTTTAGAAATTCAGGAAAAGAATTACAGACTGTTGTTTATAAAAAGGTTGCCAAAAAATTACAAGAAGCTGCAAATTTAGAAAAACAAGCAGCTGAAGAGCATATTGCAGGGAAAACTCATCAAAAATCTAGCTTAAGTAATGCAGGTTATTATACCAGCTTAAGTGCTGAAAAGATGATAGAAGCTAGTAAATTAAGGGAAGCAGGAAAAGATGAGTTAGCACTTTCTTATGATGATGCTGCCATTGAGTTAGATAATGCGGTAAAACTGCGCAAATCGGCTATCAAGGCTTATGAAAGAGAAGGCGAAGAATTAGGCGATGAAATAGGCAAAAGTTAC
>DATEBV010000339.1:0-10151 GCA_035287205.1 Chthoniobacterales bacterium | reverse complement strand
TAAGATTCTTCGCAGTGGAAAACTAGAAAAGAGTTACCAGATCGATCCTGCTAATAGCTGGATGCTGGCTGCTGCCGAAAAGAATCTTCCGATGTTTGTCCCAGGTTGGGAAGATGCGACGTTGGGTAATATGTATACTGGCCATTGCATGAGTGGTGATGTCAAAAATGTTCATACCGTACGGACTGGTATTGAATATATGATTTCATTAGCCGAATGGTATACAGCGAATGCTACGTCCATTAGTGGTGATGCAGCAGAAGTAGAGTTAGGCAATGGGTCTATAGGATTTTTCCAGATTGGCGGGGGTATCGCTGGCGACTTTCCAATCTGTGTTGTTCCCATGCTTCATCAAGATCTTCAACGTCCTGAAATTCCTCTCTGGGGCTATTTCTGCCAGATCAGTGATTCCACGACAAGCTACGGAAGCTATTCAGGAGCTATTCCAAATGAAAAGATCACTTGGGGTAAACTTGGGATTCATACTCCAAAGTATGTCATCGAGTCTGACGCTTCGATTGTTGCGCCTTTGGTTTTTGCGATGGTTTTGGGATGGTAAAGAAGCAGGTGACAGGAAACAGGTAACAGGGTGCAGGAATTAAAGAGGCCTTATCAGATGTTTTCAATGACTTTTAAGCAATGATAATGTTGTTGAGGATATTCTGCTGAAGTTATGAAAACTTTTCCTTATCTTGTTTTAGTAATTTTTTTATTTATTGCTTTAAATCGGAGTCTCCTTCTTGGGCAAGATAATCAAGAGCTTCCTTCAAATGCTCCTAGGTTATGTATGGAGCCTTCAACTCTTGAGGAGGTGTCAGAAGCACTATTGAGCAACCCAAAAGGGCTGATAGAAAGTCGGACTATACCTCTCTCTTTGTCTCTACCACCTGTATCTACTGTTCATGGCAATAGAGGTTCTTTTGCAATATTAAGTGCAACAGCACATCGAGAGAGAGGGGAAGGTGAAGCTAAAGATAATGAGGGCAACGAAATGGATGAGGGGATTGCGATAGGAGGCACTCAATCCTTAAAAGAAGTCATCCAAGCTGAGAAAGAGTTCATTAAGGCTAGAGCGGATCACAATGCTCTCGAAGAGATATCAACATTAAATTCTGAGCTCTACCTTCCTTCTAAAGAGGAGTTGGACGATTTTCCTAATGCGCGTGTTATTGAGACTGATGAGGTTGATGGACCTTAGCCTGGGCAAAAGCTAAGGAGGAAAATTTAAAGACAACTTTTGATCTTCCTCTCGTTCGTACAGAGGCAGTTATCGATGCAACTACAGGTTCTGTTGTGAGTCAAAAAAAGATGTCTGCTGATTATTTGACGATAAGATTAGAAGAGGGAAAAGATCCAGAAGATTTTCTTAAGAACTTACAATCTTTGGTTCCTGATTTAAAGGTATCAGTTCAAAAAAATACACCCTATGGACAACGCTATCGACTTTATTTTGAACCTGTTTCTTTAAAAGCATTTTCACAAGTCTTAGACGCGAGTAAAAGCTTGGGGATTATTAGCGTCCCAAATTTTATGTCAGCTTGTACCCTTGCAAGTTATGTTCCAAATGATCCAAGATATCCAGCTCAGGGTATTGGGTTAGGTATGGGGTCAGGCTAATAATATTGACTAATATAGATAAGGAATTTTTATTTTGTATTGTGAAAGTACTTCATTCCTTTCACAATATTTGATTCAGGCATCTCAATAAAAAGATGATAGTGATTACTTGTTAAAACCCAAGCATGCACTCTTGCCTTGTCAATATTATTAGCCTGACCCCATTCTTGAAAAGACCTTTTCATCATCAAGACATTTTGAACGCCCCCCTTAACTTAGCGCCATAACCTTTCCTCTATTTTTTGCATAACAATCAATGATTTTTGATTTTTTTGCGAAGTATGTTATTTTGTGTCTCTCTACAAAATTAAGGTAATTCAAGCGCATAACATGCGCATAACATAGCCATACTCCAATAGAGCGTTGTTAAAGCAGCTGTTGAGGATTCTATTATTGTAGCATTATTACAATTTATTTTCAGTTGATCCTTTTAACGATAACGTTACCTATTTTTCATCGATAAAAACTCTATGAAACTCAAAAAACAATTTTTATTTTGCCTGCTGCTGCTCTCAGTGCTAATCAATGGTTCTTGTGCTCTTCTTGTTGGGGAAAGATCAATCACTTCCACTCTTCAAAAAACTATTCCAGTAAGCGAAAAATGCTCTCAACTGATCGTTGTGATAACATCAGATTGGAATAGCACTTTAGGAACAGCAACTCTTTTTGAACGTTTTCCTAAAGAGAGTTCCTGGAAAAAAATAGCTGATTCTTTTCCCGTTGTTTTAGGAAAAAATGGGTTGGCTTGGGGTCTTGGTCTCCATGGTGATGCTCCTGAAGAAGGCCTTCTCAAAGTAGAGGGAGATGGTCGTTCACCTGCTGGAGTCTTTATCTTGGGGGAATCTTTTGGCTATGCCCCAGCCAATAAGGTTGGCATTAAAAATATCCCTTACCGACAGCTCACTGAGACAGATGAAGGCGTTGATGATCCTGCCTCCCGTTATTACAACAGAATTGTGGCTGCTGAAATGATCTCCGATCACGATTGGAACAGTTTTGAAACAATGCTGCGACCCGATGGATTATATCGCTTGGGTCTTATAATTCAGCATAATTGGGAAAATATTCCTGGACGTGGTTCCTGTATTTTTATGCATTTATGGAGAAGTCCTGACCAAGGCACCGCAGGCTGTACGGCAATGGCCTCTATCCATCTTGAACAAATTCTCCATTGGTTAGATAGCAAAAAAAATCCTCTCTTAGTTCAATTGCCTTTCTCAGAATACGACGCACGTAAACAATCTTGGCATTTACCATAATTTATTACTAGATTCCGCCCTTGGTCACTATCATGAGTATCCTCTCCCTCAAGTCATTCATCCTGACATTCTGTTTAGTACTTCTCATTATCACAGAGAGGTCTCTTGTTGCAGGATCCCCATTAGATACTTTATTTCCTCTTGAAAATTATGACCAAACTATTGCTGCCTGGATTTCTCCTACAGATGCGTATTATGACCAAGAGTTATTAAGTGATACTATTAAAGAGTATAGAAAAGAAGAGCTCTACCAGCACTTCTTTGGAGCCCTTTCCCCTTGGGATGCAGCTCACATTGCAGCTGTTCTTAAAGGAAATATAAAACAAGAAGAGGAAGTTTTATTACGAACTCATAGCAATCCTAATAATCCTTACTACAGAGAGGATATCAACCATGCCGTTCCATATCCTTTTGATTGGTTGAAAGAAATTAAAGAAAACATCAATCTTTCGCAGTTTGATTCGTTAATCTATGACTCTAGCAAACGTGGTATTACCGTTACTAATTTAGCAGCCAGAGTATTACCAACCACTCAACCTGCTTTTCTTAACCCTACATTACCTGGAGAGGGTTATCCTTTTGACTATTTGCAGATGTCAGCGCTATGGGTAGGAACACCTATTTATATTCTTGGCACTACTCAAGATGGAGCATGGGATTTAGTGCTAACTCCAGACTATATTGCTTGGGTTAAAAGCGATGGCATTGCTGTAGCCAATCAAGAATTTATTAATACTTGGTCAGAAGCTGCTAAACATCAATTAATAGCTATTACGAAAACAGGAGCAACATTATTGGATTCGCAAGGAGAACCCTTACAGGCCTATGTTGGTTCTTTTTTTCCAAGAGCAACATCTTCTCATTTAGAAAATTCATTAGATATTATGTTGCCTGTTACCGATGAAAATCATCATGCTTCTATTAAAATAAGTTCTGTTGCTCCTGATCAAAGTGCGCCCATTCCCCTCTCGCTAACACCACATCATATGGCAGATATCATTAGCACTATGATAGGTAGGCCTTATGGGTGGGGTGGAGTAGAATTTTATAACGATTGTTCCGCAGAGCTCAAAAGCCTCTTCACTCCTTTTGGTATCTATCTGCCACGACATTCTTCAGATCAAATTACTATTGGTAAGATGATTGACAGGAGTTCTTTATTACCCAGAGAGAGGCTTTCTTATTTGATGGACCAAGGAAAACCTTTTCTCTCTCTCATCTATATTGGAGGACATGTTATTCTCTATATCGGAAGCTATTCTAATCCTTATGATTCGAATTCATTCATGGCCATGACTTATCAAAACCTTTGGGGTTTGAGGCCTAATGCTTCTTACCCTGATAGACGTTCTATTATAGGACAATCGGCTTTCTTTCCTCTCTTATTAGAATATCCCGAAGATTCCACATTAGTTTCTCTTGCCAATAAACAGGTTTTCAAAGTTTGTGATTTGAGCCAACTTCCCTCAAGTGATTCAAGTAATTTTAACATTAATGGATCATTAATAAACCTGATGATAGGAAATCCTTGGATACAGCCAGGAAAGACGAATTCTTCCGTAAACCTCAAATCCTTAATGTATCCTGAACATATTTATCGAAATTAGTTTGAGCTTTCTAAATCTGGCCCAGACTACAAGCTTGTAACTTGTCGTCTGACTAAAAGACTTCTAACGCTAAAAAATTTCAATTAAGAGCTCGTCGAAGTGATGAAAGTTGCGTACTATTCTCCGCTTCACATGACTCAAAAAGCCACTACCTTTGATAATGCTACGCAGAGTGTTTCTTCACTCTCAAGTTTATTGTTTAGTGGTAAGCCACTCTCTATTCATTTAATCGGTGTGGCGGGTTCAGGGATGAGTGGTTTGGCTGCTCTGTTGCTTGATCTTGGTCATCGTGTGGTTGGTTCTGATCGTGTGACAACGGAGGAGGTCGAGCGTCTCTCGAAGAAAGGCCTTGTGTTCATCATGCAGCATCGTGCTGAAGAGGCTCATCAAGCCGATCTCGTTGTCTATTCTTCTGCTATTCACTCTGGAAATCCAACGCTTGATGAAGCGGAACGTTTAGGTAAGAGGAGAGCACGTCGTGCTGAAGTTCTTGCCGCCTTGATGAATGGTAAGCGAGGGATTGTTATTTGTGGGATGCATGGGAAAACCACCACCTCTTCTATGGCGGCTCATATTTTAAGCGAGGCAGGAGTGAGTTCTTCCCATTATGTGGGTGCGGAGATTCCCATTCTTGGAACGAATGCTCGCTGGAGTTCTCAAGGAGACTATTTTGTTGCATAGGGAGATGAGAGCGATGGAACGCTTGTGTACTATAGCCCAGAGCATACGATTCTCCTGAATATTGAGCCAGAACATCTCGATTTTTATAAGGATATTGCCGCTATTGATGCCGTTTATGAGCAGCTTTTAAAGCAAACTACTGGGATTATTTTTTATTGGGCTGATGATCCAGGAGCTGCACGTGTCTGTGCAGGTCATCCGCGCGCTCTTGCGGTAGGATTAAGCCATCACTGTGATTATCGTTATGAGGGATTAACACAACAGAAGTTCAGCTCTCGATTTGATGTTATTGCAAAAAATAAAAATTTAGGTTCTATAGAACTTGGCATTCCCGGAGTGCACAATGTCAGTAATGCGATGCTTGTCATAGCTCTTGGTCTTGAGTTAGATCTTCCTTTTGAAAAAATGGCAGCAGCATTTAAGAGCTTTCGAGGAGCAAAACGTCGATTAGAACTTAAGTACGAAGGGGAAGATTTTCTTGTGCTTGATGACTATGGCCATCATCCGACCGAAATAGCCGCAACGTTGGCGACGGTTCGTTCCATAATGGGAGGAGAAGCTCGAGGGCGTCTTATCGTGATGTTTCAACCGCATCGTTATTCTCGCACGGTTGCTTTTCAAAAGGAGTTCGGGCAGGTTTTGCTAGGAGCAGATATCGTTTTTGTCACGGAGATTTATCCTGCCAGTGAAGAGCCTCTCGTTGGAATTACAGGCAAAACAATCGTTGAGTCTGCTCAAGAGCAAGGACATTCCGCTGTTTTTTATGAATCTGTCTTAGAAAATCTTCCTGCCAGAGTAGCTGCTGTTATGAAAGAAGGAGATGTCATTCTTTCGTTAGGTGCAGGAAATATTCATGAAGCAGGGCAACAGTTTGTGGAAGATTTAAAAAAACGAGATCATTTTCTTTCCTTTATAGGATCTGGTACTGTCAAGCTTTACGAACCACTTTCACGTCATACAACCATGCGTGTGGGAGGTCCTGCTCAGTTTTGGGTGGAGCCAGAGACAGAGGAAGGTTTTGCACGGCTTGTGCAGGCCTGTTTTCAGGAGAAAATTCCTTTGATGGTGATGGGAAGAGGCTCCAATCTCATTGTCCGTGATGGTGGTATTTCAGGTGTGGTAGTTCATCTTGTTCGTGGCTGTTTTGCTCAGTGCCATACGGAGGGTGCAAAAATCAGTGCTGGAGTTGGCGTGAAGCTAAAACAACTTAGTGCGATAGCTCATCAAGCCGGTCTTGGAGGATTAGAATGGATGGATGGTATTCCCGGAAATTTAGGAGGGAGTCTTCGGATGAATGCTGGAGCTATGGGAAGCGAAACCTTTGATCAATTGCTTTGCCTGCGTTGTGTTAATCAGGAAGGACAGATCATGACACTCTCACGAGAAGAATTAGAAGTGTGCTATCGCAATGTTCCTTTTTTAAAAAATCATTATGCCCTTTCGGCAACCTTTCAAGGAAAGGAGTGCAGTAAAGAGGATCGAGAAAAATTATTAAAAGCTTCGTTCACTCATCGTCGTGAAACACAACCTATCGCCGCGAGTGCTGGGTGTATTTTTAAGAATCCCTTGCCAACGCTTTCTGCAGGCCGTCTTGTTGATGAGTTAGGATTAAAAAATCGCACGGTGGGGCATGCGCGTGTTTCTGAAGTCCATGGAAATTTTATTGTCAATGATGGTGGCGCTACGGCAACAGAAGTGCTTCAACTTATTGAGGAGATTAAGAACGTTGCTCTCAAAGAACGTGGAATTAAACTTGAGACAGAAGTGCAAATTGTGGGGAAAGAGTAAAGAGGGGAAGGAATAGCCACAAAAGAACACAAAGAAGCACAAAGAACCAGAACACAAAAAAAGAAATTTTATAAAAATTCTTTAACAAATTTAAGAACTCAAGATAAAGGATGTTTGCTATCGTGAAAAATAAGCAAGGGTAGGAATTGAGGCCCTACTTAAACATAGAGCAACAATAGCTGTAAAACAGCTTGACCGAACTAATCAATCAACTTCATCGCCAAGTTTTTTGTGTTTTTTTGTGTTCTTTTGTGGCTATTCTATCTTTTTAAAATATGAACTCTTTTACATTACAAAATCGTCGTATTGCCGTTCTCATGGGAGGTCCAGGATCAGAACGTGAAGTCTCCATCTGGTCAGGAGAAGCAGTTGCTAAGGCCCTTGAGAAGGGAGGGGCAGAGGTTATTCTTTGTGATCTTCATGACGCTCAATTTACTTTACCTCAAGACATCGATATTGCCTTTAATGTCATTCATGGGACTTTTGGTGAGGATGGACAATTGCAGGCTCTTCTTGAAGAACATGGTATTTCTTATACGGGAGAAGGTGTTAAAGGAAGTCGTTTGGCTTTTGATAAGATTTTATCAAAAAAGCGCTTTGTTGAAGAGGGGATTCCTACTCCTCTTTTTGAAATTATTCAACGTGGCGAACGTCCTAAGATGAAAGTGCCGTATGTTATCAAACCGCCACAACAAGGTTCTACCGTTGGGATTCATATTATTAAAGAGGATCATGAGTCCACCATTACGGAGGCGCTTCAGGACGCCTTTCAATATGGTGATGAGTTATTGGTGGAAGAGTTTTTTCCAGGAAAAGAATTAACCGTAGGAATTTTAGGGGATAAAGCTTTGCCTATTATTGAAATTAGACCTCATGAGGGTTTTTATGATTACAAACATAAGTATACCAAAGGAGCTAGTGACTATCTTGTACCGGCTCCCTTAGAAGCATTACAGACTGAGGAAATTCAAAAAATTGCTCTTGCGGCCCATCGTTCCTTAGGGCTCGCAATCTACTCGCGTGTCGATATTATGCTGACCGAAGATGGAAGGATAGGAGTGCTTGAGATCAATACAATTCCTGGAATGACCGAGACCAGTTTGCTTCCTAAGGCAGCGGCTGTATCAGGACTGGATTTTACGGCGCTTTGTGCTAAAATTATAGAGCTTTCATTAGCTATTCGGTCAAAGGCCGAATAGCTAGTTTAAGTTATAAGTTTAAGTTTAAGTTAAATTTTGGTCACTTCGTGACAAAAAGAAAGAACTCAATTAACCCCTATCTTCTATTTTCTATCTCATAACTACCAATGGCATATTGATAGGTACAATATTTGGCTAAATGTGTGAATATTCGGCTGGCGAAAACCCATTGCGTCATTATGAATTCTTGCGTAGCAAGACCTCTATAAATAAATTAGCCTCGCTTCGCCTGGCGACAAACATCAACTTAAACTTAAACTTATAGCTTAAACTGGCGTTGTTGATTTATTCAACAACGCCACTCTTAATATGGCTCTCCGCCGCACTACTAATACTAATCGTCGATCTCGTACCCTTCGCAGTAAGAAGCCACACCATCTTCTTGAAGTAAAGATGCGTGTTGATACGGTGCGCCGTCAACGCGCACGAAAAATTAATGGAGCGCTTTTAAAAGTCGTAATTGTTTTGTTCCTTCTGGGAGGGCTTTATATAGGAGGACAAATTCTTTTAGACAAATTCTTTTTTAAGAATCCTGATTATAAGGTGCAGAATCTTGAGGTTTCGTTAGATGGGGTGTTGACTCCACAAGAGCTTCGGGAAAAAACGGGGCTTCAAGAAGGGGTTAATATTTTTACTCTTGATCTCAGTACTGCTGAGAGGACATTGAGTGACTTGCCTGACGTTAAGAAGGCTCGCGTTGAGCGAGTTTTACCCAATACGCTTCGAGTAACCATCGAACGGCGCATTCCCGTACTTCGCTTAGCTGCTTCTCCAGAAGAAACTTTTGTTGCAGGTCAAAGTTTGGTGGTAGATCAAGAACGAGTCATTATGAAACCAATGACGCTTGATGCCTCTTTATTACAATTGCCTGTTTTGGAAGGTATCGATCTTTCAAAAGTTCAGTTAGGTCAGCCCTTGCTAGAAGAAAGACTTCAAGTGGCTCTTAATTTATTAAATGCTCTTAATAATGCAAGTGATGTCTCTTTAGTCCTTCGTTCTATTGATCTTTCGCGTGGCTATTGTGCCATTGTTACGGATAATAATAATACCCACTTTACTTTCGGTGAAGAACATCTTCCTGACCAGATGGGGCGCCTTCAAAAGTTGCTTGCTTATTGTCAAGACACAGGAAGAGAGATAGAATCTGCGAATCTCATGCTAGAGCATAATACACCTGTTGTTTTTCGACCTAATTCAGAAACGTCAGCACTTGCTGCTCAAACCAAGACGAAAAGATAGGTTGCAGCCTGTAAGCTGAGGGAAAACAGTGAAGCTTCATTTGGTTTTGCCACTGTCATCTTTCAGCTTAGTAAATTGCAATAAGTCAAAAGGCTTTATTTTAATTTAACCATTCCTGGTTTAGTCCCTATCTTCCATCTTCTATCTTCCATCTTCTAAACTTATGGCTCGTGAACAACTCTTTGTCGGTCTTGAAATAGGGACCACAAAAATCTGTGTAATTGTTTCTGAAGGATTGCCTGATGGTTCCATTCATATTCTAGGTGTTGGAGAAACTCCTTCGCGAGGGATTCGTAAAGGAGAGATTGTCGATTTTGCCAGTGTTACTGAATGTGTCCGTGAAGCCATTATTGATGCAGAAGAGAAGAGTAATGTTGAAATCCGCAGCGTCTGGGTTGCACTTTCAGGATCACACCTTCAGAGCTTCAATAATCGAGGCACTTTTATTCTTCCTGAAGATCGTAATCTTATTGAGGATGATGATCTGCGTATGGTGGAAATGAGTGCAAAGGAGGTGACTCTCCCTGCAACAAATACTTTTCTTCACACCATCATTCAGAGCTATCATGTTGATGGAAATCAAAATGTCATTAGTCCTGAAGGAATGATAGGGTCACGCTTGGAGGCTGATTTTCACATTGTTCATGGGGTCAAAACTCGGATTCAAAATACTCTGCGTTGCCTTGAAAAATTGAAACTTGATGTCGAAGATGTTGTCATGAGTTCTTTGGCCTCAGCACAGGTTGTTCTAACACAGCATC
>DATEBV010000338.1:0-2468 GCA_035287205.1 Chthoniobacterales bacterium | reverse complement strand
GTATCTAACTTACGTAATGCCATTGACCAAGCATTATATCGATTAATTAATATTTAATAGCTTAAAATTAAATGAATAAATCGTATAACCATATCATTATGGCCTCTGTAGGAGATAGGAAAAAACTTTTTCTGCAATGTGCAGAGAGTCTAAAACGATGTACCAGCATTTGAAGAAATCTTGAAATCTCTTTTAAACCTAGAAACGGGAATAGAACTGGATGAGATTTCGTAAGGACTTTGTTCCAAAATGGTTTTTACGGAGCCGTGGCATACCTTCACGGTACGTGAGGCTTCGAAAAAAACATTTTGGGGCAAAGTATATTGCGAAAGATAGCCAGTCTCTATTTCCGTTTCTAGGTTAAAGCTTGAAGAAACCATTAACAATCTCTCCATTAGCTGCTAAAGCATTGATTAAGACTCAAGAGCCTTCGTTCACTACAGTTCCTGTGCCTGCTTCTTTAAAGCATCGGCTGCTAATTTAGCCGTTTCGACAGCTGCCTTAAGGCGTTCACATTCGAATGTGTTCCTTGAAGCTTGTGCTTCTGCAACCTTTTGCTCACACTGAGCTGCAATTTGATATTGCTCGCCTGCTTCTCTCCAAAGAGAGGCAAGAAGAGTGTTGCCACTTTTCTCAGCTTTGATGGCCTCCCTAATCGAAGATGAAGAATTATAATATAAATATTCAGCACTAGAATCAGCAGAACGGGTAGCAGAAGTAAAATTTTCATATTCATAAGTATTTCCTTTTGTCTCTGCTTCTGCCGCTTTTTGACCATACTCATAGGCAACTTGATATGCTAAAGCAGCTTTTTGATAGAGTTCAGAAAGGGAATAATAGCCCTTTTTCTCAGCTTCGATGGATGCTTCAAGAGAGGAAGCAGTTTGATCCAAGCGGTGAGCACTTGAGCTAGCAAGAGAGGCAGCATTAATAATTTTTTTATACTCTTCGTAAGAAAATCCTTTCCCATATTCAGTTTCAGCAAACTTCTTATTATACTCAGCGGAAAGTTGATATTGCTCAGCTGCAAACTGATGCTGCTCGGTTGCTTTTTCCCATAAGGTAATTATTGATTGTTTGCTCTTGGTATTTTTTACTCCAAGCCAGGCTTTGGCTGCATTTTTCCAAAAGGTCGTCGCCGATTGTTGACAATTTATACTAGACTTCTTCCTAAACTCTACTTCTGCTAATAAATTGCTGCGTCGCTCCAGAGCTCGAACTATCGAGGACGTCTGTACACTCAAGTTCTGTGCTCCGTCGACTCCTTGCACTTCATTAGCCGTAGCGAATTTTGAAAGAAGTCTAATGTTTACTGAGGTTTCATAAACTTTCTTAAGAGAGATAGCGGTATCATGAAATTGCTGAGCACTAGACTCTGCTGCCTCCTTAGCATTGTTCCAATACGAAAATTTGAAGCTCATTCCTGAAGCACGTGCTTCTATCATTTTTTGATGACACTTATCAGCAAACACTGATTGTTCCGCTGATTTTTGATAGAGAGCAGAAATAGGTTCTTTCCCACTTTTTTCAGCTATTGCGGCTTTTCCAAGTGAGTTGAAAGCAAAATTCAAGTTACAATCTCTATAAATCATAAACAGATCAAAATTACGATACTGCTCACTCTCATAACGACTACTTGGACAAAAAGGAGTGTACTCTTCATTTCCTGAAAGCCAAGCTTCAGCAGCTTTCCTCCAATATTCTGTAAACAATACGGCAAAAGACTCTGATTGTTCTATTACTTTTTTCCATTCATTCACTATTTCTGGAGATTGTTCAAACATGAAAGCTTTTTCTAAATCCGCTTGTCCCAAGAAAGTACAAGGAACATCAGAACGCAGATTGTGAAATATACCTAAGGTATCGAAATCCAGAGTGCCATAGCAATTCGCAGCAGAATGTGAATTTCTAAAAATCTCTAGAGAAGCACTGATCAATTGAGCCCTATATCTAGCTGTTTGCAACATTGCTCGAAAAGCAGGATTCCAATATTCTGACAAGTTACCCGTTTTAAGGTGGGCAAAAGTAGGATTCATACTCTCTTCAATACCAGCTTGAAGGTATTCAAGGATCTGAATCCAACTCATTGTTAAAGGATAGTCTTCTGCATCCAATGATTCCTTAGCCTTACTCCAATATTCTTTAAAATCTTTGACAAGTTCAGGATCTGCTCCATGTGAGAGAGCATCAGCAGCATAAGCAGACCATCCTGCGGTTGTAAGAGTATGTTGACAGTAGATCATAAGAGCATTCATGCGCTCGTTGTTAGTTGATCTTTTAGCATATTCTACCGATGAATTAATCGAATATTTATCACTGGATGTACTGGACGAGCTTCCCTCAATAGGAAAGTCTATTTCAGTGGTTCTCTCCATGGGTATTTCGAGTCGTGCTGTTTTTCTTTCTGAAAATCCAAAAGCATTCTCAGCTTCAGATATTTCCTCAGGATTCATCATGAGGTGGCAATC
>DATEBV010000337.1:0-2281 GCA_035287205.1 Chthoniobacterales bacterium | reverse complement strand
AAATAAAAAAATGCTTAGTTTTCCAGTTATTTTAATGACTAGCTGTTGCCTTTTTGCTCAAACTATCCCAGTTACTTTGAATGAGAGAAATCAAAATAATCGAATAGAAAGTGGATCTAATATTAATGAATATTCCAATGATAATATTGATTGCACTCAAGGTTTAAATAACGATTTTGTTGCTCCATCTTTAATTGATATAGAGGTTACAGAAATTGATGATGTAGGTAATGATTCTAATGGGAAAACTAGCTCTGAAAAAAATTTTATTATTGGAAAAAATAAGGTGACAGCACATGAGTATTGTTCATTTTTAAATGCTGTAGCAGCTAGTGATCCTTATGAACTTGGTAAGAGACTCAAGACTGGAGGAGCAAATCTGGAGAAAACTGAAATAGAAGAGAAAAATTTTATTATTTTACGTTCTGGATCTCCTGGTAGTTACAGTTACTCAGTGATTGATGGGCGAGGGGAGTCTCCTGTGAGTAACGTCAGTTGGCTTGATGCTGCACGTTTTTGCAACTGGCTTGATAATGGTCAGCCTGTGGGAGAGGAGGGGATAGGAACAACTGAGACAGGAGCTTATACTTTGAATGGAAAATTAGATGGTGATTTAAATAGCGAGACTCATTCACTTGTTCATGTAAATCCAGGAGCCAAGTTTTTCCTTTCAAACGATATTCAATGGGGTGAGGCTATTAATAATCAATCTTCCTCAATGGAATATGGTAATAGTGGTTTTAGTGTAGTTTCAGCTTTAATAGTACCTACTCCCTGTATGTTTAGTAGAACAGCAGCAAGAGCGGTTGTTGTTGGAGGATCAGCTCTGCTACCTTCATTGTTTGAACGCTCTTCTATTGAGAGTATAGAGACAGGAAAAATAGCAGAGTTTAGTAGAGAATATTGGAGAAGTAATAGTAAAGGTGAGGAAATAGGAAAAATTTCAACATTTAACCTATCCAATATAGGTGCTAGAGGCCTACAATTTGGAAGTATAGCGTTTGCTGATAGTTCTAGAGATGAAGATAGTGTTAAAGCAACTAAAGAAGTAGAATCTACTGGATCTAATGCAGTCATTAATGTTTTAAATGGAACTTTGTTTTCCTGGAAAAGTTGGTTTAACTCGTATAGGGATCCATATTCTTCTGCTAACATCAAAAAGCTAGAAGAAATGGCTTCGCTTGCTTACGATAAAGCTAATAGATCCGAGGGGGAAGAGGCTGTTAGACTTTGGGAGAAGGCTATTAAAGCAGTAAGAGCTTATGGAGAAGTAATTGACAAAGTCATTGAATCTGAAAAAGCAGCTCTAACAAAGGCTTCTGATGAAGAAACTAAAAAGCAGTGGGGAAAAAAACTTCAGCAATCTCAAAACATAAAATTATCAATAGCCTCTAGTATTCTTAGTATGGAAGTGAATAAGGCGAGTGAAGCTGCTTTTATAGCTCAAAATAAAGCTGGTAAAGCCAAAGGAGAAGAGGCTGTTAGACTTTGGGAGGAAGCTATTCAAGCAGTAAAGGCTCATGGAAAAATAATTGACAAAGTCATTGAATCTGAAAAAGCAGTTCTAGCAAAGGCTTCTGATAAAGGAACTAAAAAACAGTGGGGAGAAAACCTTCAGCAATCTCAAAACATAAAATTATCAATAGCCTCTAGTATTATTAGCATGGAAGCTAATAAGGCAAGTGAAGCTGTTTCTGTAGCTCAAAGTAAAGCTAATAATGCCAAAGGAGAAGAGGCTATTAGACTTTGGGAGGAAGCTATTCAAGCAGTAAAGGTTCATGGAGAAGTAATGGACAAAGTCATTGAATCTGAAAAAACAGCTTTAGAAAAGGCTTTTGATGAAGAAACCAAAAACCAGTGGAAAGAACAACTTCAGCAATCTCAAAAGATGAAAGTGCCAATAGAATCTAGCATTCTTGAAATGGAAGCTGATAAAGCAAGTGCAGCTATTTCTATGGCTCAAGATAACGTCATTAAAACCAAAGGAAAATGACTCAATTAAAGAATATAAGTCTCAATAAAAATTATTTTATCCATCCTCTTTGCCAATGCAGTAAGCTCTAATTTTTAACATCAAAATTATGAAATTCATTTACTCAACTTCTCTTGGTCTCTTAATAGGTTTATTGAGCACTTATGCTCTCTTTGCTCAGAATAATAGTCAGATTACAGGTTGTAGATTACAAATTACAGACAGCAGAAAAACAGCATCACTATCAGAAGATCAGACTGATCAGCAAACTAAAATTACTGAGGACTACGAACTACGAGTTGCGAACAG
>DATEBV010000336.1:0-4026 GCA_035287205.1 Chthoniobacterales bacterium | reverse complement strand
TGCGTCAAAAACTGAAAAAAGAATATACAGTAGAACAAGCGCTACTTATTTTGAGGTCACTGAAAGCCAAAAAGTATGATGCCGAAATTTTAGTTCAAGAAAATACAAAAAAAGTTAAAGACATTGCAAAGCTGCTAGATGTCATAATGCCCATAAATTTGGGAATTTAGGTTAAACTAACTATTCGCCCTGTTGGCCGAATAGTTATAGGCATTGCCTTTTTCTACTCCTTCTTGTGCATAAATTTCAGCCTTCCGAAGAAAATAGCGAGCCACCTGTTCTTGAGATTGAGCGTAAGGCCTCGTTTGAAAGTTTGCTTCTACTATCATATCATTTTCTAGCACTTGCAATTGAAATCTTGAGTACGGCGGCAGACTCAAGACTTGGAAGTTTTGCGTTTCATGAATGGTTGCTTGAGTCGTTTCTTTAAATATCTCTCCTGCACGGTTGGCCTCTTCCCCTGCATGTAAAAAGTTTTCTGTTTTTATGCTATCTCCTTCAATGGAGGCTTGAACTGCTTGAAAATAATATTGAGCGGCTTGATTAAACGCTTTTGCCACTTCTCCTTGCTCTGCACTTCTTGCTAAGCTTGCATTTTTAAGTGAACGTGCTGCTAAGGAGGTATTTTTGGCTAGAAATAAAAAGTTTTCTGCGTTTATATTA
Organism: Chthoniobacterales bacterium; assembly: GCA_035287205.1. Classification (GTDB taxonomy): domain Bacteria; phylum Verrucomicrobiota; class Verrucomicrobiia; order Chthoniobacterales; family UBA6821; genus CAIWMF01. The sequence goes on along the minus strand of DATEBV010000336.1, from coordinate 3,363 downwards.
TCTCCGTCAATAAAGCATTGAACTAATCGACAATAATATTGAGCTGCTTGATCAAGTGTTTTTGCCTCTTCTTCTTGGTTAGAATTTCTTGCTAGATATGCATTTTTAAGTGAGCGTGCTGCTAAGAAAGTCTTTTTGGCTAGAAATGAAAAGTTTTCCGCATTGGCGCTATCTCCGTTAATAGAAAATTGAACTGATCGACAATAATATTGTGCTGCTTGATCAAATGCTTTTGCTGCTTCTATTTGGTTGGCATTTCTGGCTAGGATTGCATGCTTAAGATTGTCGGCTTTATAAATAGTATGTTCTGCTGCCGTTGAATAATTTTTTTCCTTTGTGCTATCTCCATGAGCTACGGCTTCAGCTACTTCCAAATAATATTGAGCGGCTTGATCATAAATTATTGCCACTTCCACTTGGCCTTCACTTCTTGCTTGAGCTGCATCTTTAAGTGGTCCTACTGCATTGGAAATTTTTCCAGCTGCGTTTGAAAAAACATTAACTTTCGTACTATCTCCGTTAACAGCAGCTTGAACTGCTTGGAAATAGTATTGAGCTTTTTTTTCATAAACTTCTGCTATTTTTATTTGTCCTTCACTTATTGCTTTGGCTTTATCTTTCAGGGAATTTCCTACATAATGAGCTTGGCAACTCGCAGTTGGAAGACTTCTTACTTTTGAATTATCCCAGCTATCCCCATTAGCAATGGCTTGAACTAACTGACATCGATATTGAGCAGCTTGTTGATAAGTTATTGCTGCTTCTACTTGGCCTTCACTTCTTGCTTGAGCTGCATCTTTAAGTGGATGTATTACATACCCAGCTTGGCAAGCTGCATCTGAAAAGATCTTTACTTTTAAACTATCCCAGCTATCCCCACTAACAATGGCTTGAGCTGCCTGAAAGTTATATTGAGCTACTTGTTCGTGTGCTTTTGCAACTTCTAGTTGGCCCTCGCTTCTTGCTTGAACTGCATTTTTAAGTGATACTGTTGCAGTCTCAATATAGCATTCTACTTGGTTAAAATTCCACCATTGCCCTGTATTATCCTCGTTAATAGCTTCTTGTGCACGACACTCTTGTTTGAGAGCATCACATTCTGAAAAAAATCCTTCTATGCGAGAAAAATAAGATGCAGTAGAATTTCCCTCCTTCATTTTCTGACCAAATTGGCCGTAAGAAAGAATGGCTTTTTCAGCAGTTCTAACAGCACTTTGAAGATCTTCTGTGATTTTAGCATTTTCTTTTGCCTCTACTGTTGCAGCAGCAGCAAAACAACGGTTTCTTTGTTCTGAAAGTCTCATAACAGCCTCAGCTGCTTCTTCTAGTTTTTTAATATTATTACTAATAGTATCAAGTTGTGCTAACAAATAAGCTTGATAGGCTTTGCTGTTAGAACCGGTCTTAAAAGTCGCTGAGGCTGATGAAGGGCAATGAATACTGGTGGTCGGGAGACCGCGGGATAGACTGCGAGAGCTTGTCTCGAGCAGCCCCGTAGGGGTGAGCCGAGCGGGAGCGAGCGAGTCAATCGACGGCGCTAGTGTACAGAAGCTACTCGATGATTCAGTAGACTTTAAAGACAGGTTCTCTGTATTCTTGTCATATTTTTCAACTGCAAGCGGCAGATAACGTGTATAGGCCATAGCATCCTCTATGATTTTCATCGCCTGGCTAAAAGCAACTAAGTGGTAAAGCTCGGGAGGCATATCCGCAGCTAATGCTTCTACTTTTTGATAACGGGCTTCCTTTTCTTTTGGAAAGCGACACTCACTCCATTCTTCAACTGTCTGTTTCCATGCAACGATCTTTTGAGCTAACTCCGGATAAGTTAGACTAGGGTATTTTTCTTGGAGTTCTTGAACTGCTTGCTCATGCTTTTCCTTGTAGAAAGCTTGTTTTTCTTCTGGTGATCTCAGAAATACCCCAATGATTCCTGCTGGAAGTGCTAGAATATAATCTCCTAAATTTTTAGTTCCAGTCGGTTCTCGTTGGTCTTCAGACATTTCATTGGATACTTTTGAATTTTGATTAGAACTAATTGTAAGACTAGTTGTTATGTGCGGTAAAGAACAAGTCACAATATTTTCTTTTCCTACTCTCATTCCCAACCTGTTGGATATAATAGAACTAGATGGTCTTGTTTCACCAATAATCAAACTCTCGATGGCTTTCTCGGCACCTTCAACTGCAGGGTTCATCATCAGGTAACAATTCAAGCTTTCAGCTGAATTATCACAGTTCGTAGTTCGCAGTTCGTGGTTCGTAGTAGTTTCAGCTCCTTGCCTAATCTGATTTTCTGATAATGATTCTGCCTTTCTGCAACCTTTAATCTGATTAGTTTGAGCAAAGAGGCAACCCGTACTGAGTAAAATTATTGATAAGTTGAATAAAAGTTTCATTGAAATCGTTGGAGGCGTTCGGATGATCAGACTGCGAAGTCATCGTGTAAATGCGTTGATGAGCTCAAACTGAATTAATTGTTTAGTATATCTACATTGTTATTAAAGTCTTCTAATTATGATGCGGCTTAGATGTGGGGTCAGGGTTCACAATCTTGACCAAAGAATAGTCGTATCATTTTAAAATTAAGGAAGTTTACACTTTCAGGTTGTCTCAAAATAAAAGTTTCCATTGGTTAAGATTTGAGACCCTGACCCCCATCCGATACAGATGCTCTTTAGTTCAGTTTGATCCTTCAATTAATTTATCAAAATCTGACTCATAAAATCGATCTTGAATACTTCTATATTTTTCAAACTCTTCTTCAGCAAAAAGTTTTGCCATTTCAAAACTCATTTTCCCTGCATGTTCAAGAATATTATAATCGTTGAAGGATAAAAAAGCATCCAACTTTAACACCCAATCTTGCATTCTCATAAGATTTTGCCTTGATGCCTGAAGTTCTGCATAATCTAGATAACCAACCGCAATAATGGCATCTAAGTTATAAAACTGCGTTGTGTAATTTTTCCCATCGGAAGCAGTTGTTTCCAAAATGGAAATAACTCGTTTCCCGTCTAACTCACTCGATTCAAATATGTTTTTGAGATGCTTATTAATGGCTGGTATTTGCACATCAAAGAGCGTCGCCATTTTCTTTTGTGTCAGCCAAATATTTTCATCGTTATACAAAACGTCAATTTTAACCTCTCCTTGAGGCGTTGTGTATAAAAGAATCTCGCTTGAATTTTTCATTATGTTGAAAATTTAATCATTCACTTTTTTCTATACTGTGCACGGAGCATGGGGCAAGCACGGGATCAGGCTAATAATATTGAAAAAAACTGGGAGTTTTAGTGAAATCTTCTGTCAAAATGAAAAACTTCTCATCAATATTAGTCAATATTATTAGCATGACCCCAT
>DATEBV010000335.1:0-6345 GCA_035287205.1 Chthoniobacterales bacterium | reverse complement strand
GTTACCGCCTTGCCTTTCGCTACGATTTATTTCACTGTTCTCGGTCAACTCCTTTCATTTGACTAGTTCACACTCATGTCGGGCGACACTTCGTTAAAGAATTTTTATAAAAATTCTTTTTTTGTGTTCTGGTTCTTTGTGCTTCTTTGTGTTCTTTTGTGGCTAATTTCTTCTCTTTTGCATCTGTTAATTTTCTTTGTGGTGAATTCTTTGGTCACGGATATCATCCAAACCGTCCAGTAATATATTCTTCCGTCTGCTTTTGAAGTGGCGCTGTAAAAATTTTACCTGTGTGTCCGAACTCTACTAGTTTTCCTAAATAGAAAAAAGCCGTAAGGTCTGAAATACGACCAGCTTGTTGCATATTGTGAGTCACAATAATAATCGTGAACTCTTTTTTTAAGTCTACAATGAGTTCTTCTACTTTAGCTGTGGCTATCGGATCAAGAGCAGAACAAGGCTCGTCCATGAGTAAAATCTCTGGTTGATTCGCAATGGCACGAGCAATGCAAAGTCGTTGCATTTGACCTCCTGAAAGTCCTAGCGCACTCTCTTGCAAGCGATCTTTCACCTCATCCCATAAGGCCACAGAACGAAGTGAGCGTTCCACGGTTTCTTCTAAGAAGGAGCGCTGACGACAACCTGTAATTCTTAAAGGGAAAACAATATTTTCAAAAATCGACATTGGAAAAGGATTCGACTTTTGAAAAACCATACCAATACGTCGACGCAACGCAATAATCTCCACGGCAGGGTCGAAAATACTGGTTCCATGAATGGTAATATCTCCTTCATGACTGACTCCAGGAAGAAGTTCATTCATCCGATTGAAATTACGCAAAAGTGTTGTCTTTCCACACCCTGAAGGTCCAATAAAAGCGGTGACTTGTCGTGATGGAATCTTCAGATTAATATCAAAAAGCGCCTGCTTCTTGCCATAAAAGAAATTGAATTGATTAACCTCGATGAAATTTTGTTCCCCTGGAATAAAATCATTGGGAAGCGCCTTGAGTTGTTGAATGGGATTATTCACAAAGAAATAAAGAAAAGAAAATTAACAGGGATGGAAGGGATGAAAGGGATGGACGAAGGCAAGTAAAGGGTAACGAGTAACGCGTAACGAGTCGAATGGCATAATTTTCTTTTAAAATACACTCTGTCAAAATATGAATTTCGAAATACTGACTTTATTCCGATTTACTCGCCACTCGTTACTCATTACTCGTTACTCTTCTTATCGTCCGCATTCCTTGCCCTATATTAAAATAGAGAAAGGAGTTAGCAGAAAACTTACGAGAACGAATGCGATGGAAGGGATAGCAACAATTGAGTAGGCACAATAAGGTATTAAACTCTTAGAATAATTTGATAAGAACTTTGACGACTTGTTTTCTTGATTCTAGCCTCTGTTATCCCTTCCATCCCTTCCATCCCTGTTAATTTTCTGCAAATTGACGTTGGTAGTTATAAATTAAAATGATTTTCGACGGAAGAAAAATTGGGCTAAAATATTGGTTCCAGTAACCATAACAACTAAAACCAATGACGCTGTCCAAGCCATCTGAACCTGGTAGTGATAGGGAAGTGCAGAAAAATTATAGATTAAAACGGATAACGAGGCAGTCGGTTCCATTAAGGAACTTGTCCAATTATAACTAAACAGTGCGGTAAAAAGAACTGGCGCTGTTTCCCCTGCAGCACGAGCAATGGCTAGCATCAGCCCCATCATGATCGAAGGAAGAGCTTCTGGCAAAACAATCCTCCAAATTGTCTGAAATGCGGTAGCGCCCAATCCATACGAAGCATCACGATAAGAAGATGGAACTCCTTTCAATGCCTGTTCTGAAGTCAAAAGAATCGTTGGTAACATTAATACCGAAAGAGCAACTCCTCCAGCTAGTGCGGAAAATTTTCCTGTTGTGAGAACAACTAAGGCAAAGGCAAAAGCACCACAAATAATTGAAGGAATACCAGTCAACAGCTTTGCTACAAAACGGACTGTCCCCGATAAAGGAGATGATGGAGCATACTCATTAATAAACAGTGCTCCTAAAATTCCTAGAGGAGCCGCCATAAGAACAGCTATACCTACCATTATTAATGTTCCAAGAATGGCATTGCCAAAACCGCCCTCATGAATTCCTGGAGGAGGTGGTAATCCGGTAAAAACCGAAAGATGAAGCAAAAGCAATCCTTTTTTAATGAGTAAATAAACAAGAGAAAAAAGCGGCACAAGCGCTATGAACGACAGAAACCCACAGAATAGCGTTAAGAGATAATTGCGGATTAATCGAAAAAAGGAAGTTTTCCTACCTAGTTGATTAAAAAAATTTTGAGTAATACTCATTACGAATAAAATAATGTCAGTTGCAAATTAGGCAGTTGCACACCGACGATGAGTATATCGCAAGACAAGCTCTCCAACAATATTAGTTCCTAGCGTCATGATGATAAGAAGGAAAGCGGCATACATGAGAGCACTAATTTGAAGCCCATCTGCCTCAGCAAACTGATTTGCTAATAACGCCGAAAGTGTATTGGAAGGAGAAAAAAGAGAGAAAGTCAAACGTTGACTATTTCCTATTAGCATAGCCACCGCCATAGTCTCTCCTATGGCACGTCCAAAAGCTAAAATAGTTGCGGCAACAATCCCTGGAGCAGCACACGGTAAAAGAACGCGCAGTATGGTTTCCCAACGAGTAGCGCCAAGAGCGTAAGATCCTTCGCGTAGTGTTGCAGGCACAGCAACTAAAGCAGCTCGAGAAATAGCCGTAATAGTTGGCAAAACCATCAGAGCAAGCACAAGACTTGCCGTTAGCAGGGAATTGCCATAGGCAGGTCCTCTTAAAAAGGGAATAAATCCAAAATGTTTAGATATGATATCTCCATAATCTTGGACCAATGGAACCAAAACAAAAATACCCCAAAGACCATAAACAACACTTGGAGTTGCGGCTAACATTTCCACAATAAAACGGATCGCATGACGCATTGTTGCAGGAAGAAAACTCTCGCTGAGAAAAATAGCAATGGATAATCCAAGGGGCAATGCTAACAACAGTGCTATCAAACTACTTGTTACCGTACCAATAATCATCGGCAAAACACCATAGATATCACGATTAGGTTGCCATGTTGAACTTATCAAAAAATGAAACCCAAAGTGACGTATGGCGGGCCAAGCCGTGCTCATAATTTCATAAATGATCAAGATCAACGTGACAATGATCATCACCGAAGCTATCCAACAGATCTTACGAAACCAATCGGTTTTGTTGCAAAACAACAAAACAGTTCGCAGTTCGCAGTTCGTAGTTCGTAGTAAGTTCATTTCGTTAAATTAATCTGTAATCACCTATAGCGTACAGCTGAGGTGGCTAATAAAATCATAATAATAATAATATCTATCCTATAATTAATGCTAGTTTGCAACTGCTAACGTTTCTCAAACAGGAAGAAATTCACCACAAAGAACACAAAGGATTACACAAAGAACACAAAAAAAGAAAAAAGAATTTTTATAAAAATTCTTTAACATGTTAAGAACTAAAGAAGACGAGCGGACTAAAAACATAACTTATTAACCATAAATAACATAGGTTTTTTATTCTCTCTTTAAAACTGGGTTTAAGTCCTCAATTCCCCACTTTAAAATTTTTTATAAAAAATTTTATCTATGTGTTCTTTGTGTATCTTTGTGTTCCTTGTGGTGAATTTCTGCTAATTACGACGATGTTTTTATTTATGTTTACCGCTAAAAATAGCTTTGGGATAGAATATTGGTAATTTTTAAGACTACTTGACTCCATTGAGAGCCTTTTGTGCCTTCTCAACAACCGGAGAAGGAAGAGAAAGATAGCCAAGCTGAGGAGCTACTACCTGTCCCTTAGTCAAAGCATAGGTTACAAAAGCTTTGATGGCAGCACTCTTTTCGGCAGGGTATTCTTTTTTAAGCAATAACCAGGTAAAACCGGTTATAGGATAAGTCCCTTGACCAATAGGATCAAAAGAAAAATCACGAAGATTTTCAGGCAAAACAATCGTTGCTAACGTAAGAGAACCTGTCGCATCCGAAGGAGCAACAAAAGCTCCAGCTTTATTTTCAAGCTCAGCCATCGGCAAATGAGTACTTTGAGCAAAACCAAATTCCATATAACCGATACTTCCCCGCGTTCGTTTAATAAGCGCTGTCACACCATCATTGCCCTTGCCTGATAAGCCTGTCGGCCACTTCACAGATTTCCCGAAACCAACCTTATCGGAAAATTCAGAACTAATCGTCATCAAATGTCCTGTAAAGAGAGCGGTTGTTCCACTACCATCAGAACGTGTTACTACCGTAATGGGCAAATCAGGAAATGTTATTCCAGGATTACTTTTGGCAATAGCGGGATCATTCCACTGAGTGATCTTGCCAAGAAAAATACCTACGTAAGCATCACGATTTAGTTTTAGCTGAGTAATCCCAGGTATATTATAAGAGAGGACAATAGTCCCTGCTGTCACTGGAATCATGAGCACATTGCCATGAAGCCTGGCAATCTCCTCATCCTTCACTGCAACATCACTAGCACAAAAATCAGTAAGGCCTCTGATAAAATCAGAAACTCCTGCACCACTCCCTACACCTTGGTAATTGACAACAATATCAGGGTGTTCTTGGTGAAAATCAGCTGCCCAACGTTGATAAAGTGGCGCAGGAAAAGTAGCTCCTGATCCATTAACGAGTGTGGTCGCGGAGGTAGTTACCACAGTCATTGCCAAGGCAATGACTGTAGTAACTAAAATGATCAGAGTGCAGAATGGTCGTGTTAATAAGCGTTCAGATCCGGCCTCCTTCGGATGAAGGATCTGAATTAAATGATCAGACGGCGAAGTAATCATGTGAATGCACGGCATAATTTTAGAGTTTGGAAAGCAACACTCTTGCTTTAGTAAGTAAACAAGAGCTATCGTAACTATTCGTCCAACAGGCCGAATAGAGGCTATAGGCTGTAGGTCGATTGATACGCTGATTAAGATTTGATCTGAATCACTCTGATGATTAGTTGATTCTACAACCTACGTCCTACAGCCTAATAAATCCTCTTATCCATGCCAAGCTCTTACTCAAGTAAATATTCGGTCAACAGGCCGAATATTTAGTTGTTAGTTCTTAGCTGTTAGTTCCTAGTTGACTTTTTCGCTTGCGCTCAAAAGTCTATGCTGACCAGCGGTGTTGTTATCTTCCAAGTTTATTCGCTCTCGAAGCCTTTCTAATAAAAAATTCAAAGAACTTTAGTAAGTATTCGGCTAACTCAGTTGACAAAAAATTTTCCAACCATATTGAAATCCTCTCCTGAAGCGACTTCGAGAGTAAAAAGATTCGTTCTGACCTTGTCACGAAGTGACCAAAAATCAACTTAAACTTAAACTTATAACTTAAACTAACTATTCGGCCTGTGGGCCGAATAGTTACCTCCTCTCTTGCCACTCTACCGATCGATAGCGGTTCCGGCCTAGATTGAAAGCTGCTTCTAACCATTCCTTCTTTTCCTCAATGAGACTGACTTCAGGAGAAAGTTGAGACGCTAATGAAGAGAAAATACTCTTAACTATTCGGTCAACAGGCCGAATAGAGGCTGGAGGCTGGAGGCTGGAGGCTGGAGATACCGCTGCTGCTGCAGAAGATGGAAATCGAGGCTGAGACGCTCCAAAATTGAGACTTCCCTGATGAAGCAAACTTCCTCCCGAGCGCCGCTGGGCACCTCCTGCAATTTTTGTCTCTCCTAAGAGCACATCGTGAAGACGTGGTGCATTAAAACAAGCTTCTCCTTCTTTGATTTCACCATGTGTTGTGAGACGAGCCATCACATGATGTTCCCTTAATACCTCCACAATCGCTTCATGAAGTAGTTGGTAAAAGCGTGAAGGTGCCATAGTCCCTGTAGGCTCTGATACTGGAACAATCAGTGAAAAAGTGAGGTCGCTCTCATGTTCCACACACCCACCACCTGTCCAGCGACGTATGAGAGAAGATTTAGGAAAAGCCTGTTGAACTGAAGTCCATTTTTGAAAATAGCCAAACGTTATGCAAGGTACCTTCCACTGATAAACTCTTAAAAGCGGCTTTTGAAGCTGATATAACAGAATCTCATCAAGCGCCATTTGCTCGGGTCCCTCCAGAGGCGTTGAGGAAAAGAGAAGATCAATCTGAGAAAACATGCTCTGAAAAAGTAAAGGGTAAAGAGTAGACAGGGCTAATTCACCGAAATGCATAAACATGGATGAAAGAGGATGAAAGAGGAAGAATATTAACAGGGATGGAAGGGATAAATACAGAGAGAAGCTGATTAATGAAAAAAG
>DATEBV010000334.1:0-3099 GCA_035287205.1 Chthoniobacterales bacterium | reverse complement strand
GACGCAGGTGCCGCAGGTGCCACAATGAATTTCTCCACCTTTGTAGCATGACCAGGTGGTGTTATAGTCAATTCCAAGTTCGCTGCCTCGTTTCACAATAGCTCCTTTGTTCATATTCACAAAAGGACGTAGTAGTTGGATGGCAGTATCGCTCCCTTGGTATAAGGCCATGGCCATTGGAAGGAAAAATTCTTCACGGCAATCTTTATAGATCACATGATCGCCTGTGTGCGCTGCAATCACCACACCTTCGGCGCTGTGGCTTTCAGCAAAACCTCCAGCGATGGAGAGCATGATGCCATTACGAAAGGGGACCACTGTTTGTTTCATGTTCTTCGCTTCATAGTGACCATCGGGAATAGCTCCCCCTGACTGAAGAAGGTCAGACTTAAAAAATTCATTGATGAAAGGGAGGGGGATAACGACATGAGGTATTCTCAGCTTGGCACAATGAAAGGCTGCCATTGGAAGTTCTTGATGGTTATGTTTGGAGCCATAATCAAAGCTTAAGGCTGCGACAACATCGTGTTCACGGCAGGAGTGATAGAGTGCGGTAACGGAGTCGAGACCACCACTGAGAAGGACAATAATTTTCATGATTTAAGAATCCAGAAGAAGAAAATTAAATAGCCACAAAAGAACACAAAGAAACACAAAGAACAAAGACACAAAAAAAAGAATTTAAGAATTCAAAATAAAAAAATTCGGTATCGTTAAAAATAAGGGGGAAAAATTAGAACTTAGGGGTATCAATAGCTGCAAAAAACCTTAGCTGTGCTTATTAATCAAGCTCATCGCTAAGTTTTTTTGTGTTTTTCTGTGTTCTTTTGTGGCTATTTCTTTCTTTTTTCCTGGTCAGGGTAGCTAGCCTCAACACAAAGTCCGATACCACCACGTGGGGTAAAGTCACCAATCACAGTGGCGCTTTGTGGTTTGATCGCAGCAATAAGATCATCGAGGATGCGGTTCACAATTCCTTCAGCAAAGACTCCTTGGTTTCGGAAGGCGCGAAGATAAAGCTTAAGAGCTTTGCTTTCTACACAACGATCCTTAGGAATATAATGGATGGTGATAGTGGCATAGTCGGGTTGTCCCGTCACCGGACACATGGAGGTGAATTCACTCGTAGTGAAGCAAATCTGATAGGGGCGCTTAGGATTTGCGTTAGGAAATGATTCTAGGAGCTCCACTGAAGGAGTTTCACTGGAAGGAAGAGAGGTTTTTCCTAGAAAGGTTAATCCTTCGGTATTGGAGCTGATGGAAGTTGGGGATGCTTTGCGCGAGGATGTTTTCATAAATGTGCTACCAACCTCTCTTTATTTCTGCGAAATAAAGAGAGGTTGGTGTAACTGGACTTAGGCCATTTTTTTAGTGGATATGAGCTGTTTTGTTAGAGCAGAAGTATTTAAAAAAAGAATTTTTGGAAGTCCTGACTTTTTGCAGACTTTAAAAAATAACACTCCTTCTCGTCATTCCCGCGGACGCGGGAATCCAGAAGAAGGTCAATTCTGATTTGGGTAGTAGCGTCAAAAATACTTTATGAAACCAGGAATAAAGATCGACAGTCTCCTGGGTTCCCGCGTCCGCGGGAATGACGGTTAAGGTGTATCGGCTGTTTTTCTGAAATTACCCATTCTATTTTTTTGATGATATTAAAAACTAATGCCAATAATGTAACTCATATAAAAATGGCCAAAGTCCAGTATAATGGGTTTTGTATGAATTTTTAAACTAAATTACTATGGATTGAAAGTGTTGCCAATTTTATCAACGGCACTTTATTTTGTAGAAATAAAGTTCTGTTGGTAATTATCCCAAGGGGAAAGGCGTTTTGCTAGTTCCGTTGGAATTTGAGCCGTGATGATAGCTGTTTCTCCGTCATAATGAAGATCAATAACATGACCGCTTCGATGGATTTCGGCCAGGAGAGCACTTTCGCTTGGAGGGAGATAATAACAGCCTTCAACTCGCCAAGTAGCAAGTTGTGTTTCCAGAACGTGAATGAGATTGTCCATTCCAAGGCCAAATCGAGCTGAAATGACCACGCTATTTGCAATATTTCCTATTTCTCTTTCCATCATGGAGGGATTGGAAAGTTGATCAATTTTATTAAAGACAGTGATCATTGGTTTCTCTGCAGCTCCTAGTTCTTCCAGAATTTTTTTTACTGCATCCATCTGTTCCTTATATTCTGGATGGCTTATATCCACCACATGGATGAGAAGATCAGCGAGTTCTACCTCTTCCAGGGTTGCTTTAAAAGATTCAATAAGGGTATGCGGGAGTTTGCGGATGAAGCCTACGGTGTCGGTAAGGAGGACTTTTTGGTGGTTTGGTAGTACTAGTTGGCGTGTGGTAGGATCAAGGGTTGCAAAGAGTTTGTTTTCCTCTAAGACATCAGCTCCTGTCAGACGATTTAATAATGAGGATTTGCCAGCATTCGTGTAACCAACAAGAGAGGCTAAAGGCCAACGGCGGCGTAAGCGACCTTCACGTTGCGTGGTTCTTACTTTACGAACTCCTTGAATGTCCTCTTTAAGACGACTGATGCGTTCTTGAACACGACGTCGATCGACTTCAAGTTGAGTTTCTCCAGGACCGCGTGTTCCAATGCCACCACTCTGACGGGAAAGATGCCCCCACATACGCGTGAGGCGTGGTAGGAGGTATTGTAACTGAGCTAGTTCTACCTGGAGACGACCTTCTCGAGAGCGTGCACGTGCTGCAAAAATATCGAGGATCAGCTGGGTGCGATCGATTACTTTTTTTGATAAGAGAAGTTCCAGGTTGCGGCCTTGAGCAGGGGTTAGTTCATCATCAAAAATAACCGATGTGATTTCGTGCTGTTGGCAGAGAAGAGCAATTTCTTCGGCCTTCCCTTTGCCAATATAGTAAGGAGCTGTTGGATGATTGAGTTTTTGGGTGACCGTTTCAATGACATCAGCTCCGGCAGTGTGTGCTAGCTGACGAAGTTCCTCGAGCGAATCGAGTAGTTCCCAATGAGCCATTCCAGGGAGTTCCAATCCTACAAGAATTGTTTTTTCGGATATTGAAGACATATAGGTTAGAGAATAGGAATAGCCACAAAAGAACACAAAA
>DATEBV010000333.1:0-18264 GCA_035287205.1 Chthoniobacterales bacterium | reverse complement strand
CTCAAGCAGGAAGAAATTCACCACAAAGAGCACAAAGAATTACACAAAGAACACAAAAAAAGAAAAATAATTTTTATAAAAATTATTTAATAATATTAAGAACCAAAGAAAACTAGCAATCGTGAAATATAGTGCATGAATTATAACCACGTAATTCCCAATGTCTATGAAGACGTTGGGCACAGGAGATTCTCTCTCTTTAAAACTGGGTTTGGATTCACAATTCCCCACTTTAAAATTTTTTATAAAAAATTTTATCTATGTGTTCTTTGTGTATCTTTGTGTTCCTTGTGGTGAATTTCTGCCAATTACGATGACGTTGATATTTATGTTTCCAACTAAAATAACTTCTAGTTGGAACAAACTAACTATTCGAACGACAGTTCGAATAGTTTTACCACTCAATAAGCGAACTTGCCCATGTCAAACCACCTCCGAAGACGACCAGCAAAATAAGATCTCCTCGTTGAAAACGTCCTTGCCGTGCGGCTTCATCCAGGGCAATAGCAACAGCTGCTGCTGATGTATTGCCGTAGCGATCCAGATTCACATGAAATTTATCAAGAGGTGTTTTAAGACGCTCTGCAATAGCTTCTATAATTCGTAAATTAGCTTGATGAGGGATAATACAAGCGATGTCATCAATAGTAACGCCAGCATCGCTGAGTGCTTGTTGTGACGCATCAACCATAGACTTTACAGCTTGTTTATAAGTCTCTCTTCCATTCATTCGTATGGTTGATAACTTCTGAGAAATATTCTCAGCAGTCATGGGACAAGCACTCCCACCACCCGGGATATAAAGAATCTCCGCTAACCGTCCATCACTTCCCATAGGAGTTGTTATAATACCACGTCCATCTTCCCTATGACGTAAAATAGCTGCTCCTGCTCCATCTCCAAAGAGTACACAGGTATTGCGATCCTCCCAATTAACAATTCCTGAGAGTTTGTCCGCTCCAATAACAAGGATTGTTTCATAAGAGCCCGTGGCAATAAATTGACGGGCAATTTCCATGGCATAGAGAAATCCTGAACACGCAGCACTCACATCAAAACAGACCGCTTCGTGAGCATTAATTTTTGTCTGCACAAAACAGGCCGTATTGGGAAAAAACATGTCAGGAGTGACTGTAGCACAAATGATCATGTCCACTTCTTCCGCTTTAATCCCTGCATTCTCTAAGGCAGCAGAAGCAGCAGCAGCAGCCATATCACTTGTTGTTTCATGATGTGCAGCAATACGACGCTCGCGAATTCCTGTCCTTGAACGAATCCATTCATCATTGGTCTCAACCATCTGTTCCAAATCAGCATTGGTCATAATATGCTCAGGAACATAACTTCCTGTCCCAAGAATAGAGACAGAACGATTAGTATGTGGTAAATGACGATGCATGAAAAATAGGTTGGAGGTTATAGGTTGGAATACCTGATCAGTTTTCTTTGTCGAAAAAAGAAATGCTTAAGAAAAACTGTGAAATCAATATATCAAAAAAAAGACCATCAATTCAAAATTGATTGCTATATACTCATCACGAATGAAAATTAATTTTTTTACGGTAAAATTGTTATCTCGAGCCGAGCAGAAGAGTGAGGTACTGATGAGAACATCAGTCAAGCTCTGAGGACAAAATTAGGGACAACAAGAACAAGTAAAAATCCCTGATTTTCATTCGTGATGAATCTATTACAAACTAACTCAGGACCCACTAAAAATCAAATTTGATTCTCGATCTTTATTTTCTCCTACCTACAACCTCTCACCTACAACCTATTTTTATAGGCCTTCAGTTCCTCCACAATACGAGGATTGATACGCTGTTCAATAAAGTCGACTGCGACACGAAGTGCATTCTTAATAGCAAGGGGAGAACTTGATCCGTGAGCAATAATACAGATTCCATTCACTCCTAAAAGAGGACTTCCACCATAGGTTTCATAATTCGTGCGATTACGAATAGCACGGAAGGCATTGCGCGCTACCCAGGCACCAAAAATTCGAATTGGAGTTTTAGTTAACTCGCGTTTTAGCCAACGAAAAACTGCTGCTGCCGTTGCTTCCGCTGTCTTTAAAACCACGTTGCCTGTAAAACCATCACAGAGGACAACCTCAACAGGATGCTCAAAAAGATCGTGTCCTTCAATATTGCCTCGAAAATTAAGAGTGCTTGCTTTGAGTAATTTAAAAATCTCCTTAGTGAATTCACTCCCTTTTACATCCTCACCACCAATCGACATCAATCCTATAGCAGGATTAGCATAACCAAGCACATGTTTGGAAAGAACGGATCCCATAATAGCATACTGAAGCATGTGTTCTGGGCGAGCATCAATATTAGCACCGGCATCAATGAGAACACAGATATTTTTCTCCGTAGGAAGGTAGGAGGCAATCCCAGGACGGTCGACACCTTCTAGCGTACGGAGTTTTATGGTTGTTGCAGCAACAGCGGCTCCTGTATGACCGGCACTAACGACTGCTTCTGCATCCCCTTTTTTAACGAGATCCACAGCACGCGAGATCGAAGAGTCTTTCTTGCGTCGTACAGCTTCTACAGCTTGATCGCTCATCTCAACAACCTGTGTCGTATGAACAATCTCAATCCGAGGATCACTATAATTTAACTTTGTAAGTTCAGCGCGAATGGCTGTTTCATCACCTGTTAAAAAAAGACGTGTAATTTTAGGATACGCTTGGAGCGCTAAGACAGCCCCAGCCACAGTATTGGCCGGTGCATAATCCCCTCCCATGGCATCAAGAACAATTCTCATGTGTTAATATAATAGGCCCTGTGGTAATTCACAATAAGATTTGACTCTAAAGAACAGATCCATTGCTGTAATAAGAAAAGTAGGTAAATTTACGTGGAAATTTTTTGATTTAGCAAGAAGGAAGAGCCGTTCGCTATCTATGGCTTAACGAAGGCGAACATCAAAAAGAACAAGTAAAATCACCTAAGCATCGCGTGAAAAAAGTATCAAAAGCTGATTTGATAATTTTGCCTACAAATTAATGTTTTCTGTGCACTGCAAATTATGCCTGTATGAGCAACGTCATTTTATTTCGCAGAAATAAAATGACATTGGTAGTCACGTTAGGCTGGTTGGATATCAAGAACCTGACGATTGCGGTAATATCCACAAGCAGGACAAACGGTATGCGAATGAACAGGTGCATCACATTGAGTGCACTTTCCAAGACTTGGTGCATGCCAACGATTCGCTGCTTTGCGTGTGCGCAAGCGCATTTTAGAAACTTTGCGTTTAGGAACTCCCATCGGATAATATTATAGTTTTATGTGATCTAGTGCGGCCCAGACGGGACGAGCTTCCGAGACCTCCTGAGAGGAAGCAACACGTTGCGGAAACTGAACGGGGCATTTTTTATCTCCGCCCAAATCGCATCGAGGATGCATGGGCAGAAGAAGATGTATATCCTCTCTAACCTCAAAGGTCAAGTCTACTAACTCACAACCATCAAGTTCTTTTTGAAGAGCAAAATTTTCCACCATGAGGCAATACTCAAAAGGCTGCAAACAAGAGACACAAGTCATCTTCATTTTTTGAGCAAGAGTTCCAGTAGCAAAAAGACCTCCTGCTGAAAGCCCCACGTCAAGAGTGTAAGAAAGCAATCCCAGAGGTTGAGCTCCACCTTCTTCAAGTCCGAGTGAGGCGGGATCCATTTCTCCCTCAAGATGGAGTGTTTCTCCTTCGGGGATTTGATTGATGTGAATTTTGATCATAAAAAATTTTGTGAGCTTAAACTAAATTGGAGTATTTTTACACTAACGTCACCGTAACAGTCAGAAGAAATAGCCACAAAAGAACACAAAAAGGCACAAAAAAAGAACCTTAGCAGTAAACTTGATTGATTAGTTAGGCTAAGCTATTTCGCAGCTATTGGTGCTCTATTTGAAGCCGGATCTTAATTTCTACTCCCCTTATTTCTTCACGATAGTTAATATTCTTTATCTTGAGTTCTTAAACTCGTTGAAGAATTTTTATAAAATTATTTTTTGTGTCCTGATCCTTTGTGTTTCTTTGTGTTCTTTTGTGGCTATTTTCTTCCTTCTTCTTATTACTTCAATTTAGTTTGAACTCACAAATTTTTCATGAAGAGCAGCAACAACAGGCTTAGGCACAAAAAGTGTTATATCTCCTCCAAGAGAGGCTACTTCTTTGACAATGCGCGAACTAAGGAAAATACAATCTTCACGTGGCGCAAGAAAAATCGTCTCTATTTTTGGCTCTAGACGGCGATTCATTAAAGCCATTTGAAATTCAAATTCAAAATCAGAAACAGCCCTTAATCCTCGAATCACCACAAAAGCCTCTCTTTTTCTTGCACAATCAACCAAGAGTCCTTCCAGCGACTCAATAAAAAGACCAGATTGATCTCCTAAACTTTCTTTTAAAAGAGCGATACGCTCTTCGGTAGAAAAGAGTGGTTTTTTAGCCTCATTATGAGCCACGGCCACAATGACCTCATCAAAAATTCCCAAGGCACGTTGAATCAAATCAAGATGCCCATTGGTTACAGGATCAAAACTTCCGGGATAGATGGCACGGGTAAGCATATTTTGTAAAAGTTAATTAAATTTTTTGATGAAGATTAGACCTCATTCGAAAGGTTCATGAGCTATGACGTAGTAACGAGTAACGAGTAACGGGTAAAGAGTGTTGTAGCTCGTAGTATAAATTAGTAATTTGGAACCAATATTCTAAAAGATGCATTTTCTATAAAAAACTACTCGAATCAAATGGGGCCTCAGAACTCGTTACCCTTTACCCGTTACTCGTCACTACATCTATTAAACACTGCGTTTTCTAATCTATATTATTCTGCATTAACAGCCCCACTAACCTAAAGCGGAACTACTCCCATTCTATTGTTGCAGGCGGCTTACTCGAAATATCGTAAACACAACGATTCACTCCTTGCACTTCATTAATAATACGACGGGAAATCTTACCAAGAAGATCATAAGGAAGTTGAACCCAGTTGGCCGTCATTCCATCTTGACTCTCAACCACGCGCAAGGCGATAGTATAATCATAAGTTCGCTCATCCCCCATCACCCCAACAGACTGGACGGGTAAAAGAACTGCAAATGATTGCCATACCTTGTAATACCAGCCAGAAGATTTCATCTCTTCAAGAACAATAGAATCTGCTGCGCGCAAAATCTCCAAACGCTCTGGAGTAATCGCGCTAATAACACGCACTGCCAAGCCTGGACCAGGGAAGGGTTGGCGATCGACGACTTCTTGAGGGAGACCAAGTTCACGTCCAACATCACGCACTTCATCTTTAAAAAGCTGACGCAGTGGTTCGAGCAGTTCAAACTTCATCTCTTTAGGAAGCCCTCCTACATTGTGATGGCTTTTAATAAGAGAAGCAGGATTGCCTGCAATCGGCACACTTTCGATCACATCAGGATAGAGTGTCCCTTGCGCAAGGAATTTAAAAGGGTGCTCTGACTTTTCAGCCTCATTTTGTAATGCTTCCGCAGTTTTTTCAAAAACACGAATAAATTTCTTTCCAATAATTTTTCTCTTCTTCTCTGGATCACTCACGCCGCGCAGTTTCTTAAGAAAACCTTTTTCGGCATCAATGATCTCCAAACGAATCTTAAAGTTGCGCTCAAAGAGATTTTTAACACCTTCTCGCTCGCCTGTTCTCAAAAGTCCATTATCAACAAAAATACACGTTAGTTGATCTCCTATCGCCTTATGAATAAGTGCTGCTGCTACTGAAGAATCAACTCCCCCACTTAATCCGAGTATAACACGCGACTCTCCAACCTGCGCCCGAATCTGCGCACAAGCTTGATCAATAAAAGATCCCATTGTCCAATCAGCTGAACATCCACAAACATCATAAAGAAAATTTTCTAACAATATTTTTCCCTTAGGGGTATGAGCAACTTCAGGATGAAACTGCAACCCATAAATCTGGCGGTTGAGATCCCCTATCACAGCATGAGGAGAATTTTCAGTGGTTCCCAAAGCACAAAATCCTTCCGGCAATTTCTCAATACGATCGCCATGACTATTCCAAACGTCCAACTTTTTACCAAGCCCTCCTAAGTTTTTAAAAAGAGGAGGGGTAGCCTTCATGAGCAGTTGTCCATGACCATACTCGCGATGAGTTGAGCGAGCAACAACACCACCTAGATCACGAGTCAATAACTGCATTCCATAACAAATACCTAGAAGCGGGAGCCCTAGATTATAAAGATCCTTATCTACCTGTGGTGCCTGAGCGGCATAGACACTAGCAGGACCTCCAGAGAAAATAATGCCACGTATCGTCTTGTCTGCGGCTAAGGTAGAAGCCTTCGTTGTATGAGGAAGAATTTCAGAAAAGACATGACACTCCCTTACACGACGTGCAATGACCTGCGTATATTGTGATCCAAAATCGATAATCACAATCTTTGAGTGTTCCTTTTCAGGAGATGGAACAGCTTTAGAAACTAAAGGTTCTTTTGTCTTTTGAATTTTTTTGGGCAGAACCGTTTTAGTAGCTTTGACTTCTTTTGTCTCTGGAGCTTGTTTTAAAGAAGATCTTAAAGAGCGTGCCGGCTGAGAAATCGATTTCACAGGTTTCTTAAGGCGTTGTTGAGAAGATTTAGGTGATACAAGGGGCATAAAATGGCAACTATTCGACCTATAGGCCGAATGTAAGTTTAAGTTTAAAGTTTAAGTTTAAGTTGATTTTTGGTCACTTCGTGACTAGGTAAAAAGTGAAGCACTACCTATCAATGCCTCTGAATACATTGATAGTAGAAAATAGCAAATAACGCCTTCGGCAAAAATTAGAAAATAGCTAGGAAAATTTCATCGACTTAGTTGGCCGAATACTTACGAATAGGAATCATATTCCAAGTCATTGAAAAGTTGAAGTGAACATTTTAAGCCTCTTAAGGGTCATTGCAAAGAATCTTTTAAAAATCTTTACTCATTATTCGTCACGTGAGCCTTCAAATCCCCTCCTCTTCAAAGGAAGTACCTAAAATCTAAACCAAATGATTCGACTGCGAAGTAGTAATGTGATATACTTTTCTCAGTTTAGAATTAGTTTTTTGACGCTAGTATTTTTGGCGCTAATCAAGCAAAAAAGCTCCTACTAGCAAGACTCACAGGAGTAATAACAACGTAGCTAGCGTCAAAAACAACAAGTCAAAAATTCTAAATATCAACTATAATTTATAGTTGGCGAGGCTATTACTGAACAGCCACTAGAGACTTCAACCTTTAGCCTTTAGTTTAAAGTCACCTCCGAAGGAGAGGGCTTCGAGCTGTTTCCTCGCCACTCGTTACCCTCAAACTCGTATTCAGTCACGAAGTGACCAAAAATCAACTTAAACTTAAACTTTAAACTTAAACTTACATTCGGCCTGTCAGCCGAATAGTTATACTATGTCTGTACTCCCTGATCACTGGATTCGCAAAATGTCACTTGAACATGGAATGATCGAACCTTTTGTTGATCGTCAAATCCGCTCAAGCGAAGAAAATAATTTTGTCAGCTACGGCCTCTCAAGCTACGGCTACGATTTGAGAGTAGCTGATGAATTCAAGGTTTTCACCAATGTCTTCAATACAGTCGTCGATCCCAAGTGTTTTGATGATCGTTCTTTTGTCGATGTTCAAACTGATGTCTGCATTGTTCCACCTAACTCATTTGCGCTAGCTCGCAGCATTGAATACTTTCGTATTCCACGGAATGTTCTTACCATTTGCGTCGGCAAGTCAACCTATGCACGTTGTGGTATCATCGTTAATGTGACCCCTTTTGAACCGGAATGGGAAGGACATGTCACCCTTGAAATTTCTAATACCACACCGCTTCCGGCACGTATCTATGCCAATGAAGGGCTTGCTCAAGTTCTCTTTTTTCAAGCAGCCGAAGAATGCGAAGTAAGCTATGCGGATCGCGCTGGAAAATATATGAAACAACGAGGCATTACCGTTCCTAGAATGTAACGCGCAAAAAAATCAATTCTTTTTTGAATTATTAAAAAACACGGAAAGAACTTGACATTAATAAGCATTTTCTGGGATCTCATTAACTGTTGTTGTTTCAGTACCAAAACAACAACTAGTATAACCCTAACCGTTCAGAACTCCCTCCTTCGGAGAGTATGCTCTGAACTGTAGGATGTAGATTATTTCTATCTTCTACTACCAATACTTCGTAGTCCGATTATTTGGTTCGGATCCTTCCTCCGAAGGAGGGTGGATCTGAACGCCTAACAACTAACAACTATTAAACTACATGAATAAAGCAGAACTCATTCTCGTCGTTCAAAAACTCCTCGGTAAAGATGTCAGCAAAGCTCACACCGAAAAAGCTATTGCTGCTGTCCTTGAAGGCATCAAGGCAGGCATCAAAAAAAAGAAGAGCGTCCAGCTCATCGGCTTTGGAACCTTTAAGGTTGCTAATCGTAAAGCACGTCTTGGTATCAATCCTAAAACTGGCGAACAAATCAAGATCAAGGCATCTAAGACCGTTCGCTTTGTTTGCGGTAAGGCTTTAAAAGAATCCTTATAACTACCAAGGTAGAAATCTTGGTAGTTGTTTAGGAGTTTAGGGGTTGAAAAGTTTAGGGGATAAAATGTAGAAGCTACAAAAAAACTTTCCCCTAGCCCCTAAATATTTAAACCATTAAGCACTACCAACGTCCTCATGGACGTTGGTAGTGTCGTTTGGGTATCGCTCCAGCAATGCTCTTCATAGTACCTCACTCCTTCCTTTGGTAATATTCAACTCTTCAACCTTTCAACCCTACCAACCATAGGTTGGTAGTTCCCTACACATTCGCAATTCCACCATTTGGTTCAGATCCTTCCTCCGAAGGAGGAGATCTGAACGCTTACTCACATGAAATCTCCTATCGTTGTCTCTCTCACTGGCGCTGCTGGCCAGATCGGTTATTCTATCCTTCCACGTATTGCTTCAGGAGCTCTCTTTGGTCCTGATCAACCGATTGCTCTTCGTCTTATTGAAATTGAGCCAGGGATGAAAGCCCTCGAGGGTGTCGTTATGGAACTTCATGACTCAGCATTCCCCCTCCTTCATTCTGTCGATATAACTTCCAACTTAGATACAGGCTTCCAAGGCGCTAACTGGGCATTCCTCGTTGGCAGCGTACCACGCAAAGCAGGTATGGAGCGTAAAGATCTTCTCGGCATTAATGGAAAAATCTTCGTTGGCCAAGGACAAGCTATTGCTGCTAATGCTGCTTCTGATGTCCGCATTCTTGTTGTTGGTAATCCAGCAAATACGAATTGTCTTATTGCCATGAATAATGCTCCTGAGATTCCTGCGGACCGCTGGCATGCAATGACACGCCTTGATGAAGATCGAGCACGCAATGTGCTTGCCGAAAAGGCAGCTTGTCATTCCCGTGATGTCAAAAAGGTAGCCATTTGGGGAAACCATTCTAGCACCCTCTATCCTGATTTTGAACATGCAATAATCGCTGGAGAACCTGCACCCAAAGTAATCAACGATCCAGCATGGTTCGAAGGAGAGTTTATTAAAAACATCCAACAACGTGGTGCTGCTATTCTTGCAGCTCGCGGACTCTCCTCAGCTCTCTCCGCAGCCAATGCTGCGATTGAAACCGTGCGTTCTCTACGCGAAGTCACTCCTGTGAATGACTGGCATAGCGTTGCAATTCCTTCCGATGGAAGCTACGGTATTGACCAAGGACTCGTCTTCTCCTTCCCAACACGTTCCGATGGTCATAAACTCTCTATTGTTGAAGACCTCTCCTTAGGTGCTTTTGCTAAAGCAAAAATCGAGGCTACGCTGCAAGAACTCCGCGAAGAAAAAGCGATGGTTGCGGACTTATTGTAACTACCAACGTCACTTTATTTCTGCAAAATAAAGTGACGTTCCTAAAACTGGCAACACTTTGCAATCCAGGCGTAATTTTAGAGTTTGGAAAGCACCAGTTTGATAACTCTTTCCAAGATGTTAGGCTAATTTTAGCACCGATGATTGGTGATTTAATCTAGTCATTCAGTTGCCGCTTCGCGCCAGCTGAAGCAAGCTAAGTAACCATTCAGTTTCCGCACAGCGGGAACTGAATGGCTACGACAAACCTACAGCCTTTCTTACCCTCTCCATAACAGGGGCAGCTAATGCATTGGCCTTTTCGGCTCCTTCCTTAAGAACCGCATCGATATAATCAGGATTTTGAAGAATCTCTGCTCGTCGTGCACGCAATGGTATAAAGTAGTCCCAAATCGCGGCAAAGAGCCGTTTTTTAAAATCTCCATACCCTATACCTCCTTGTTGAAAATCATGCTCCATGATTGCATAATCAGAAGCAGTAGCCACATGACGGTAGATGCCTAAGATAGGTGAATTCTCGAGTGGTTTTGGTTGATCGACTGGTGTTGAATCGGTCTTAATGCCCATCACTTTCTTTCGTAATGCTGACTCTTCAAGGAAAAGCTCGATGGTATTGCCGTAACTCTTACTCATCTTGAGACCATCGGTTCCAGGAACTATTGCTGTTTCTTCCTTAATACTCGGTTCAGGAAGCTTAAAAATAGGACCATAGGTTTCATTCATCTTAACGGCAAGATCACGTGCCACCTCAATGTGTTGTTTCTGATCGCGTCCTACAGGAACGACATCGCTATCATAAACCAAAATATCAGCAGCCATGAGCGCTGGATAAGAAAAGAGCCCTAAGGAAGCAGGAAGACCTTTTGCCACCTTATCTTTATAAGAATGACATCTCTCCATGAGTCCCATAGGAGCCACTGTTGCTAAGATCCAGGCAAGTTCCGTTATGCAGGGCACATCACTTTGACGAAAAAAACAGGTCCGTTGTGGATCAAGGCCTGCTGCTAAAAAATCGATCGCCACCTCCCTAACATTCTGACGCAAAGCGATAGGATCATGCAAAGTCGTGAGTGCATGAAAATCGGCAATAAAATAGAGTGCCTCCCCTTTATCTTGCAGCTCAATAGCAGGCCGCATCATGCCAAAATAGTTACCAAGATGGAGAAGACCTGTAGGTTGAATACCAGAGAGAATACGCATGGGAAAACTATTTGGCCAACAGGCCGAATATAAGTTGTTAGTTGTCAGTTGTTGGTTGTTAGTTAACTTTTTCGCTCTCGCTCAAAAGTCTATCAAAGCGCAGCAAAGTTCTTATTTGATTGAGTTTTTTGCTCTCGAAGTCACTACCAATATCCATGAAGACATTGGCAGAGGATGGTAGATAGAAGATAGGATATAGGAGGTTAAGCCTTCGGCAAGAATACACGATGCAAAGCATGGATCTAAACAAAATTTTAAAGTCAATAAAAGCTATACTTATCACTATTGCCTGCTTTAGCAGGCCTTGCTCCCCATCTTCCATCTCCCATCTTCTATCTTCCAACTACCAACGATACGTTGGTAGTTAGTGCGCCAACAATAAAGTCACTAAACGTTCTCTAGGAGAGAGTGTGGCTAATGTCCCTCCTATGATCACATCCTTCGCTACCATGGTTGTAATATTGGACGCACTGGCTGTGGATTTTAGGAGAAGAGCTACCTCCATAAGGTGTGCTCCTTCCGCAACTTTATCATTCATCGCACTCATTATTCTATTCTTGTAATCGAGGGCTATTTTCTTAATTGCATCTTCGGTGACTGTTTCAAGTTCATTTAACTGAAACCATAGAGAATCAGCATCGTCACGAGCTTGAATCGAGGCATCCACAAAAGAGGTCAATGTTTTTACCGTTAACTCTACTTTAACAGATGTTTCAGCCTCTGTTGTACCCGTTACAAATTTCAGATCAAACGATGCTAAGATTTTTTCTTTTCCATAATGACCTGCAAGAGCAACCTCTATCATATGTCGAGCCTCTATTATTCCTGCCTGCTTCACCTCTCGAAGATCTTCTGCTTCAGCCCTACTTTCAAACCATGAGGTCAACACTGGGAACCAATATTTTTGAGGAGCTTGTGGCATCTTTGTGTGACTCACGCCAACAATAGAGCCTTCTTGTTGAGCTATTTTTCCCTTGAGATCTTCTAAGGTATTTTGAGACAACGCTACCTTAGTGATATCAAAAACCCCTTGTGTACGCAGCTCTTTCTCGTGTTCAACAAAAACCTTGAGCGCACGAATACTCAGTGGTTTGCCATAACTATAACGATAAGCAAACTCTTTATCGAAGCGTTCTACAGCATTACTATCGAACTCTTCAAAAAGAAGATTCCTCACTTGTTCCATACCTTGTCGATAAGCTTCTCGTTCCTTGTTTCCTCGACGTAAGACTTGCAGACTTGTTGGCTTCTCTTGCAATAATACCGCTATTTTACTCTCTATTTTACCTTCTTTTTTTTCTTCAATTTCACACCCAACAATAATTTTACCCTCAGCATACTTGGTTAAATTATTAATATCTAACTTACTCGATTCTTGATGAATAAAATTCTTCAATTGTCCAACGGTCAATGGCGTTTCTTTATTGAGGTTATTAACCACACAATAATGATCAAAACGTTTCCCTACATTTCCACCAAACTCTTGCTTAAGCAAATTTTTTACTTGGGCAATTCCTGCCTGATAAGCTGCCTTTTGCTCAGAAGTTCTCTTCACCTCTTGAACATTTACATGAAAAAACCAACCTCCACTTGATGGTTTTTGAAGATTTTCCGCTACGAGAGCATGTCCTGGATGATAGGCAATTTCAGCATGATCATCTCGTCCTTTAATAAGCTTAGAAATTGAAGCGTGAGCTTCTAGCTGCACTTCTGCTTTTGCAGCAATACTGCCTCGCTCTGCCCAGGTACCATCACTTAACGAAGTACTACTAAGTCTCATATCATTCATAATCGTGACCACCAAGATAGAAGTCTTGGTAGTGTTTAGGGGGTTAGAAATTTAGGAGTTTAGGACAAAAAATTTGGCAAGCTTACTTAAGAATTGCCTGCCACTGTCCAGCAATCATAGAAAATTTCTCAACAAGGTGGAAAAACTCATTTTCTTGATTCTCATTAAAGCTACTAATGGGAGTTTGGTAAGCCAAATAGACGGTATTAATATCAAGACGAGCACTAAGAGTACCGCCAGCGGTAGCTGCCCATAAAAAATTAGCTTGAGCAATTTTTCTTAAAACGTCCAACTCATCTTTCGCGTCATAAGTACCAAGTTGAGCAAAAAGTTCGACTAAATTTGTCTCAGGATGAAAATCGATCGTTACGATAACCCCACTCTCTAACTTGAGATGAAACTGGGTAGAAGGAAGCGGATCAGGAAACGCTGGGAGATTACAACTAGAACGAAGCGATTCAAGAAGAGAAAGATAAGGAACAGGCATAGAAAGAGTGTTAGTATAATCTTAAAAGAATAGCCACAAAAGAACACAAAGAGTACAAAAAAATCCCTTTGAGCTTTCTTTTCCACGCTTTTTGTTGATCTGTGTCTAAATATTCGGTTACTCCATCGATAGAATGTATCAGAGAATCAACTAATGATCAGAGTGATCTATCAAATCTTAATCAACGTATAGATCAACCTATAGCCTTTATTCGCTCTGTTGAGCGAATAGTACCTCTGCATCAATGGACTTTATGATTGTTAATTTTTAAAATTAGAGAAGAACTAGAGATTGTCAGAGTTCTACATGGAGCTCGTGATATTCAAAAGGATTTGTTTTAGCTACTTTTTCTCTGCCTTTGCTTCAGCTTCACCTGTCTCTTTTACCTCCTCTGCCGTTTCAGCTCCTGTGATAGCCATCACAAACTCCTCCGCTTCATGCACTGCATCGCAGCACCAGGCTGTATCAGCAGCCCAAATAGTCTCAGAAGTTGCATGTACAGCAGTTTCTGTCGTCTCTTGTGCTGTACGAATAGCAGTTCGAGCAACCTCTGTTGTATGAGGGGCAAGAGGTACAGGATGATAATGTCTATAAAGAAGATAACCTCCACCAATAAGAGCAATAGGAACCATACCTGAACCACCAGTAAAAATACCAGTAAGAAAAAGAGCAATAACACTACTACTTACCGTACTACTAACACAAACACCTCCATAAATAATACCACCACTAAGAGTAGTACCAGGAACACTACCAGTACGAATACGAGAGTGATTTCTAGCTGCAATGCTTAAATCAGCAAGAGCATCGGCAACACTACTCAATGCCAGCAAGGAAGATTGAAGCTGCGAATTACTACCTATTATCGCCGTTGTTTGAGCCTTGATCAAAACTGCCATCGGCGCGGCAACTTCAGGAACAGGGTAATAGCGCATTGTCTCCCATGCTATTCTCACTTCTTCAAAAGCAGCCTTGGCTTGGAGAGTCTTTGGATTGAGTGCTTCTAAAGCGTTTTTCTTAGCTTGAATTCTTTTTTCTACCCAAGCATACTTTCCTTTTTCTGCGCTGATCAAATCGACTGTAGCTGCTTCGATAGATTTTTGAAATTCAGAATTCTCTAAGACAGGTTCTAAAGGAATTTGAGCTAACAGCGTTCTCTTTGCCTCCGCAACTTGATTCCAAGCTTCGTTTGCTCGCTTGGCATAATGAGCAGCTTGTCGAAAACCGGCCCGAACAGCCGGGGCTTTACGCGCCCACGAAATACCAAGATCGTCACAAAAATCTTTTGCGTCCCTCATGGCTATTTCTGCGATGTTGTGGATTCCAAGTGCCAATGCCCTGGGCGGATTGTTCGCTTCTATAGGTAAAGTAGTATGCAAAAGAGCCTCCTCTTCTTTTGCCTTATTCGAAAAATCATGGAGCTTGCTGACTCTAATGGCCACTCTCCGCTCATCCTCTTCTTGCTTGATTTGAGTCAACGCTGACTTGATTTGTTCTGCAATTTGTTCCGTACTCTTTTTTGAAAAAACCCGCCATGCTTTAGTAGCCTTGCGACTCCACTCCTGCGTGTTCTCTTGAGCTTCTTGAAGCCTACTCACAGCACTATCGGTCAGGGCTTCATTCGCAGCAATCACCGCTTCATTATAGGCTTCTCGTTCCCGATGTGATAAGACATTCCACGCCGAGGGATCACCTTGCTCCCATAAGCGTGCAGCGGTAAGACGCTTGATGGCAGGTGCTTTTTCTTCGACGGCAAGTTGAGTTCTCCAAACTTTTTCAATGTTACCCAACCGACCAGCCTCTTCTTTCAATGCTTCAAGGGCTTTCCTGTCAGCCTCGACAATAGCAGTAAGACGAGCAGCCGTTTTCTGAAGACCATGAGCCTTGCCTTCTTTTTCGCTAAAAGAACTTACGGCATCTGCTGCTGCCTGAGCCTCCTTGCAATCTTTCAACGCTTTAGAAACTCTCAATTCCCATGCGGCCTCTGCTCCAGGGATTCTTTCCCGAGCTGATCTCAAAGCTTCGCGCATGGTAGCCTCCGAATAACGTGTCACAGCTGCTTCTTCGTTAGCAAAAGAGCTATTGAAACACTCAGCAATGAATTCACTTTTTTGAGTCAGAAGATCAAATTTATAGGCGCCTCCTTCTTGAGCAAGGCGCTCTTTTTGAGCTCTACGCGTTTCAATCTCTTGTTCTTTGTAATAATCTTCCCTCACCTCTTCCCAAAGAGTCATAACCGCTTGATCTTTTTCTTGAAGTCGTGTCAAAGCATTCTTTTTCTCCTGAGGGCTCTGAGCTATTTTCACACTCTCTTCCAGTTCAGCTAGGTGAAACCATTTTTGTTGAGCGGCTTTAGCAACCTTTTGCATCTGTTCCAGATGGAGAGAAGCCGCATTATTTTGTGCTCTCCAGGAAGGATCGAGTGGCTTTTGTTGTTCCGCAAGGGCAACCAAATCAGCTTCTGCTTCTTTCTCATCAGCGGCTAACCGATCAGCTTCTGCTCGTACTTCCCAACGCACAGCATCTTCTTCCCAGGTTGAGGCCATCTTAGCAGCACGTAATGCCTCTTCTTGAAAAGCACATCGTTTTTTCCAGGCAGCCTCTGCCATGGCATCAGCACGTTGCCATGCATCAAAAAGACTTTCTTCATCGGGATAGAGCACTCCTCCCGCAGCCACTCGCTCAGCATCTGCTTTGCGCACATGCTCTGCCCATCTTGTAGCCGCTTCGTTAATAGCACGCATGGCTGCTTTCAAACCTTTCATTTCTGATTTGCTCGCAACACTTGAAACACTCACAGGAATACTACCCGTCACGCTTCCGCTCTTAGACACACCTGTTTTAGAGGTTAGAAAACTCCCAATACTATTTTTGCTATCAATGCTCTTACTTCTCACACTCGTTGCAGAATTTCTAGTGGTGCGTCTCTGAGAACTCTGAAACCTCATTCTGAGTAGGCTCAAGGAATGATCCTGATCGAAAACGCTGTCACCTCCACCTTCTTCTTCCTCCTGAATACTACGCAGCTCTTGGGTCTTTCCTTGAGACTTGACAGTCTTGTTTCCTGTTTTTTCTGTGCTCTGACTCGCTGCAGAACGTTCTTTAATTTGGGTGATCACATGATCTTTCTCCTCCATAAAATCCTCTGTATGATGAGCAGCTTCCCAACGTACAAGGTCAGAGAGACTTGGTTCTCTGATTTCAGGCAGCAAAATAGTAGAGGTGGGAGATACCGCTGCTGCGGTAGGAGATGGAAGTTGAAATTTATTGCTGTAGGCACAATTAGAAGAACTCTGATTATTAGTTGATCCAAGTGTTCCTTCTGAAGTCGTGGCTGCGGTCTTGCTCCTCTCCAGGCAAGTTATGCTCTGCGCTTTTTGCTGAGCCTTAAGCAAAGCCTTCCCGATAGTTTCATAAGTTTTGTCTAAAACTTCTGGCGGAATAATAATCGCTTTGTTTTTGGCATCTAGTTTTTCTAAATGCTGTGTGATTTTTTGAACGGTAAGGTCTCCTGTATCACCCGTTTTGGGTAGCCTTAAAACAA
The DNA here is from genome assembly GCA_035287205.1 of Chthoniobacterales bacterium. Lineage (GTDB taxonomy): Bacteria > Verrucomicrobiota > Verrucomicrobiia > Chthoniobacterales > UBA6821 > CAIWMF01. The sequence continues at coordinate 1,370 of DATEBV010000333.1, read as the reverse complement.
CTTGAGAGTTTTGCCCGCTTCCTTGCTTCTCTTGATGGACAGCAGCTCGTTCTTGGGCTCTTTGAAGTCTTTGTTCTGCTGCTACAGCCTCATTGCGAAGAGGTGCCGCTTTGGCATCTTTTGTCGCTAAGAATTCATAGGCCTTTGCGAGCTCTTCTTCACACGGCTTGAGGTCATTGCAGGCTTCTTCAAAATGAGTAAGAGCCGCACAAAACTCTTCTTTTTTCCTTTCTAACGCATGAGCGCTACTAGGCTTCCGCATGTTTTCTGGTTTTTCCAGTTCGTTAAAGGCTTCGTTGATGGTTTCTAGTTCCGATTTCCAATGAGCATGAATCTGCGTGGCACTCTCCAGGCGTTGTCGTGCTTTCGTGACTTCTACTTCTGCTTGATGCGTGATTTTTTCAGCTTCTTGAAGAGCTTTGGAGATTGATTGGAAGGCTTCCTCAAAAGGAGCCATGCGCATTCTTTGTTGTTCTTCTTCCGTTTGAATATCTTCTACGTTTTTTTGGACTAAAGCATCATCGACAATCGTCATGGCCCAAAGAGGATCACTCATGCCATGATTAGCAAGAATTGAGATAGCATCTGGGTTTCCTTTTCCTGCCTGGACGATAGCCGTTGCCCAATTCCTCCAGGCTTCTTCATCAAAACTTGTGACTGGTGGACGTAGTCGTTCCACGTCATCTTTCTGGGCAGCACGCTCGAGAAGTCGCGCCCGCTGTTCGGCTTCTTGAACCTGTCTTCTCAGAGCCATAGCTGTTCCATGGATAGCCTCTGCTTTTTGAGTAGCCTGCTCCACTTCCTCTGTGGCATGAGTTACCGCTTGCTTCGCAAGCACTACATCTTTATTCACCCAGATCTGATTGAGCTTATCGGTCACTTCAGAAACCGTATGCGCAATACCACCACAAGGCACAGGTCCAGGAATAAAACTCAACGGGACGGCGGCTTTTGCTGAATATTTTGAAATGCGTCCTAACAATGTTTTTTGTGCATCAATCAAGGCACGCGCTTCTGTAACCTTTGCAAGAAGTTCTTCTGCTTGTTGCCATCTTGCTTTTTTACCGTTGAGCTCACTCTGAGCCACAGAACGATTAATCCAGGCCTCATGATCTTGAATCCAGAGTTTATCAACCTCTGCGTAGTAACGTTCCCCTAGCATCTCCCTTGTAGAAGCCTTGATCATCTGTTGAATGACTTGGGCTACCTCAGCTTTTTCTTCCAGAAACGCTGGCGTCGTAAAGATAGAGTCAGAAGCTGATGAGAAAGAAATCGGCGCTGTTTCAAAATCTCCAAAGGAGTCGCTACTCTGAGAACGATTCGAATATCTTTCACCAATATCGAGCTGATCTAGAAACTCGAGCCTCTCG
>DATEBV010000332.1:0-2853 GCA_035287205.1 Chthoniobacterales bacterium | reverse complement strand
ATTCTCTTAGCCATTGAATTTGCGCTCTTTGGATCATCAAGACCGGATCTTCCGGCTGAATCTCTCTTACGCAAAGGAGCAGCCAAAGGCATGGTAGAATTAACCATTGTTCTCAACAACCAAAAAATAACCATCCAACGTAATCTCAAAAAGGAAAGAGATACCACCAAACAAATGCCCGGGCATATTACCGTAAACAATCTCAAGAAAGAGCTCATGCCGGTAGAGTTGAAAGCAGAAATGCTTACCTTATTAGGCTATCCCGAAGATCTGCTCACTAAAAACAAGAACTACATCTTCCGCTACACTGTTTACACCCCACAAGAAGAGATGAAACTCATTCTGCAGGAAAATAACGACATTCGCCAAGATGCACTGCGAAAAATATTCAGCATTGACAAATACAAAATCATTCGCGAAAATATGCAGATTTATTTAAAAAAACTTCGGGTAGACCTAGCCGTCCTAACCACTAAAACCGAAGCCCTGCCGGAATATCAACAACAACTCCAGCAGCGCCAGCAGGAACGAGAAAAAATAGAACGCGTTCTTACCGAGATAACGCCCAACCTCGGGATACTACAAGAACATCACCAACAACAAAGCCTAGAACTGCAAAATTTTGAACAAGCTCAGAAAGAATTCTTTGTCTTGCAACAGGAAGTTAAAACAACTCACTTCCTGCTCGAAGAAAAAAAGAAAAGAGCGGAATTACTGGAAGCAAAACAACAAAAAATCCAAGGCGAAATAACCCAACTCTTATTACCAGAAAAAAATCTAGATCTCATTCAAGGCGAGTTATCTAAAGCAGAAGAACAAAAAAATCACTACCTTACTCAGAAATTAACCTTTGAAGAAAAGATCAAGCATCTTCAGGAATTGATTCAGCGCCTCCAACAGGAAAATGCAGAAATAACTCTCGAAACAAACAAGAATGAAGAAACCCAGAAGCTTAAGACAGAGATACTTCAAGCCCTAGCAGAAAAAGAAGTAACCCTCAAGAAGAAAATAGAAATCGATCAGCTTTTTGAAAAAACTGCTGAACTTTTAGCCAAGAACAAAAATGTCCTGCTTCATGCACAAGAAACGCAGGAAAACATCCGTTCCTTAGACAATTGTCCAACCTGCTTCCAAACTGTTTCTGCTGAACATAAGCACAAAATTATCAGCCTAGAGCAAGCTAAAAGTACAAAAGCACAACAACTTCTGGAGGAATTACAACAGAAAAAAAGTGAAATTGCCGCTCAGAAAGAAACCATCGAAAAAAGTCTTCTGGCTATCCTTTCCAAAGAAAATCTCCTTCCTAGGATAGACTACGAATTACAACAACAGCAAAAAAAGAAAGAACAACTAGGCCTAAAAAAAGAATATTTGCGCACCTTGATCCAGCAAAACAATCAAGCAATGCAAGAGCAGCAAGAGTTCTTACAACGATGGAAAATAGAGGAAATCAACCGCGCTATCAAAGAAAAACAAGAACTTCTGCGCTCCTTTGCGCAAAAAATGATGCTGGAAAAGAATCTCAGCGAAATCATCATGCTACTAGAGGAGAATAGAAGAAACACCGCTGATCTCTTGCAGCGAAAAAAAGAACTGGAAGAAAAGATTGTACCAAAAACTGATCTAGCTCCCAAAATAGAACAGCAAAAGAAAGTGCTCCTGAAAATAATCGAAGAAGAAAAAGAAATTGCCGTCAAAATTGCCCAGCTTCAGACTCAGGCAGAAAGCATCCAACGTCATCAACAAGAGATTACCGAGCGGATCAACCTCTTGCTCAAAGAAACAGAAAAGAAAGTGCGCCTGCAACAGCTCTATTCCTGGCTGGAAGAACATTTCCTGCCTTTAACTTCCACTATCGAAAAGCACGTCATGGTCAATATCCATCGTCATTTTAGTCTCTCCTTCCAGGAATGGTTTTCCATCCTCATTGATGATGAGAATGTCTCTTCTCGCCTCGATGATTCATTTGCTCCCATTATTTTACAGAACGGCTATGAAATTCCTTTTAGCGATCTCAGCGGGGGGGAAAAAACCTCTGCTGCCCTAGCTTATAGGTTATCCTTGAATAAAGTCATCAATGATATTATTCACACCATAAATACAAAAGATCTTCTTATTTTAGACGAACCGACTGATGGTTTTAGCAGTGAACAGCTGGACAAGGTACGCGAAGTCTTGGAAAAACTCCAGCTGCAGCAGATCCTGATCGTTTCCCATGAATCAAAGATCGAAAGTTTTGTCGAGAATATTATCAAGATTCAAAAGGAAGGGCATAGTAGTAGCGTACTCTAAACATATGATCAAAAACACATTCTCTCTCCCATGGTTTAGATGATAGAAATAGATATAATAAAGCAATCTCGATCAAATGGCGGGGCTTATATTGACAACGAGAAGATATATTCTGGACACTAACGTTCTCATGCACAATCCAACTTCATTGTTTAATTTTCAAGAGCATGATGTCTACATCCCTTATGAAGTTCTGGGTGAACTAGGCAAATTCAAAAAAGGCAATGCTGAGATTAATGTTAATGCCCGGGAAGCTATCAGAACCATTAATAGGCTTATCGGAGGAGGATTCCCCGAAGATGGAATTCCACTCGAGGTCGATGGAAAACCTGTTGGGGGAAGATTACATTTCCTCCTGCCTGAAGATGAGAAAGACATCGGCCTTGAAGATCGAGTCGAAGAAAACTATGTTGATACTGTCCTCATAAAAAGAGCAAAAAGGCTGCATGAGCAGAATCCGGAAGATGAAACTATTCTCGTCACCCAAGACACTGGTTTTCGGATTCGAGTCGGGGCTTTGCGCATCCCCAACTTAAAGGCAGAAGATTACCTGCACGACAA
>DATEBV010000331.1:0-9563 GCA_035287205.1 Chthoniobacterales bacterium | reverse complement strand
TTCTTAGCGCTTCAGCCATCACCGAGAGACGATCTGACTCATGCTTTCTAATATGTTCTACTCCTCTGATCTCAATTGGCTTGTCAGCAAAAGGCGCCAGAGCAGCCAAAGTCAAAGCAACATCAGAACAGGTCTTCATATCAACAGAAAACCCTCCTTTAAGTTGAGCCGGTCCGTTCAAAATAATTCCTCGGGACATCACATCAACCTCACATCCCATGCGCTCTAAAATAGACAGAAATTGAATATCAGGTTGAAGTGTATCATATCGTAAATTACTTAAACAGATTTCGCCTCCAGTCACAGCCGCTAATGCTAAAAAATAACTTGCGGTGGAAGCATCTGCTTCGATTGAATAATCAGTCGGTCGATAAAGACCTGGTAGAACGGTAAAACGGTCCATCGCTAAAGAAGCTTTTATACTGATCCCAAAAGACTTCATCATGGCTATCGTCATCGCAACATAATCAGACTGAACAATCCCATTCTCTACAATAATTTCTGTTGCATGAGGAAGAAATGGGCAGGCCATAAGTAACCCACTAATAAACTGACTTGATTGAGCGCCTGAAAGCGTTACCGAAGAACACCCTTGTTGCCTAGGCCTTATTGTTAATGGAAAACACCCCATTACTCCCTCATAAGAAATCGTTGCGCCAAGCGTCATCAAAGCATCTAACAAAGGCTTCATCGGCCTTTTCATGAGTTGTTCGCTGGCTCCAAGACACATTGAAACGGTAGTTGAAAGGGCAAGCATACTGGTTAAAAAGCGCCCGGTTGTTCCTGCAGATCCAACAAATAGAGATTTCTTCGGCTCCACCCATTCCCCTCTTCCTATAACTGTAAGTGAATCTCCCTCTTCATAAATATTTACGCCTAATTGACGCAATGCTTGAATGCACCAATAAGAGTCATCACATTTCAGAAAACTATCAAGATGAGATATTCCCTTTGCCGCAGCAGCCATCATAAGAGCTCTATTCGTCATACTCTTACTGCCAGGAAGAGTAATCCTTCCCATGATAGGATGTCGTTTAGGTTCTATACTTATCATTTCCGTAACTGCCAACGTAGTTCAAGCAAGAAGAAATTCACCACAAAGATCACAAAGTCGCTAAAGCAGCACACAAAGAACACAAAATAAAATTTTTTATAAAAAATTTTAAAGTTTTGAGAATTACAAGTGGCAGATAAAATTGAAAGAAGATTTCTGCCTTCAGTACTTAGAATTTTTTTATAAAAAAATTCTTTTTGTGTTCTTTGTGTAATCTTTGTGCTTTTTGTGGTGAATTCTTTTTTGAAACGTTAGTAGTTACTCATTTCCGTGAAAATTAGCCCTGCTCGCCATCGGAACAGCAAAACTAGGACTAGTCAAAGAAGGTTTAATCTGATTAGATAGAAGGTGGAAAAGGTCTCGACTTTCATCTTCCATCTCCTACCTTCATATACATTACAACCTTTTAAACACTACCAAAATAATTGCAAAGCAATTATTTTGGTAGTGACCAACAATGGCCAAAGATATTTTCAAAAAATGCCGTGACTATCGTGATTCGAAAGATGCGCGAGCTCAGGGATTTTACCCTTACTTCCGACGCATCGATGATAGCGAAGGCAATCATGTGATCTGTGATGGCCAACGGAAGATTATGATTGGATCCAATAATTATCTCGGCCTTGCCCAGGACTCACGTGTAATTGAGGCAGCATGTGAGGCGACACGTCGATTTGGTGCTGGCTGCACTGGTTCTCGTCTTCTTAATGGGACGATTGCTCTTCATGAACAATTAGAAGGAGAATTAGCTGATTTTTTACAACGTGAGGCTGTCTTACTTTTTTCTACAGGTTTTTTTGCCAATCAAGGAGCTTTAACGGCCCTAATAGAAGCGGAAGATGCCATCCTTTGTGATCGTGAAAATCATGCAAGTATCATTGAAGGTTGCCAAACTTCTGTAGGACGTCTTGTTCCCTATCGTCATAATTCGCCTATTGCTCTGCGCAATCGTTTAAAACGACTTCCAGAAGAAGCTGGTAAGATAGTGATCATGGATGGTGTCTTTAGTATGTCAGGAGATATTGCCGACCTTCCTTCTATGATCAAAGTCGCTAAAGAGTATCAGGCGGTGATGTATGTCGACGAAGCCCACTCTCTAGGAGTTCTTGGACCTCAAGGACGTGGTACCGCACACCATTTTGGAGTGAACGATGATGTTGAAATTGTCATGGGAACTTTCTCAAAATCTCTTGGCTCGATGGGCGGATTTATTGCCGGCTCTCAAGAAATGATTGAATTTCTGAAACATAAAGCTCGTTGCTTTATTTTCACAGCTGCATTAGCTCCAGCTGTCGTTGGAGGCGTCCTTAAAGCTCTTGAGATTATGAGAAGCGAACCAGAACGTATCGATCAACTCTGGCGCAATACTTATAAAATGCATGAAGGATTCAAATCGATTGGCTTTAACATTGGTTCAACTCAAACACCGATTATTCCCATCTTAATTGGTAGCGAAGCCAAGGCTTTTACTTTTTCACAACGTCTCTTCGAAGAAGGAATTTTTGCTACCCCTGCTATCTATCCTGCGGTACGCTATGGAGAAGCCATTGTACGCACCAGCTTCATGTCGACGCACACCGAAAAAGATCTCGACTTTGTTTTAGAAGTTTTTGCAAAATTAGCCCGCGAACTAGGAACTTTTGATGATCCCGTCTATACCGAACCAGGCCGTCGCCGAAACATTTTCGATTTTGCCCTGCCAGAGCAGCAAGGAGAGGAAACTCTTCGAGCAGATTCCTGAACTGCTTCACTCAGCCAACCCTAATTTTACACCACCCTTTCCCGGTAGTGTTATAAAACTGATTGCTCCCACTGGTGCTTTTGCACAACAACATGGAGAGATCACTCCTCTTATTGCCTGGCGTCATAACAAGCCTGTAGGTCGTATTGCAGCAATTATTAATCGCTCTCATAATAACTACAGCAAGGATCAGGTTGGTTTCTTTGGTTTTTTTGACTGTATTGATGACCCTCTTGTTGCTACCGCACTCTTCGAGGCAGCTGCTGCCATTGTTCAAAAGCAAGGACTAACCTTACTTCGTGGTCCCTATAATCCCTCAATTAATGATGATTGTGGATTACTCACGGAAGGATTTCATGGCCCCACCTGTGTCTCCATGCCTTGGAATCCTTCTTATTACACTACACTTTATGAAGCTGCAGCTCTTGAGCCTGTGCGCACACTGTACGCATGGATGGTTCCTCTACAAAAAGAGCCACCAGAACGTGTACAAAAAATTGTCCGTCGCCTTCGCGAACGAGCTAAAGTCACTATTCGAACTATCGACATGAAAAATCTCGAGCGGGAAATGAGTGTCCTTCATCGTCTCTACAATGTAACCCTTGATCGCAACTGGGGGTTTTATCCAATATCATTAGAAGATCTTCTTCATGCTGCAGACGACTTGAGAGCAATTGCCGATCCGAGCCTGATTATTTTTGCTTGCGCTGATGATCGAGAAGTTGGGTTTAGCCTTTCTCTTCCTAATGTGAATGAGCTCTTTCATGCAGCACGTAAACGTCAAGGAATCCTCCGCTTTCTTGAAATCGTCTTAAGACTGCAGTTTCAAAAAATTAAGGATGCTCGCCTCTGTGTTCTTGGAGTCGATCCTGAATATCAAAATAAAGGACTCAGCGCCCTTCTCTTCCATGAAACTTATAATAGAACAAAGTTAAAATATGAGCGCTCTGAAGTCTCCTGGGTAGAGGCTAACAATATAGAAATCCTGGAGGGAGCCCATCTCATGGGAGGATACCGCGATCGAACCTATCAGATTTTTGAGAAAAAACTGTAACTACCAACGTCACCGTGACAGGCAGAAGAAATAGCCACAAAAGAACACAAAGATACACAAAAGAAGAAGTAAAGAGTCGCTGGGCGCTTGTTGAGAAGCTCGTTTTCTCCAGTTCTATTTTTTGAAATGAAAGTCTCCCAAAATACTTCTTTCGAAATCCCAATTTATTCCCCGATCTAAAACACTCTTTACCCTTTACTCTTCACCCTTTACTTCTTCTGATATTTTTTTCTTTTTGTGTTCTTTTGTGTTCTTTTGTGTTCTTTTGTGTTCTTTTGTGGTTAATTCCTTGCAATGAGTTTTCCCACTGCCACGAACGTCCTTAAAAAACTGCGCGATGCAGGCTATCAAGCTGTTTTTGCCGGCGGCTGTGTTCGCGATACGCTCCTAGGCAGAACACCTCACGATTACGATATCGCAACCAATGCACTGCCCGCAGAAATTGAAAAACTCTTCGTACGCACCATTCCTGTTGGAGCTCAGTTTGGCGTTATTATCGTTCTAGAATCCAATCAAGAAATCCAAGTAGCCACCTTCCGAAGTGATGGTACCTATACGGACGGTCGCCATCCTACCAGTGTTACCTACACTAGCGCAGAAGAAGATGCTAAACGACGTGACTTCACCATTAATGGATTGTTTTACGACCCTATCAAGGATGAAGTGTTCGACTATGTCAACGGTCGGGAGGATCTCACAAAGAAAATCATTCGCGCTATTGGTAACCCTCGAGAACGTTTTCAAGAAGATAAACTACGACTACTCCGCGCTATTCGTTTTGCCACAACATTAGGTTTCACGATTGATCCGGCAACATGGGAAGCACTTCTTGAACTAGCACCAGAAATCCACTCTGTCAGTGCAGAACGCATTCGCGATGAGCTTCAAAAAATCTTACTGAGCCCAAATCGTCTCCACGGTTTTGACCTTCTTGATCAGAGTGGGCTTTTGCGAGAAATTCTTCCAGAAATTGAACGACTCAAAGGATGTGAGCAGCCTCCTGAATTCCATCCTGAAGGCGATGTCTTTGTCCACACGAGATTGATGATTTCGCTCCTCTCTCCAGAGCCTTCACTTCCCTTAGTCCTCTCCGTCCTGTTCCACGATATTGGAAAACCAGCAACACGCACCGTCGATCCTGCTACAGGTAAAATGAGCTTCTATGGTCACGACCAGTTGGGAGCCACCATGACGGAAAAGTTACTCCAGCGACTCCGATTTCCGAACGAAATTATTGATGCTGTTATTCCAGCGGTGCGCTTGCACATGAGCTTTAAAGATGTTCCTAAGATGCGCCTCTCGACCCTCCGTCGACTCATGGCACGTCCGACCTTCCATGATGAACTAGAACTCCATCGCGTTGATTGTACCTCTAGCCATGGAATGCTCGACAACTACGAACTTCTTAAACAAAAAGAGGTAGAGTTTGCTCAGATGCCCCTCATTCCTCCTCCACTAATTACTGGAGAAGACCTCATTAATCTAGGATTTGCCCCAGGGCCAGAATTTGGAAAAATCCTCCGTGCGGTCAAAGATCGCCAGCTAGAGAATTTAATCGCGACGAAAGAAGAGGCTCTTGTATTCATTCAGAATGAATTCAAAGATTCAGCCAACAGGCCGAATCTTAGTTCTTAGTTGACCTTTTCGTAAGCTCAAACTGAACTGAAGCAACAGGAAAAAAGAAAAAAATAGCCACAAAAGAACACAAAAGAACACAAAAAAAAGAGATCTTCCGATGAACTTTGCTGATTAATATATTTGTTTGGTTTGGCTTACACAGTCGTAAACATTCGGTTAACTCATTGATAGAATGTGCTAAGGATTCAGCTCATCATCAAGGTGATTCTTCAACTTTTGATCAGCGTATCAATTAACCTACCACCTCTCACCTCCTTCCTCCCACCACTATTCGGCCTGTTGGCCGAATAGTTACACACAGCCTATGTTTACTGAACTGATAGTTGAACAATTGATCGTAAGAAGGAGGGGTGAAAAACTTTTCTAGCGCTCCCAATTTTTCCGTCAAGGGGTCAGTCCTGAATGGCACTAAGTTAAGGCCAAAAATAAAGGTTTAAATATATGATTAATAGTAAATTAAATATTTCTAATTTGAATTTTTTTTGTTGCTTTATAGTGTTCTTTATAAGAAGTGCAAGGGACCTTATTGGCTTAAAATAACCTAAACCACTTAAATTTTCTACTTATCAGTTCTACTAAAAGCGAAATAAGATATTCAATACGTGGTTGTTATGCTTAACTTAGTGCCATTCGGGTCAGTCCTTAATATTATAATATTAAGGACTGACCCCTTGACGGTCTTCACTCCCCGACCAGGGGTTCGACTTTCTGGTTCTATCGTTTTCGGTGCTCATTAGATGGAGTTTAACTTCGTTATGGCCTGCTGGTTCATTCGATATCCAGCTTGAGATTCGGCCTCGCGGCCTCATTCTTGATATCTCCTTTCAGTCGCGAATCGTCTAATTCGACCAATGGGATTTTCACCCATGTGGATTCTGCATATTCCGGTGCTCGGTCAGGGTCTCGAATCTTAACCAATAGAAATCTTTGTTTTGGAGTTATCTGAAAGTGTAAACTTCTCTGGTTTTAAAATGATGCGACCCCTTTTTGCTCAAGATTGCGAACCCTGACCCCACATCTAAGCAGCTTCATCATTCGACAATGTTTCTAGTAATGTTAAAGAATAAACTGCAAATTAATTTAACGATCTAAACCACCTACCACCTACAACCTACTGCCCCTTTGCCTCATAATGGAGCACCTTAACCTTTTCTAAAATAATTAACCCTCCCGGTAACATCTCTTTCAAAACGGGAATAAAGAGATTCAATTTCTCCTCCGTATCGACTATTTCAATAATAATTGGTAGGTCGGTAGAAAGTTGAAGAATTTTTGCGGTATGGAGGTGACTTGTTGCTCCAAATCCCATAGGACTTCGCAGAACGGTAGCTCCAGCCATGCCCATTTCTTTAGCCTTAAGAACTAAGGCTTCATAAAGAGCTTGATGCTCCCATCGGTCACTTTCCCCAAGATAGATTCGTAAGAGTTGAGCGTCTTGTAACAATGCAGAGCGCCTCTCTTGAAGAGGAACGTTCTGAATGACATGAGGAGAAGGTTGAGCAGTTATTTGGTTTTCAGCAAGTTGCATAGATTATTGGTAACTATTCGGCCGACGAGCCAAGATTAGTTCTACTTTTATGAGTACTAAGGTTTCTTAAGCAGAAAGAAATTCACCACAAAGGAATGAAAGAAGGAAGCAGAGAAGAGAAGAAATTAACCACAAAAGAACACAAAAGAACACAAAAAAAAAGATTTGGCGGTGGACTTGTCTGATTAATATATTACTTGAGCTTGATGTACACAGTCTATGGTAATTATTCGGCCAACAGGCCGAATAGAGGCTAAAGGCTGAAGGCTATAGGCTGTAGGAAGATCGATACACTGATTAAGATTTGAAGAATCACTCTGATGATTAGTTGGTTCTCTGGCACATTTTACCTATGGGTTAACCGAATATTTACAGTCTATATTGAGCAATTGGTCGTAAGGAAGGAGGATGAAGAACTTTTTCCAGTGCTTCCAATATTTCTATAGATTATCCTTTTTTTGTGCTTTTTTGTGTTCTTTTGTGGCTATTTTTCCATCAAATAGTTATCGGTATTGCACAAGCCGAGCAATAGCATCCCCTCCCCAAGTACACGTCAGGCAGAGAACAAGCGATAAGGCAATATTCATAGCAGCATAGAGCCATTCACCATCGGAGAATAAAGAAAGTGTTTGCAGCGTAAAGGAAGAGAAGGTCGTAAACCCTCCGAGCACTCCTATCATGACGGCTTGTCGCATTAAAGGAGAGGTTAAAAATATGCCGTCAGGTCCAGTGAGTCCACCAAAGAGTCCTATCACAAAACAACCCAGAATATTCACAACCAGAGTTCCCCACGGAAAGCTCTCTCCAATTTGAAGTGCAATCCAAGTTGATAAAAACAGGCGTAAGCCAGTACCAAAGGCACCTCCTAACATAATAACAAACCAGGACCAAGGAGCAAAATCACGCATGAAAGAAAAATTAACAGGGATGGAAGGGATAAAAGGGATGGCAGAAAAAAATATTGATTAATGAAAACTCTATCTACGCCTCAGGGCTAATTTTTCCAATGGGATAATAAGTTGAAATTTAATAGATAATAGATGATAGCAAAGCACTGCAAAAAAACTTTTTCATTAATCAGCTTCTCCCTGTATTTATCCCTTCCATCCCTGTTAATTTTCTTCTTCTTTCATCCTCTTTCACCCTGTTTATGCATTTCGGTAAATTAGCCCTGTCTACGCCTCAGAAATCATTGAAATCGCTTTACCATAAGAATTTTTAACATCATTCACGGAAGCAATAGAGCAGCGTAAATCTTTTAAGAGTCCATCTCGTGTACCATAGATCCATCCATGCACAGTAACCTCTTGATCTCTATCCCAGGCATCGCGAACAATTGTTGTTTTGCACACATTGAGCACCTGCTCGATCACATTGAATTCACAAAGGCGATTGCAACGATCTGTTTCATCACTGATAGGTTCTAATAAAGAATGGTGTTTATGTAATACATCATCAATATGCCTCAACCAATTATCTGAGAGGCCAATACGTTCTCCACGAAGCGTGGTCAAAACACCACTACAACCATAATGCCCACAGACAATAATATGTTTCACCTTCAACACATCAACGGCAAATTGAATAACAGAGAGAGCATTGAGATCTGTATGCACAACAACATTGGCAATATTGCGATGAACAAAAAGCTCTCCTGGTGCTAATCCAATAATTTCATTGGCAGGTACACGACTATCCGAACAGCCAATCCAAAGGTATTCGGGCTGTTGCTGCTTGGAAAGATTTTCAAAAAAATCGGGGTTTTGCTGCCGAAGCTGACTAGCCCAAGTTTCGTTATTAGTAAATAATTGGTCGATAGTGGTCATTTAAAAAAATAAAGTGACGTTGGTATAATTGGCTTAACTTGTAGCAAAACATGCATTTTACAAGCACATCATTGGCATTGTAAACAAACAAATGATCTGTTAAAATAATAATCTTCAGCCCAAGTATTGTGATGAATATAGATGAAATAATCAAGCTTTCGCAAGGAAAGCATAATCGATCGATGCTATAATATAGAATATCTTTGTGTTTCTTTTGTGCTCTTTTGTGGCTATTTTCTCCCTTTCTTTTATTACTTCAGTTCAGTTTGATCTCATCTTTTTTCTATGTCAGTAACAGCCTCCCCCCAACCACTCTATCGTATCGGCAATGAAAAACTCTGTCGTATCACCCAAGCGGCTTCAACAAAGTTAACCTCTCTCTTAACACGTCAAGGTCGTCCTCAAGGAGCTCTTCGTGTCGCTGTTATTGGAGGAGGTTGCTCCGGCCTTCAATATAAGATGGATCTTGTTGATGGTCCCGTAGCTCGCGATATTATAGTGGAGTCCCTTGGAGTCCGTATCGTCATTGACCCAAAGAGTGCTCTCTTTGTGAGTGGTTCAGAACTTGATTATAGCGATGATTTGCAAAAAGGAGGATTTAAAGTCACTAATCCCAATGCTGTCGCTCATTGCTCTTGCGGCGAAAGTTTTTCTGCGTAAGCAGCAGGAAAAGAAAAAAGAAAATAGCCACAAAAGAACACAAAAAAACACAAAAGAAGAAA
>DATEBV010000330.1:0-7642 GCA_035287205.1 Chthoniobacterales bacterium | reverse complement strand
ATTTGGTATCTGGCTTAGCTAGAGACAAGTAACGAGTAAAGGGTAAAGGGTAACGAGTTTATTTTGTTACCTTCGGCAATCAGTTTAAAAAATTGCTCAACATAATCAATCAATTTTCGAGAAAATGGTATTTTGAGTATTTATGCTTTTAGTTTTTAAAATGTGTTAAAGAATTTTTATAAAATTTCTCTTTTTGTGTTATTGTTCTTTGTGTTCTTTTGTGGTTAATTTCTTTGATCTCTTTCTTGTCACGAAGTGAGCAAAAATTAACTTAAACTTAAACTTAAACTCTTAACTTAAACTTCCATTCGGCCTGTTGGCCGGATGGTTAAGGTCGCAGCAGCAGCATCTCCAACCTCCAACCTCTAACCTATTTGTGCGCCACTCCCTCCTCATCCCCCTTCTTCTCCTTTCTCTTAGCATCACAGGATGCTCTAATCTAACCCCTGTCGAAAACGCTCTTATTGCCGCTGGTGCAGCAGGAACGGCTGCAGGAGTCGCCCTAGGAGTTCCTGGAGTAAGTCCTGGAATCACTATTCCCGTCGCTCTTGGCGCAGCTGCTCTTGCGGGAGGAGGAACTTACCTTTATGCTAAAAACCGAGCTACGATTGACCAACGTCGTATTGCTGAAGCACGCGCACGTCTTTACTATGCAAATTTGAACGCACAACAACAGCAACAAACAGGGCGTTATTTAGCCGTCAATGCTCCTAATAGCTCGAAAAATCAGGGACAGGCTGTTATGCTCTATGATACTCAAACATGCAAAACAGCTAATAATAACGTCTATGAAATAAAAAAACCTCCTGCTTTTGGACAACAGGCTTGCCTAGGCAATACCTCTGCTACCTACATTGGGTCTGGCAATTAGACCGCTTCGCAGCGTTGAAAGATTAAAAGGGTGAAGAGAAGTTCTCCTTGAATAAGAATACGACGAGTGACAGCGTTCGTTTAGTGCTATTGGAATCAAGTGGCTGCAAAGCATCCTTTGACTCGCTCTCTCCCGTTCGGCTCACCCCTGAAGAGCTACTCAAGCAATGTTTTTCGTAGTCTATACCGCGCCCTTCTTTAGGAGTATTGACCGTCCCAAGCTTACGCTTGGAACAGTCTATCCCGCGCCCTTCCGAGCAGTGGTATTCAACCCTTCAACCCTTCAACTTTTCAACACTCCCAAGGTCTCTACCTTGGGAGTTATAAAATATCTGTAACTAACTTTTGCATTTCTGCTGTTTTTCAGCTACGGTCTTTCGCTTGCCACTGCACTTGAAAATTAATTCGAATATTTTATGCTCATCATCATGAAATATCTGTGTTAAGAATCAATCTATACAAACTATACAACGTATTACACTACACCTTCGCAGCTCAATTATTTGGTTCAGGTCCGTCCTCCGAAGGAGGGGAGCTGAACGCTTACATCCCTTTTATCGCTTTCATCCCTGTTAATTTCTTTCATGAACATCCACGAATACCAAGCCAAACAACTCTTCCAACGTTTTGAAGTCGCCACATCCCCTGGTGGTGTTGCAACAACAGCTAAAGAAGCCTTCGAAATTGCCTCTTCGCTAAAAGCAAAAGAAATTGTTGTCAAAGCTCAAATTCATGCTGGCGGCCGTGGGAAAGGGACTTTTACGAATGGTCTTAAAGGAGGCGTTCAAATTGTTCATGATGCAGCAAGTGCTGAACAACTTGCTGGCCAGATGCTCGGCAATACTCTCGTCACGCATCAAACGGGACCTGAAGGAAAATTAGTTCAGAAAGTTCTTATTGCGGAGTCAGTAAATATTGAAAAAGAATTCTACTTTGCTATTCTTCTTGATCGTGAGACAGGAGCTCCCTTGGTTATCGCCAGTACAGAAGGTGGCGTAGAAATTGAAACTGTAGCGAAAGAAACTCCTGAAAAAATCTGGAAAGAAACAGCTCATCCACTCCTTGGATTACAGCCACACCAAAGTCGTAAACTTGCACGTCGCCTGGGTTTTACAGGAAAACAATTAATTGCTGCCAGCAAGCTTTTCATTAACCTTTATCGGATGTTTCAAGAGTGTGACTGCATGATGCTTGAAATCAACCCTCTTGTTCTTACGACAGACGGTAATGTTTTAGCTCTAGATGCCAAACTTAGTTTTGATGATAATGCTCTTTTCAGACATCCTGAAATCCTCGCCATGCGTGATACCAGCGAAGAAGATCCTCGAGAAGTAGCAGCTTCAGAATTTAATCTTAATTATATTGGTCTCGATGGCAATATTGCCTGCCTCGTGAACGGTGCTGGCCTTGCCATGGGAACTATGGACATTATTAAGTATCATGGAGGCGATCCTGCCAACTTCCTTGATGTTGGTGGTGGAGCCACTGAAGAACAAGTTACAGAGGCTTTCAAAATTCTTTCAGCTGATCCTAAAGTAAAAGCCATTCTTGTAAATATTTTTGGCGGCATTATGCGCTGCGATATCATTGCTCAAGGAATTATTAATGCTGTTAAAACAACACATCTTGCTGTTCCTCTAGTTGTTCGCCTTGAAGGAACCAATGTTGCTGAAGGAAAGAAACTCCTTGAAGAATCTCAACTTCCTCTACAATCTGCTAACGACCTTGCTGACGCTGCAAAAAAAGTAGTTGCCGCCGCACAAAAAACTAAAGAATAGCCACAAAAGAGCTCAAAAAACTCAAAAAATTGCATTTAGCGATTCGATGAGTCCTTTCAACCTTTCAACTGCCGCAAAACGGCCTTTCAACCTTTCAACCAATCGCAAAGCGATTTCCCTTTATGTCCGTTCTTATTGATAAAAATACACGCCTTCTTGTTCAAGGCATCACTGGTAAAGCAGGCGCCTTTCATGCACGAGGATGCCGTGATTATGGAACTAATGTCGTTGCAGGGGTCACTCCTGGCCGTGGCGGAGAAGTTTTTGATGAAACGATTCCTGTCTTTGATACTACAGAAGAAGCACGACTCAAAACAGGCTGCAATGCAACGATGATTTTTGTTCCTGCTGCTGGTGCTGCAGATGCAATTCTAGAAGCAGCTGAGGCTGGAATTGAAGTTATTGTCTGTATTACAGAAGGAATTCCTGTTCATGACATGATGAGGGTTAAACTGGCACTTGCCGACCGGTTAGCTCAAGGTCTTACACTCATTGGTCCTAATTGCCCTGGTATTATTACTCCTGGTCAATGCAAAATCGGTATTATGCCAGGCTATATTCATCAACCCGGCTCCATTGGTGTTGTCTCTCGCTCAGGAACTCTCACCTACGAGGCTGTCTGGCAACTCACTTCTCGTGGTCTAGGACAATCCACCTGCATTGGTATCGGCGGCGACCCTATCCATGGCATGACACATACTGATGCTCTACGACTTTTCACAGCTGATCCAGGAACTGATGCGATTATTATGATTGGTGAAATCGGTGGTTCCGAAGAAGAAGAAGCTGCAGCTTGGGCTAAAGAAAATTGTCATAAACCAATTATAGCCTTTATCGCAGGAGCTACGGCTCCAGAAGGACGTCGCATGGGCCACGCAGGTGCTATCATTCAAGGAGGCCATGGTACGGCCGCTGGCAAAATTGATGCTTTACGTGCTGCAGGAATTGCTATTGCTGAAACCCCTGCAGAAATTGCTGAAACGCTGATTAAGCAACTGGCGTAACTATTCGACCAATAGGCCGAATAGTTAGTTTAAGTTATAAGTTTAAGTTTAAGTTGATTTTTGGTCACTTCGTGACAAGGTTAAAAATCAAACGGATTTTTTATTTGACCCTTAATTTTTGCTTGCAAAATTGCTTTAGTAAAGGATCCGCACACACCTGAACAAATTTTATCAACTGGATTAGCTTAGTATTCACCCCGTTACTTGTTTCCACGTTCTTTCTGTAAACTATTTTGGTTTTTCTGTTTATTTTGAACTTACTATTTGTAAATGGCGATTCAAAACTCTACGACCTTCGAACTACCAACTACGAACGGTAGCTTCCTTGGGAGTTACCGTTCTTCAAGCATTGAGGAAACTTATGCTCTTGCCAAAAAAGTTGTCGCCTCCCTCACCCGTAAATATTCGGTTAACTCATCGGTAGAATGTGCTCCAACACATCATGAGAGTGATCCTGAGCTTCTATCTTCTATCTCCCATCTTCCATCTCCTGCCGCAACTGCGGTATCTACAACCTCCAACCTCCAACCTCCAGCCTCTATTTGGCCGACTGGCCGAATAGTTACCCTTACCCCTCCCACGGTCATTAACCTTGAAGGCCCTTTAGGAGCAGGAAAGACTCATTTCGTCAAAGGAATGGCTCTCGCTCTTGGTATTGAGCAAGAGGTTACAAGCCCTACCTTCACGCTCTTGCACAGTTATGGCAAATCAGAGAACCGTCTTCACCATTTTGATTTCTATCGTTTAAAGAGCGAATTTGAGGCTATTGACTTAGGATTAGATGATTATTTTTCTGAAGGAATCAGTGTCGTCGAATGGGGTAATAAATTCCCCCAACTCCTTCCACCTGCTACCTTGCATATCACTATTACTCCACTTGGTGAATATGAACGGGAGTTCTCCTACTACCAACATCACTTCATTTCTGCAAAATAAAGTGACGTTGCTAAAATTAGCAATTCATCGGGAACAATCGGATCGAAGAAGGCATTGCATCGTTTGTTGAGAAGCTGTACATTAGTACCATCCATTCCTATGACTATCCCCCTCCCCAAGATATCTCTATTGATCACATACTGCTTCCTTGTTATGTTCAATGTGCAGCCTCTCTTTGCTCAAAACAATGAAATCGTAGGAGCAATTATCAACGAATTAATCGATATGGTTTTTACGATGGCTGAGGAAAACTCTATGAATAAAATCAATACTCCATCAATTGATCCAATATCACTAATAGATACTCCATTACCTAGTTTTAATCTTAAGGCCAGCCAGGATGAAGAAAAGAACTTTAGTGACAATAAAACTATTTCTGTAGCTCCAGAACATCTTTCTTTTTTATCCCATCCAGAAGAAATAGATTCCTCATTCCAAAAAGAAAATAAGCCTCCCATATCGAAGTCGCACGTCTCCTTTTCTCTCTCTTCTAATCAAGAAGAAATAGAATCATCTCCCTCCTCCCCTACTAAGAACAATTGTTTACAAAAAATATCCTTGCCTGAAATAAAAGAACAAAAAAAATTAACGAAATCATTACAAGATTGGTGCAGTAAAATTGAATCAGAAGCCGCTCTGCTACCTGAAGAAGAGGTCGAAGTTTCAACGAAAAGAGCCGCTATTTACGCTCAAGGTTATTCTAAAGTAAAAGAAAAACTTCAAACTCTTCTCACCTTAATTGAAAATAATAACACGCTACAAAATGAACAATCCGTAAAAACGCTCGCCAGTGCTGCGCGTAATTTAATAATTATTGCATCTAGAACTGTTGCCAAAGAAAATATAAGACCTATTAAGGAACACTACTGTTTTGATGATAGCCCTATTGAAATTCCTATTGAAATTCTTCCAGAGGAAGAAATAATACCTATGGAAGATAGCGAAGCTAGTATAGTCGTCAATAGAACTATTAATACTCTTCAGGCTCTTCAAGAAACAAAGAATGTTTTTGAGGTCTCAGATTCTGAGGTTGTAAAGACTCTTAATAAAAGCCAAAGATTAAGGGCCTATCGAGCACGTTCCCTGGTAAGAGATGAAGGAAAAATTCTTAGTACTAAAAAAAATCTTCTTATCAAGTATTCCAATACTTCTCCAGAGGCATTGGTTCAAGTTAACTTAGAGCAACAACAAAATTTCACTTCTGAAAAAGAATACACGAATATTCTCTACAATCTTACATATCATAACATTCTTTCTGATCCTGAAGATGCAAAGAGCAAAACTATTGGTGATATGATAACAATAAGTCATACTAGCCTAGAAACTGCTGATCAACTTATAGAAATGCTCAATGCTCGAAAAATTCATTGAGTTTTCATGTTAATAATAAAACATCAAAAATATGAGCGCTAATAGAATTGATCTATCAAGAATAATAGAGGCTCCATGGCACACAACGACTAATGATTCTCAACCCCAGATTAGGAGCGGAGCTATGGGCAATCGATTGGTCACTACTATTAACAATTCCAACCAACATGATCAAACAAATATAGCAGCTCATAATGATTCAGAACATTTCGAGATAACACCAAACTCTACTGATACTGAACTTGGTATAGTGACGATTGTTCCTCCTCAACGTGAAACCTTTCACCGTGAAATGGAGGAAATTAAAACTGAGGCTGAAATACTGCAAAACAATAGGGCCTCTTTATCAGTCGCCAATATCGTTGATTTTGCTACAAAGGTTCAAACAATTAATACAAAGGCACTACAAGCTTTTACGCCCCTGACTTCAACTTCATATCAAAGAGAAAGAGCAGGCCTAACAATAAATAGAAATGCTATCCAAGATATTCTTCATGATTTGAACAGTAGAGATAGAGTATCACCTATTCAATTTAATCAGGATGTAGAACCTCTATTAAATGCTTTAGTTGATGTTCAAGTTGCAATAGACTCTCTCTCATCTCTCGAAGAACGCTCTCCTACTGTTAATCAGCATCCTCCTTCTACCATAGCTCATTTAGACACAATAGAATCTGGAAGTGATCGATCAAGCGATACTACTAAAGCTCGTTTATCCGGTTCCTCTACATCCTCTACTCCTTCTCACCCTGAAACAGATGACACTAAGGAATCTAAAAAATAATTGATCATTAAAGAGGTATCAATGGTTGAAAAAAAGTTTGTTTTTGTGCTTCTTTGTGTTCTTTTGTGGCTATTTCCTCTCTTCTCTCATGAAAATTCTTGCTCTTGATGCCTCTTCTCCTGTTGCTTCGGTAGCCATGGTAGAATTTTCAACTTCTGAAAGTAAAATTCTCTACTGCTACGACCAGGCTCATGAGAGGATTAATTCTTCTGTTTTTTTTCAAGGCCTTGAAGAGGTTTTTCAACAACAGGGAAAACCGGATCGCATCGTCGTAGGCCTTGGACCTGGTTCCTATAATGGCCTTAGAGCAAGCATTGCTGCAGCTCAAGGAATAGCATCAGCTCTTTCTTGCCCACTTGTAGGAATTCCATCACCTTTGGCATTGCCAGGTTCTAAATCAGGTTATTGGGCTTGTGGTGATGCACGAGGAGGCCAGTATTGGCTAGCTTGTATAATCGATCTTCGGTTTGTAAAAGAACCTTTTCTTTTACCTCCATCTGACGTATTAGAACATCTAGAAGCTCATCCTTCTTTGCCTCTTATCGCCTCGACACTTCTGCCTCAAATCCCTCCATCACAAAAAGTAGAGATCATGACTCCAAATGCTGTTTTACTAGCCTCATTAGGTTTCTCTGCTACTCCCTCAGAAAGAACACCCGAACCACTTTATTTGAAACCGCCAAGCGTAACCGTTCAGTGAGTTCAAACTGAACTGAAGTTTTTCTGAATCGGATGGGGGTCAGGGTCTCAAATCTTAACCAATAGAAACTTTTACTTTAACCCGAATATTTCATACTGAATCGTGATGAGGCTCTGTGCAAAGCTTGTAAATACAAGGCGAATGAAAGATTTCGACGATGTGGCTGTAGGTGATGAATCATTTTATGCGAAGCGAGAAA
>DATEBV010000329.1:0-14531 GCA_035287205.1 Chthoniobacterales bacterium | reverse complement strand
CCTTTGGAGGTTATTCTTCTTGCCACGGGGAGTGAGTTGCAGCTTGCACTGCAAGCCGCTACAGAACTTGGTGAAGGAACGCGTGTGGTCTCCATGCCTTGCATGGAGCGCTTTCTACGTCAGGATGCCACTTATCAAGAGGAAGTGCTTCCTAAAGGCTGTCGCAAACGCGTTTCAGTGGAGGCCGCTGTTTCCCAATCGTGGTTTCAATTTATTGGTCTCGATGGAAAGAGTGTCGGGATTAATCGCTTTGGTCTCAGTGCTCCAGGAGCCATAGTTCTTGAAGAACTTGGAATGACCGTAGCGGCCGTCGTGGCGGCAGCGAGGTCGTAACTAGCAAGAGAAGAAATTCACCTCAAGGAGCACAAAGATACACAAAGAACACAAAAAAAGAATTTTTATAAAAATTCTTTAAGATTTTAACTAAAGAAGACTAGCAATCGTAAAATACAAGGAATTTTAATTAACCGCAAAGAACACAGAGAACGCAAAGAATGAAAAATATTAAAGAACTTGTACTATTGTAAGAGAAACCCCTTGAAATTCATTTTTAAGAATCTTTCATTTCGCAATCTATTCTCTGCGTTCTTTGCGGTTAAATAATAAAGCCCCTTGAATCCTTTATTAGAAAGCTTCGAGAGTAAAGATACTTGGAATATAACAACGCCGCTGGTCAGCATAGACTTTTGAGCGTAAGCGAAAAAGTCAACTGACAACTGACAACTTATATTCGGCCTTTAACCATGAATAAAAAACTTATCACCTCATTTTTTGCTACGTTCTTGACAACAAGTCTTATTGCAACGGCTATAGGCCAGAGCTCTTCAGATCAAAATCAAGAATCACATAAGCCTCTACAAGCAAGTGTACCACTACGACCAAAAATAAATGCTCCGCCAAGTCGATCCGTGAGCATTTCACCAAAAATCACTCCACTCACAAAATCTTCTTTTATTAATAAAGCGCCTTCTCCGCAAAGAGTGGGAACTTATCAGAAGCCAAATTCACTTCAAGGAGGAAGTCCTCTTCTGGGCGCAACACCTCCTCAAAGCAAACAACTTCTGGTTACAGGGCCTCTTCAAGAAGGATCTTCTGTTCTAAGAGCAGGTCCAAATCAGGGAGCAGGTCCTCTTCTGAGCCCAACACCTCTTCAGAGCACAACGTCTCAGGAAAAATCAGCTCCTGTTCAGGGAGCAAGGCCTCTCCAAGGAAGCGCTTCTCAGGGAGCAGGTCCAAATCAGGGAGCAGGTCCAAATCAGGGAGCAGCTCCACTTCAGTGAGAAAGTCTTCTTATGGGAGGATCTTCTTTCCAGAGTAAGGAGCTAATTGTCAACAAATAGTCGCATTCCATCAATCCAAATCGTAACTACCAAGATAGTTGTTTAAGAGGTGAGAAGTTTAGAAGATAAAATAAAGGAGTCACAGAAAAACTTTCCCTTAAACCCCTAAACATTTAAACCATTAAACACGACCAACATCTTCATGAATTTTGGTCGCTAAGATCATGAATAAAAAAATCTTAACACAATTATTTTCCGCCCTTTTCTTAATGGTTGTTATTTTAATGACACAACCAGCTTTAATAGCTCAATACAATCAGACGCTGAGTGGTGGTACGACAGGAGTGATCATACCACCTACCGTAAATAATGCAACGGTCACTCAATCTCCAGACTTAGGTTCACAACTGATAGGTGCTAATCTAGCACAGCAAAGATTACTGCATGCAAAAAATAAAAAGAAAATAGAACAAACAATGCGAGGTCAGATACCCGTGAAATCGCCCAATCCTATTTTTTATTGATCGATGTCAAGTTAATAAGAGTACGTTCTCAACGACATCACAAGATTCTCATCTTGCTGTTTAACCTTCTGATGTTCAAGAGAAAACAACTCAAGCAACATCAACGCGTGCGATGACGTTGGTGAATGCCTTGGAAAAGAATCAACAAGATCTCCTGGAAAACGAGGGCCTTGCCGTTAATGTAACGACTACCCCTGTTCTTGTTGCCGGGATGGTGTATGGTAATACGATCGTGGATGCTCCTACTGTTACGGTTCATTCTTTTATCAATGCTTCTCCTGATACTGTCATGATGATTTTACGAAATGGTCATAAATTTGCTACGAATTGCACGTACACTCTTAATAAAACAGCACCGATCGATCATAATATTACTACCAATCAGGAAAACTATAAAATAAAAGCTCCGTTCATTGGAGACCTTTCAATGGACCTCAAGAGAACTTTCACAACATTAGATCATAATGAGGGATATACCATGGAGTGGAATTCTGAGAAGGTGAATATTGGGATACAAGAAACTTCAGGATCTGTTCAGGTCGTTCCGTATCATGGAGGGACACTTGTTTGCTGTAAGTTATCAGTGACTCCAACAGCAATGGCTGCCACAACCATGAATACAGCGGGCATTACGCCAGAAACCTTGCCTGAGAAGGTATTAGGGACTATTCAAAGAATTAATGACCAAATAAAAGATTTTGTGTAGTTGATTTTCTATTGACCTCTGTTTTTGAATGAGAGACGCTGGATGAGAGCTCTGATAGAGAACTCACTCACATCATGGAAAACTCCATGACAGCAGTAACACTTAACCCATCAACAAACCATGAATAAGAAACTACTCATTTCACTCCTCTCCACAGCCCTGACAACAGGTCTTGTTTCAGCTCAAACAACAGCAGAAGCCGCAATAATTACTGCTAGTCAACCACGTAATATACAATCAATAACTACAGCTACAACTGCGCGATCAGTGTCGACTACTTTAGGATCAACTTCTCAGAAAGAAGTAGGTCGCCATGGTAGTACGCAGCATCAGGGTTTACAGAGCTCTAAAACAGGTAGTCATGGTAGTGGTACACTGAAGCCAGCGGGAAGAGCAGTTGGAACACAGCAAGCAGGATTAGCTTCTCAAGACATAGGTGCGTCACGTAATCCTGCTGGTGGTTCAAAGATGAGGTCTCCCCAATCATCAATATTATTGTCACAGCCAGCATCGAAAGCACTTGGAGCAACGGCAACAACGGCAGCACAAGAGGCAGCAGCAAAACAAGAAGTGAACGACATAAGGTCAGTAAATCCAACATATGAAAATGGAGGAGCTCCTTCACAGCAGACTTACCCTAACTCTCACTAAGAAGCATGTAATGTGCGTCTTCTGATAACGGCTTAAAAGGGTCGTTTTAGTTTAAGTCCATCGCTATTTCTTGAATGAATAGCGATGGATTTTTTTTGTAAATATTAAGCTAACCCAGTTAGGAAAATGGGGTCAGGGTCTCGAATCTTAACCAATGGGGCTCTTTATTTTGGAAGGATCTGAAGGTGCAAACTTCTCTGCAGTTAATGCGATGGAATCACGTTTTGGTCAAGATTGCGAACCCTGACCCCAATTTTCCTATGCCCCCTCAGTCGCTGTAGCAAAGGCTTCCAGCATATGTAGAGAAATTTTACTGACTGGATGAGGCGAATATTTACTTTTTTTGTGAGAAGAGAACGAGGCACTACAAAAATTATTTTACTTCAGTCGTTGCGTAGCAAGGACTGAATGACTACTAGGTACCGATCGGTCATGCCTGCGATATAGTCGCAAATCACACGATGTTTTCCTTCATGTTCTAGCCGTTGCAGAAACCGCTCGCCAAGAAGGTGAGGGTTAGCAATGAAATGTTTGAAGAGTGTTTTAATTTTCTGGCAGGCTTCTTTATTAGCTGTAGCAATACTAGGATGTCGATAGAAGCGTTCGTAGAGAAAATGGCGTAGGACAAGATTCTCTTTTTTATGAGCAGCACTGAAGCCAATCAGAGCATGGGGGTGGTTTCTTACCTCAGTAATGGAACGAATATTGAACACATTAAGAGTTGTTAGACTTGAGGTGATGAGCTCTTTGACCTGTCGATTAATAAGGCAGCGAAGGACAAATTTGCGATTTTTTTGCGCTGCTTCTTCGCCAACCTGAGCTGCAACTTCATCAATGGCTTGTTGTTTTGCCTCTTGCCACAGGGTGAGTGCATCAAGGTCTTGAGGATCGAGTAGACCAGCCTCCATTCCATCATCAAGATCATGGCTGTAGTAGGCTATTTCATCGGCAATATTGGCTACTTGTGCTTCAAGGGAGGGGCTGGCGTAGTCTTCTCCTTGAGGAGGATGGAAGCGATGATGATGTTTTCGAAGTCCTTCAAGGACTTCATAGGAGAGGTTAAGTCCTGGATGTTGAGGGTAACTTTCTTCTAAGAGTTCCACCACACGAAGGCTCTGTTCATTGTGGTCAAACCCTCCATGATCTTTCATTAATTCATGAAGTGTCTCTTCTCCTGCATGACCTGAAGGGGGATGACCTAAGTCATGAGCAAGTGCAATAGCTTCCGTAAGGTCTTCATTAAGGCCCAAGGCTCTTGCAATGGTACGGCTAATAGAAGCAACTTCAATGGTGTGGGTGAGGCGAGTCCGATAGTAATCACCTTTGCCATTAAGAAAGACCTGTGTCTTTCCATCAAGTCTTCGAAATGCTGAACTATGGATGATCCGGTCCCGGTCGCGCTGAAAGCAGGTACGAAAGGAATGCTCTGTTTCAGGAAGAGAGCGTCCTAGAGAATCAGAATCACGTTGAGCAAAAGAAGCTGTCATGACAAGAGATAGAAGATGGGAGGAAGGTCAAAAACGAAGAAGGCAGAAAATAGCCACAAAAGAACACAAAGAACAAGAACACAAAAAGAAGAATTTTTATAAAAATTCTTTAACGAATTTAAAAATTCAAGATAAAGAATATTTGCTATCGTGAAATAAGGGAGGTAGAAATTGGGGGCCTACTCAACTGAGAGTACCAAAAATTGCACAACAGATGAACTAATCAATCAAGCTTGCTGCTAAGTTTCAGTTTCTTTTTTTTGTGCTTTTTTGTGTTCTTTTGTGGCTATTTTTCTGTCTGTAACGGTGACGTTGCTAAACATTAAAACGGAATTCCATCACGTCGCCATCCTTGACCTCGTATTCCTTACCTTCAATACGTAATTTACCAACTTCACGGCATTTTGCTGGGGAACCAAGTTCGTTAAGGTCGTTGTAGGCCATTGTTTCCGCTGCGATAAATCCTCGTTCAAAATCGCTATGAATAACTCCGGCAGCGGCAGGAGCTTTATCTCCAGCTTTAATAGTCCAAGCGCGGGTTTCTTTAGGACCATAGGTAAAGTAGGTGCGTAGACCAAGTAATTGGTATGCACTACGAATCAGTAGTCCCACGCCACTATCGGTGATCCCAAGTTCAGAGAGATACTCAGCAGCTTCTTCCGGAGAAAGTTCTGCGAGTTCACTTTCAATCTGTGCACTAATAACAACCGTCGATGTGCCATAATGAGCTTTGGCGTATTCTTTAACTGCCTGAACACATTGAGTAGCAGCTCTTGAGGTGTCGTCAAAGGCGGCCAAATCTTGTTCTTCAACGTTAGCGGCAAAGAGGACGGGTTTAGCACTTAAGAGATAAAAACTAGCCATGAGTTTTTTTTCTTCCAGAGAGAGATCTGCTGTAGAAGCTGGAGCGCCGCTGTTGAGATGAGGAAGAAGTTTTTCACCGAGGGCAATTTCCGCCTTGGCAACTTTATCACCTGTACGCGCCGCTTTTCCTTGG
Organism: Chthoniobacterales bacterium; assembly: GCA_035287205.1. Taxonomy (GTDB): domain Bacteria; phylum Verrucomicrobiota; class Verrucomicrobiia; order Chthoniobacterales; family UBA6821; genus CAIWMF01. The sequence continues at coordinate 8,886 of DATEBV010000329.1, read as the reverse complement.
CGGTCGATGCGTTTTTGTACGCTTGCCATATCGGCAAGGATTAACTCGGTGCTGATAATTTCAATATCTCGTAAAGGATCAATACTTCCTGCGACATGATGAATATTCTCATTATCAAAGCAGCGTACGACTTGAACAATAGCATCCACTTCACGGATATGACCGAGGAATTGGTTGCCAAGGCCTTCTCCTTCACTAGCACCTTTGACCAGACCAGCAATATCGACCACTTCGATGGCGGCTGGAATAATTTTTAGAGAACCTGCAATTTCTGCTAGACGGGTGAGTCGTTGATCAGGAACGATGACGACACCGACATTAGGTTCAATAGTGCAAAAAGGAAAATTCGCAGCCTCGGCTTTGCGGCTCCGTGTGAGCGCATTAAAGAGGGTGGATTTTCCAACGTTGGGTAGACCGACAATTCCGACTCGTAACATCGGAGCACTCTAGACGGGTTCTAATATTTTACAAGGAAATAAAAAAGGGCTTCGAAATAAATCGAAGCCCTTTTTGAAAGAAAAAACTGAATCTTTTGATTAACGCTTGGAGAACTGGAAGCGTTTACGAGCACCTGCGCGACCTGGCTTGTTACGCTCCCGGCGACGAGGATCACGAGTAAGAAGTCCCCCCTGCTTTAAAGCAGGACGAAGGTCTTGATCAATTTCATTAAGAGCACGTGCGATCGCAAGGCTAAGAGCACCAGCTTGTCCGTTGAGTCCGCCACCTTGAGCTTTTACAATGATGTCATAAGCTTTTGTAGCATGAACTGTATCCAAGGGACGAAGAACTTTGTTCTGCATCGAGATGGTAGGAAAATAGTCAGAGAACTCACGTCCATTAACAGAAATCTTTCCAGAACCATCTGTAAGGCGAATGGTAGCTACGGCTGTTTTCCGGCGTCCTGTAGCAATTTTTTTACCAGCTTTAGCAGGTGGTTTAGTAGCTTTAGCAGCAGAAGCAACTGTTTCTTCGGATGTAAGTTTTTTACCAGCTTTAGCAGGTGGTTCGGTAGCTTGAGCGGGAGCGGCAACTGTTTCTTTGGGCATAAAAATAAGAGATACTGAAATTTAGTGTTGAACAGGTGCTGGGTTTTGAGCGCCATGTGGATGTTCGGCACCAGCATAAACCTTGAGCTTGCGATAGATAGTGGCTCCTAGTCGATTATGAGGAATCATTCCTTTAACAGCTTTCTCAATGAGAAGTTCTGGACGACGTTCACGACGTTGGCGGAAAGTTTCTGACTTATGGCCACCAACGAAACCAGAGAAACTCATGTAAGTCTTCTGAGTTTCTTTTTTGCCTCCGATTTGTACTTCTCCTGCATTGATAACAACGACGAAATCGCCAGTATCAACATGAGGAGTAAAAATGGGCTTGTGCTTGCCACGAAGGAGATTCGTAGCTTGAACAGCAACATGGCCTAGGTATTGATTTTTAGCATCGATGATCCACCATTGGCGGTTCACTTCATTAGCTTTTGCGGAAAAAGTCTTCATTCAGTTTTCGGGGAAGATAAGCATTCAGTCTCTTCTGCGAAGAGACTGGAGTAAAAGTAACAATTTATTCTCAAGTACGCAGTTTTTTAAGGACTGAACGATTACCATAGAAAGAACGGAGTATAGGAAAAAATTAAGGGATGTCAATAGTATTCTCGTAATTACACGGAGAAGATGAGCAATGTTTAGGAGTTTAGGAGAGTGACGAAGCGACAGCGAAGCTATTTAAATTTAGTTGAAATAAGTGCTGGTTTTCAGAAGAAGATGCGCAATGACCTGTTCTCCTATCTTCCATCTTCTATCTCCCATCTTCTAATTTCACTTGGACAACAGGAAAGGGAATGCGCAGTTGAAGTTGATCATCAAGATGAATTTCAATGTGGTAGATTCCATATTTATGGAATTTAATGCCACCAAAAAAATGAATATTGGTAGCATGAGCATTCATATCATTAAGGAGAAAATTAATTTCAGCTTGTGCGATCGGTTCGTTTTCTTCTGGATCGAAAATCATTGATCGTTGACAAAAATTGCCTAAGCCGCCGCACCAGCGAGTCCAGAGGCAGAGTTTTAAAAAACCAATCGGAAGTGTGGATGTTGGAATAGCTCCAATCACGCCAATGAGGGTTTGTTGTCCACTCGTTTCAGCACGAACGTCCTCACAGAGGAGTGCTGATTGGAGATCAGGTAAAATAATATCGGAAGTCATGAGAAAAGGCTATAGGCTATAGGCTGTAGGATGGAGGCAGAATGAGAAAAATAGCCACAAAAGAACGTTGAGACAAGTAACGGGTAACGAGTAACGGGTGGCGAGTATTCAAGATTGCAATAAAATCAGTTTTTCGTAACCCTTATTTTGACAGGACTTATTTTTCATATAAAATTAATTGTAGAAAGTTCTGTCTCTGAACTCGCTACTCGTTACTCGGCACTCATTACTTTTCTGGATGTTTTTTTTGTGGCTATTTTTCTGCCTGTTATGGTGACGTTAGTACAAAAATTACAATAATCGCTGCGGCGGCGATAAGGCAATAAAAGCCGAAGAATTTCCAATACCCTTCCTGAAGCCATTTGGAGAGCCATTTTAAGGCGAGCATCCCAGCAATAAAACTGAGAAACATTCCAATAATGCATTTGGTATAGAGCGGTGTTAAAGGGCCTTGGGCACTGAGTGCATGGGCGTGGATGAGGCGATGTAATTCTTTAACGATAACTGCAGGGGTGAGAACAACGGCTAAAGCAAAACTAAACTCTTCTAGTTTTTGCTTGGGTAAACCGAAGAGAAGGCCTGTTGAAATCGTTGCGCCTGAACGAGAGAATCCTCGAAAAGGAAGGCATATACCTTGAATGACTCCTATCCAGAAAGAGTGGTGATTTTTTATTTCAACGTTGAGTGAAACTTTTTTCTCTCGTAAGCCTGCAATGATCATGAGTATGCCCACAGAAGCGAGTGCTGTTGCGATAAGCGGGAGATTGGAAAAAAGATTTTCAATTTCAGCATGAGGGGTGTTTCTCATAAAAATTTTTTCAATGATGATTTTTAGTCCATAGCCCAGAACACCTGTAGCGAGCGTGGCTATCACAATTTGTTTTGCAAAGTGACCAAGAACCGCAGGAGATGAGAAGTAATCACGTTGCCAACCTTTCCAAAAATAAACGATGACCGCAAACATCGTTCCAGTATGGAGCATGACAAGGAGAAGGGTCATCGCAGGGTCTGAAGGATTAAGGCCCATAAGTTTTTCAGCAACGATAACATGGGCAGAACTCGATACAGGAAGAAGTTCGCAAGCTCCTTGAATAACAGCGAGAATGAGGATGTGGAAGTAGGTGAGCATGGGTGGAGAGCCGCTTCGCGACTCGTTGAAAAGTTGAAAGGTTAAAAAGTTGAAAGGAAGGTGAGTTCAAACTGAACTGAAGTAATAGGAAGAAGGAAGAAAAATAGCCACAAAAGAACACAAAAAAACACAAAAAAAAGAAACCTGTCGGTGAACTTGATTGATTAGTGGTAAATTTGTAACTACCAACCTACGGGTTGTAATGTTGAAAGGTTAAATAGTTAATTATCTTAATTCTTTTTAATGTGCGTTGGTAGTTACGTAATTTTTATAAAAATTCTTTTGTGTGTTCTAGTTCTTTGTGTTTCTTTGTGTTCTTTTGATTCGCTCGCACCTGCTCGGCTCACCCTTGTAAAGGGCTACTTGAGCAATGCTTCGCAATGCTCTTCGTAGTCTATCCCACGCCCTCCCGGGCAGTGGTATTGTGGCTATTTGCCTTTTTTCAACTTTTCAACTTTTCAACCCTTCAACTTTCTTCATGTTTTACCTCGATTACAATGCCACAACCCCTTTATGTCAGGAAGCATTGGAGGCAATGCTTCCATGGTTACAGGGAAATGAGGGAGGTTATGGCAATCCTTCAAGCATTCATGCAGCAGGTCGTCGTGTGCGAGCTGCTATTGATGAAGCTCGTGATGAGTTGGCAGCACTTTTGCGTGTGAAGTCGCATGAAATTATTTTTATTTCAGGAGGAACGGAGAGTGATAATCTTGCTCTGCTTGGGTTAGCTCGCCGTCATCGCTTGCGAGGGAATCATCTTATTACAGCAGCAACAGAGCATCATGCCGTTCTTCATGCGATGCAGTTTTTACGAGATTATGAAGGATTTGATCTAACAGTTTTGCCAGTGGATCAACAAGGAATGATTGATCCTGAGCAACTGCGGGAGGCACTGCGTCCCGAGACCATTCTGGTTTCGATGATGGTGGCAAACAATGAAACTGGAGTGATCCAACCGATTGAAAAGTTGTCTTTACTCTGCCATGAGCGAGGTATTTTATTTCACACTGATGCGGTGCAGAGTTTTGGGAAGCTTTCGTGTTTTCCTTTGGAACTTGGCGTGGATGCCTTTTCGCTGGCCTCTCATAAGTTTTATGGACCAAAAGGGGCAGGGTTACTCTGGCTGCGCTCTGGTGTTTCTATTAATTCCATTCAACATGGTGGATTTCAAGAAGGGGAACGGCGTCCTGGAACCGAAGATGTGGCAACTATTGTGGGTATGGCTGTGGCTGCTAGGGTGGCTTTGCAAGAAGTTCTTGAAGGAGTTGAGGCTGTTCGAGAGCAAGCTCTTCGACAAGAGCTTTGGGCTGGAATTCATCATCTTTATCCAGAAGCAGTGCGCCATGGGGATCCTGAGAAGACACTTTTTAATACGCTTAATGTCAGTTTTCCTCACTGTGATGGCGAGACATTGCTCATGGCCCTTGACTTAGAAGGAGTCTGTGTTTCGAGTGGTTCTGCTTGTATGGTTGGCTCCATTCAGGCTTCTCATGTATTACAAGCTATGGGTGTTCATAAAGAGCTGGCTCAAGCGACAGTGCGTTTTTCATTAGGTCGTCAAACAACAACAAATGATATTGGAGGAACGTTGCACGCTTTGAGCAAGGTTCTGGAGAGGCAGACCACTTCGCGCTCGTTGCAAAGTTGATGAGTTCAAACTAAACTGGAGTAGCAGAAAGAAGGAAAAAATAGCCACAAAAGAACACAAAGAAACACAAAGAGAAAGAACACAAAAAAGAATTTTTATAAAAATTCTTTAACGAGTTTAAGAACTCAAGATCAAGAACGTTCGCTATCATGATGAATTTTGAAGGATTGAATTAATGAGTATAACAGCTTCGATTTTTAAATTTCTAAGAACTAAGGTAACTGTTCAGACACCTTCCCAACAAACAGTACAATTAAGTCGTACTACTGATGGACCGTTAGATCATTTCATTCAGAGTTCGCCTCCGCAGGAGATGGGGTCGGAACGGTTGCGAATTAGGAATCAGGAGTTAGTAACAGTACTGGAATACAAGCGCAATTCAGATTGCCATCGTGATCAGGAACTCGAGGAACGGGCTAGGAAACTGTTGCAGCCTTATTCGCCTGAGCTTGCCGCACGTGTTGTTGTGGGTTGGAATCGACGGCTTAGGACGACGGCAGGACGTGCTTCTTACCAGCGTTGGGAGGTGGTTCTTCATCCTGCCTTAAAAGAAATTTCTGAAGCTGAGGTCGATAAGACTTTGAGGCATGAGTTAGCTCATCTTCTTGCACGTGATCGTTCAGGAAGAAGGCGTATTGCTCCTCATGGTGCCGAATGGCGACAGGCATGTGTTGACCTAGGGATTCCTAATGAAGGGAGGACTCATCAACTTCCATTTGTGCGACATCGTCAAAGGAGAAAGTTTTTTTATCGTTGCCCTGGATGTCAAGAAACATTGGGTCGAGTGAAAAAACCACGACGCGAAATTGCTTGTTTGCGTTGTTGTCGTCTGCATGCTGGGGGACGTTATGATAAGCGATTTCGGTATGAACTGGTAACGGCATCGCTTCATTTCTCCGAAATAAAGTGATGTCGGTAAAATTAGCCTAACTGGTAATCGGCTGTTCAATTTGTGAGCTTAAACTAAATTGAAGTATTTTTATAGCAACGTCACCGTAATAGGCAGAAGGAATAGCCACAAAAGAACACAAAGAAACACAAAAAAAGAAACTTGGCGATGAATTTGATTAATTAGTTTGGCTAAGCTATTTCGCAGCTATTGGTGCTCTAAGTAGGATTTCAATTCCTACCTTTCTTATTTTTTACGATAGCGAACATTCTTTGTCTTGAGTTTTTAAATTTGTTAAAGAATGTTTATAAAAATTCTTTTTTTGTGTTCTTGTTCTTTGTGTTTCTTTGTGTTCTTTTGTGGCTATTTTCTTTCTTTTTCTTAGTGAATTAAAACGTCTTTCTAAGTTAAGGGTTGATTTTGCTTTTGAGACGACATTGAGTGGGAAAAGCTACTTGCCATTATTGAAAGAATGGAAAATAGCTGGTTATCAGATTGAAATTATTTATTTGCGACTTGATTCTACATCCTTATCATTACAGCGTATTGCTAATAGTGTTGCTCAAGGAGCGCATGACATTCCAAAAGAAGCTGTGTTGAGACGATTTAGTCGAAGTTGGGAAAAATTTTTAAATTATTACAGGCCATTAGCTGATCGATGGGCAGTCTACGATAATTCAGAAACAATACTTCAATTCTTAGATCAAGGACCTTATGAAACAAAGTAATACTAAAGAGCACGATGAGAATAAAAAACTCTGGCTTCTTCAAATAGAACGAGCTCTCCAACGTGCAGCAGAGGTAGCACGCAAAACAGCTCGCTTTTATGGGACTCCAATTTACATCGGTAAAGATGGTAAAGTGGTTGCTGTAAAACCGTAAGTATTTCTGCGATGAGCTTCTGAGCAATGGATCAATTTTTCAATACACTTACCGATTTTTTAGAAACGGAGGTTGTCCCTATCGCAAATCGTCTTGATGAAGAGGAGGCGTTGTTTAGGGAGGTCTACGGCCGATTTATAAAACTTAAAAGCCTCAATCTACTCATTCCTCAAAATCTTGGAGGGTTTGGTGGCGGGAGAAAGGAGTGGATTGAGTATAATATTTTGATGGCTCAATATTCTGGAGCTTTGCTTTTCTTGCAAGCGCAGCATCAGTTTTCTATTTCACGGCTTAAACAGTTGTTGCCCTATCCCAAGGTTGAAGAAACCTTACGTTCGCTAGCCAAGGCGGAACAGGGTGTTGGATTAGCCTTATCCAAGAATAGAAATTTATTAGAGGTCAAAAAAACGGAAGAAGGATATCGCCTTTCTGGAAAATTTCTTTGGGCAACAGGATATACTTATTTTTCTCATCTTTTGGTCTCTTTTCACTATGAAGATGAATTGCTTTATACTTTACTGCCTTTTCAAGCAATGGAAGTAGAAGGAGCATCTATTGTGGTTTCTCCAAAAATTGAAACGGTTGTTTTTAATGCAATTGATAGCAATAGTGTAATCTTAGATCATTGGTTGATTCCTCAAGAGAGCATTTTAGCAAGGCATGAGGTGCTGCCTAAAACGCCCGTAGAACACCCTAGTATCTACAATTTTGCAGGTGCTTCTAATGCCTTGCTCCGTTTAGCGATTCAAGGAACCTATGGGAAAACAGCTGAAGTGCAAGGAAGGCATGCTTTGTTAAGCCAGCAATGGGAACAATATTATCGCCATATCATGGAAGGAGAGAAAGACCCTTTCGCTTTAAGAGTCGAAGGGTTGGAGCTTTCCGAACAGTGCGTGCTTCTGGCTCGAGTTGCCTGTGGTAGTGCGGGGATTTTAAAAGCACATCCGCTAGGGAGATTCATACGAGAGATCTGGCAATACACGGTAGCCGGCTACTCTGAAGACCAAGTGAAGGCTTATTTGAAAAGCTGGGCAGGAAAGGATTCGAACCTTTGAAGGCGTAAGCCAGTGGATTTACAGTCCACCCCGTTTGACCGCTTCGGTACCTACCCGTGCTATAAATGTTCAGCCCTCCGCTCTGCGGCGACTGAGCGATCTACAATGCAATAGATTGTAAAACTAGTCGATTAAAAAATAAAAAAATTATAACTACCAAGGTAGGAACCTTGGTAGAGTTGAAAAGTTGAAAGGAGGATTGTTTTGAACACTTAAACTTAACTATTCGGCCTGTTGGCCGAATAGTTACCGCAAGCGCTCTACTGCAGCCTGAAGACTTGCAGTATCACTAATACTTATAACCTCAGTTCCTTTACGGATCCTGCTTACAAGGCCAGCAAGTGTTCCTCCAGGTCCTAGTTCAAGGAAACGATTACAGTGACAATGATCAATGAGGTATTCTATGGTTTCTGTCCAGCGAACAGAGCCTGTGACTTGATCAGCAAGGGCCGTTCGAATAGTTTCAGGTGATTCTGCTGGGAGTGCATTGATATTACAGATTACCGGGAGGGAAGGTCTAGTGATGGGAGTTTCTGTAAGGACAAGACGCAGTTGTTCAGCAGCTGAGAGCATGAGGCGTGAATGAAAAGCTCCCGCAACGGTAAGTTCTATGGCCTTTCGAGCACCATATTCTTTGGCAATTTCAATGGCTTTTTTAATTTTAGATTTTTCTCCAGAAATAACAATTTGTCCTGGAGAGTTGAAATTAGCCACATCGACATCAGCAGCGGCTGCAAGAGCTCGAACTTTTTCTTCCTCAGCACCAATGATGGCTGCCATAGATCCCGTTGTTGACTCACATGCTTCTTGCATAAATTGAGCTCGTTGTTCTACAAGTCGAAGACCTTGCGTAAAATCAAAGGTTCCTGCGGCAGCATGGGCCGTAAATTCACCGAGAGAAAGTCCTGCGGCAGCATGAAAACTCAAATTGGGGAGTTGTTCTTTTAAAAGAGCAAGGCAAACGAGTCCATGGACATAGAGGGCAGGCTGGCAGACTACAGTTTGTGTGAGTGTTTCTACCGGGCCGTCAAACATGATTGAAGAGAGAGGAGTAGAGTTCTTTCGAAACTCTACTTCT
>DATEBV010000328.1:0-8004 GCA_035287205.1 Chthoniobacterales bacterium | reverse complement strand
GGAGTTCGTGACTATATGTTACGTTATATGGGGCAAGTTTTTATAGGCCATGCTTTAGGACCTGTTGCTGGAACCGTTGCTGCATGGGCAGTTAGTATTACTTTTGGACTGCTTCTCCTTTCTGCTGTTAATACGGCAATTATTGACCTTATTTCGATTTCTTTCTTAATGTCCAAAGATGAAGAGTTGCCTCCCATTTTTGCTAAGTTGAATCAATTTGGAGTGCCTAATTTTTCTTTAGTTGTCATGAGCCTAATTCCTGCAGCTCTTGTGGTCTGGGTGGGAGATGTTTCAGGGTTAGCAGACCTTTATGCTGTAGGTGTGGTGGGTGCAATAGCTACAAATCTTGGAGCGACGGCTACAGATTGGCGTCTGCCTCTTTTATTAAGAGAGAGAATACTGATGCTTGTGACTTTTGGAGTGTTATTTGCTATTGAAGTTACACTTTTTATAGAGAAGCCAAGAGCGCGTGTCTTTGCTGTGACAATTTTGGCTATTGGTCTTATCCTTCGTGGGTTGGCCCGTGAATACTCCTTGCGAAAGGCTGCTAAAATTAAAGAAAAAGTTGATGAACTCTCTTCTCTTCATGGTGAGATAAAGAACCTGCCTTCACTGTCTACTGAGACTGCGAAGAACTTCGTTGCTCCGGTGTTGGAGTCCTCAGGCATGCCCTATACATTCCAGGCTCTGCATTCCGAGATTCCTTGCTCTGCATCAGCCTCAGTGACGATGAAGAAAGATGCACAGTCTATTGATTCACAGCATTCTACTCAGCATCATGGCAGGCCTGTGTTGGCTGCTGTGAGAAGATTAGGTAAGACCCTAGACTTTGCTGTGAGTGAAACAAGAGAAGGAGGGAAACTTCTTTATGTACTATTTGTGAGAGAGCAGCCTATCATTGCACCGGGAGATCATAAGAGGAAATGGCAAGAGGATCCCGAAGCAAAAAATATTTTTGAAAGTCTGAAAGAGAAAGGACTTGGGGAATCGATCTTACTTTGTTATGCGGTGAGTGATTCTCCTGCCGACACGATAGCTGATTTGGCGTCAACGATCGGGGCCGAATGTGTTATTATTGGAGCGTCTCAACGCGGCGCATTAGTCAATATGCTTCGAGGTGATATGGTTACTAAACTTTCTAAATTGACTCCTGAGGATATGTACCTTGTTGTATGTGGATAGATATCATTGTTAAACAACAATGATGTAAAGAGTAAAGGATGCTGAGGCGCAATTTACTAAGTCACCACAACATGAATCACAGATGAAATGTAGTTAATTTCTGCTCTTAATGGTTTTGCTTGACGGCGAGCACGAAATTTCAAAATTTGTTTGATAACTTGAGACCTTCATCTAATTTTAAAAACTTCAGTTCCGTTTAAACTCATAAAAATTTAACTTATTAAAAGTCAAAAGTATGAAACTCCCAGCATTAATCTCTCTGACTATTTCTTTAGGTGTATGTACTTCTCCTATTCTCTTTGCGCAGGTTATCAATAAGGCTGAAGACTGGAAGCTAAAGGCTGAAGGACCAGAAATAGCCTCAACTTCATTGCAAATTACAGCAAGGGAATTTCCATTTTTAACTGCCCAGCAGAAGAGTACATACTGCGAATTGCCAACGATGAACTGTAACAATAATCAGGTTACAGGTTACAGGTTACAGGCTACAGGTACTAATCAGGCTGCAGAAGGCAGTAATATAGTATCAATATTAGAAGATGGTATTGACCAGCGAGTTGAACCTACTATAAACTACGAAGTGTCGACTGAGGATTATAACAATACGGATGAAAATCTAAATTGTTATCTGATGATGTATTCTGGCTTTACTGAAGGGGTAGAGGGTGTTTTAGGACTTGAGAAGTTTAGGCAAGCTTTAGTAAATCATCCTACATCAACACGATTCACAATTCGAGAGGAAATAGGCAATGCTTCTGTTCAGTCTAAGGAGTCTACTAGTAGTGATGAAAATATTAATAATCGTGAAAATAGTAGGATTCATCAAGCTTTGAAAAGTGCATTAGTGCGTGAGCATTTAGCAGAGATTGCTGAAGTCTTTCTTCCTAAAAATCCTGGAGCTCCTTTAACTGCTGCTAAGCTTTGTGAAATTTTTGATAGTATTGCTCAAAGAAGAGTGGTACTGACAGGTAGAGCACAAGGTTTTATCAATTATCAGCCTTCTATTAATAGTATATGGGGAGAGTCAAAAAAAAGAGCATTTAGAGAAATTGGTAATAATTCCATAACAAACTCAATGTTTTCATACTCTGATATGGAAGAACCAGCTCTGAAAAGGCAGCAAGTGAATTCTGCCAAAAGTTTAGGCGATTTGATTTTTACACTTCCACCAGAGCTCATTTTTTTGACACTTCTGAGATCACCTGAAAAAAAACAAGCTTCTTACAAGGCAGCGCATGAACAAGCAGTTCAAGAACTTCAAATAAAATATCCTGAGTTAACTCCAAAGATTATTACTTGGAAAAATGCTATTGAGGCATGGAATGTCATTACAGGAGCACAAGAAAAAGAGAGCCGCTATGAAGAGGTAGTTGCATTAGCTGCGGATATGCCTTTGGAGTGTTATCGTTTAGTCGCTCTGAGTCAAGCGATGAAAATCATGGAAGATGCTATAAGCTATACATGTTATTTGCCACAAGCCTGGGAGAAGTATCAATCTGATCCTAAAGGAAAAACTTATCAGGTTTATTTTTTGAATAAGATTGATACCATTAATAATAATATCGAAAAACTAGAAAAAGCAGCTGATGCTGTTATGAGGCTTTCAGAGCAAAGAGACCGTTATTTTGTTTCTCTCCTTACTGTAACAGGAGAAGAAAGCGCTATTATTGCAAGAGCTTTTAATGATGCAGCTATGGATGCTGACAAATCTATTGCTGCTTATTGTCAATATAGTCAGAATATGAAAAGAGGAGATGCTTGTGCTGCTTCTTTATTTCGTATGAGTGGATTATCTTTAGAATATAGTTCTTTAGGACATGAATATGCTGCACATGTTTACGCTAATATAGACACTCCAGAGGAAGAAAATTTTTCAAAAGCTTCCCGTAATGCTGATGATGCAGCGAGAACACTTGAACAAGCAGTTCAAGAAAGAAGTAAGGGAGCAATAGAAATTGCAAAAGTGCTTGAACGAGCAGCTCTTTATTGTTTTCAAGTAGCGCAGGCAGCTGCTCATGGTAATAGTATACAGGAGACACAGGAGAATATTTTGGACAAAACGGTAGCATTTGCACTTTTTGCTGCAGATGATGCAAAAAGGGCAGGTGCATTAGAAGCGGTAAAGACTTTTGAGAGAGCCGCTCAGTATCATTTTCAAGCAGTTCAAGCTGCGATGAATGGAGATAGTACGAAAGCAGAGAATCTTTCAGAGACAGGCTATGATTTTTGTTATGCAGCAAAGGCACTTGCAGATGCAGTTCAAGCAAGAAATGGAGGGCAAATAGAAGCAGCGAAGACTTTTGAGAGAGCCGCTCAATATCACTTTCAAGCTGCTCAAGCTTCTCTTAATAAAAATAGCACAAAGGCAGAGAATCTTTCAAGAACAGGTTACAATTTTTGTTGTGCAGCAGTAGCACTTGAAGAATCTGTTCAAGCAAAGAATGAGGGGCAAGGTGGAGCTGCTAAAGCATTAGAACAAGAGACTCAATATTATTTTCAAGTGGCTCAAGTCTCTCTTAAGGGAGATGCTGTGAAGGTAGAGAATATGACAAAAGCAGAGGAGATAGCTAGTCAGGCAGCAAATTCATTAGAACACTCATTTTACGCAAGAGATGATGGTCAAGGTGAAATTGCAACGGCTTATGAATTAGCAGCTCAGTATCGCTTTAAAGCTGCTCAAGCTGCACTTAGGGGTGACAGTATGAAAGAAGAAATTTTTTCTAAAGCTGCTCGTTATGCTGTTTTTGCAGAGTCTCCACTTGAAGCAGCAAATGAAGCACGAATTCAAGGTCAACATGAAGCCGCAATGGCCTATGAGCAAACAGCACAGTATTACTTTGAAGCTGCTGAAGCTACTGTTAATGGAGATTATGCAAAGGCTACTAATTTTTCAAAGGCAACTTATAGTGTTAGTGCTGCGGCAGATGCACTTAAAAATGCTGCTCGACTAAGGAGTGAAGGTCAAGAAGAAATTGCAGTAGCTTATGAACAAACAGCTTATTATTACTTCCAAGCAGCTCAATCCGCAATGAACAGAGATAGTATGAAAAAAAAGAACTTTACAACAGCAGCCTATAAAACAAGTTATGCAGCAGAATCACTTCGAAAAGCAGCTCAAGCAAGAAGTGAAGGGCAAGAAAACGCTGCAAGAGCCTATGAACAAGAAGCTCATGATTACTTTCAAGCGGCTCACGCTGTAATCAGCACTCCTCCCGTTACTTTAAAATAAAATGAAAAACATTGCCATCGTATGCATTATTTTAATGAATAGCTGCTGTCTCTTGGCTCAGGAATCAAGTGATTTCAATGAGTCTCAAAAAAACTCTAATATTTGTGGCTATGGAGAGAATAGTAACAATAATCAGGTTGAAGGTTACAGGTTGCAGGGTAAAAATAGGCTAAAGGCTATAGGCTATAGGCTGGAGGAAATCGAAAGTCAGATAAAAGGCAACAGAAAGTCTGCATTACCATCAGAAAATCAGATTGGTCAACGAGTTGAATCCACTACGAACTGCGAACTGCCAACTACGAACTGTAATAATTCAAGTGAAAACTTGAATTGTTACTTGATGATGAACCCAGCGGAAGAAGACACCTTGGAGGAGTTGATTGATGGTGAAACAAGACCTATTTTTAGATCTAATCATTTTGGGGGAGTAAAAGAGGAGGGAATATTAGTAACTTCCTCTTCATCACCTGCATTAATTACAAGTGTAACTGCTAGCTCTGATCAGGGAAAAACGATTTCTAGCGTGATAACTTCTGTAGATTATCAAGCAGCTTTTCATGAAGCTGGAACAGTACTAAATTTAACTGAAGATGCTAGAAAATTATTTTGTGCTTTTCAAGAAGAGACAAAATTAGCAAAAGCAGCTGCTGAAGCAGCTGAGAATAGTAATACTAAAATTGATCATGATTTTGAAGAGTGGTTGAATAACAGTATTGAACAAACTTACTTTCAAATAGCTAAAGTACATGCTAGTAAGGATAGAATTGATGAAATACTTAAAGTTGCTAATGTTAATGTAGTAAAATGCAATGACGGGAAAAAAAGAATTTTTTTAGATCCTGAAAAATTTGTGGATTTGGATTGCAAATTTGATTTCAAAAAAGCTATTGAAACTGTTAACACTATAGATTCTTTTTTAGATAATGCTATAACTGATTCTGGAGAAGGTAGTATAGAAGAAAAAGATGTTATAGAAAATAAAAAGCTTGTTAAAAAAGTATGGGAGCATATTGCTAAAGTAGCTCGAGCATGGAGTAGTTATTTTATTGATCAGAATAGCTCTTTACAAAGCGAAATTCTCAAAATGGAGCATACTATTCAATATTATAATACAGATAAAGAACAATTGTTATGTGAATTATCTATTCATCATAGTAACGCTGCTAGCGCTTATAATAAAGTTACAAATAGAGCAATTGATATATTAAATCAAATGTCAGAAATTAAAGATAATACTTTATCTTTTTCAAAAATATCTTTTGATGACGCATGTTCAAAAATGTTAGAAGCTAAAAAGTCTTTTGATGCCGTTGATTTAGATGCTCGTAATTGTCTTAACATTGATAATATTAATTTCCAAGATGAAGATGATAAGAGAGAATCCGATTTATTGGCAAATAATTTCTTATATAATGCTTTTAAAGAGAAAAAAGTTAAATGTATTAAAAAACTTAAAATAGCTAAGATTTCTGAAGGTAAGTTGGCTGCTCAACTGGAAAAACTTAGAGATAACTATGTTTCTTTAAACGGTCGTTTTTCTGATGCTTTTGATAGTTTGAAAGTAAAAGATTCATTTGAGATGAGTAAACTTTTTTTGGATGAAGCTAAAGATTGTGCTAAAGAAACTCAACGAGCTTGGGATGATACTACTAACGCTACTATTGAGGCTAAAGATTTTAAAATTGCCTGGGCTAAAAATATTTTAAGATTAGCTGAACGAGGTGCTGGAAACTTTGATCTTGGAGAGGCCACGAAGAGAGAAGGAGAAATTCTTGCTGTTTTATGGCTTGGCGATGGGGCTAGCAGAGTTAAATTGGAGGATAATAAGGAGATTTTAATGAGTTATGATGGTTTAAAGAGAGTTCGCTTATTGTCTTATAAACCAAAGGAAGGGAAATATATGATGAATTTTGAAGGACGAGCTGGTGCAAGTAGTGCATGGGATTTTAATACTCCTACTTTAAGTAATGGTCATTTAACAATTATTAATCCTCATGATGATGATGCAAATGAAAGCTTTATTTCCCTTAAATTTGAAAAATTAACGCCTTTACAACTTAATGAGGCTTATACTGAAAAAGAGGCAGAAATGCAAATGCAAGCAGGTGTTTTATTTGATCACATTCAAAAAGAATTAGCGAGGCGCCAAAATATTGTAATGCAAGCTAGAGCTGCTGATTATGATCGATCTGTTATGGAAGCGGATGCGTTCAATAGTGAAGCAAATATTATTAAGCAGAACTTACAAGAAAAGATAATACCTCAAGCCATTGAAGCTTATAAAAAAGGATTTAATATGGCTCCAGAAAATCGACGGGATTGGTGGATGAATCAAATTGATGTATTAAAGATGGAGTCTCAAATGATCGATGCTATAGAGAATAACACGGAAAATGAAGAGGTATGGCATGAAGCAATTCAATCATTTAAAAGTCATCATCTATATTTTAAGAAGGAGATCGAACAATGTCAAAAAGCGTATGATCTCATACCTAAATCTAATAAGAAACTTAGAGGATACTGGAGAAAAGAAGTTGACTGTTTTAATTGTATAAAGAATAAGCAGATTGCTATGGAATATTATTATCAAGCAAGAAGAGCTACAGATCCTGTTATGAAAGCTGGCTTTAATGCTATGAGTGGTTTTGTTACTTATAATAATCAAGAATGGGATGAAATTGCTCAGAATATACGTAATGTAGTCCCTCTTTGGGATAAAGTAATAGAGGAATATAATAATTCTTTAATGAAGGCTACTAAAGGAGAATCTCTTTCAAATATTAAGTGCAAACACGCACTTAAAGTAGCTTATGATGCTAAAAATCGATGTATTGCTTCTGAATGCATTGTTAATGCAGGAAAAGCATTTCTCGTTACAACTGAAGCTTGTCAGAGGGCAGTACAAGCTCCTGCTACGGAACAAGAAGATCTATGGAATGTTGCAATTCAAAAAAATAAAGAAGAAAAAATTGCAATTGATCGTGCTATGGATAAGATTCAGCAAGGTTTATCTGAAGTTAGTGAATCACGTAAAGATCTTTGTGCATGGTGGAAGAAATCACTTTTAGGTATTCAAGATAATAAAAATAAATGTATTGCTAGTAGTTTTATGTGTGAGGCGAGTAGAGCCAGTGTTATTGCTAATTTAGCTCGTCATCAGGCTATTACTATTGGTGCTCTTCCCGAAACAGTAGAAGTATGGAGTGATACGGTTCAAAAAAGTGAAAAAGCAAAAATAGCCTGGCAGAAAGCGCTAGAAGAACTTAGAAAAGGTATGAATAACGTTACTTTTTTTAAACAAGAATGGGCAGAACATTTTCAATTAGCACAGGATGAGATTTTGCAATTTAGAGAAATGAGAGATAAGATGCAAGTGGATTGGAATCAACGTCTAAAATTCGGTGAAGATGCTTGTTCCTCTTGGAGCGCTACGATACTTCAATTAAAAGAAACCTCTGTACACGACAAAATTTAAATATTGCATTTAAGTGACTCTAAATCAGGATGAAGGAATTGTAGTTTATCCAGACACTCTTTGAATAGATCTTTTTTCAAAAGGAAATTAGTTAAAATATTGACCATGTAATCCAAGC
>DATEBV010000327.1:0-6933 GCA_035287205.1 Chthoniobacterales bacterium | reverse complement strand
ATCCATCTATATGTTGCTGTATCGGTTACTACGGGAGCGTAACAGTTTTTAATCGCTGGCTCAGGGCTTTAGAGGATGAATGATCTTCGGATTTGTGAGAAACAGCGTGCGTTTCATGTAACTACCAACGTCACTTTATTTCTGCAAAATGAAGTGACGTTGCTAAAATTGGCAATACTTGTAATCCAGCCATCATTTAAGAACGTGGAAAACAACTCTATTGCTCTAACAAGTTAGCAAAAGCTGCTGAGGGGAATGGGGTCAGGCTAATAATATTGACAAGGCATTTTCATTTTGTATTTTGAAAACACTTCATTCCTTCCACCTGATTTGATTCAGGCGTCTCAATAAAAAGATGATACTGATTACTCAGTAAAACCCAAGCATGCACCTTTAGCTTGTCAATATTATTAGCCTGACCCCATTTTTCAATGCCTGAGATTTCTAGATAAAGCCTTATTTCAGGTTCTAACTACCAATGTACTGTTGGTAGTTAGGAGCTAGAAGACAGACGATAAAAGTCTACACCCTCTATAAGATTTTCAATTCAGGAATCATCCGTTTCATAAAATCACTAAAAAGTGGAACGGTAAAAGCAGTTTCCCCATAAGAAGGGCTATAAATCATCCCTTTTGATGAATCGGTCTACTGGAATAAATTCAAAGAGTCGCTCTGAATAAGGTTTAGCACAACCCATTTGTCCAATGAGCTGAGGCAGTCCAGCTGCAATCATCGTTACAGGAAGTTGTTTCTGTGCTGCTCTATGAAGGGCCCCAATAAGAGCAGATAGCTGATCTTTGGGGACATATTGTAACTCATCAATATAAAGAACCAAAGCTGTATGGCGTTCTTTAGCGACTAATCCTACTGATTCTAAAAGTTCTGCCAGATCAGTATTGATATCACCACTATCGGCAAGTCCCATTTCTGGTTTTGCGTCCAGTCCGATTTCTATGTCATGATATTTGATACGAAGTCCTTTTACAAAACCTGCAAGCGCTTTCATAGCACGCTCTGTTGCCTCTTTAGCAAGCCCTCCACGGCGAAGCCCGAGTAATGCTGAGCGTAGTGCTGGAGCTAATACTGAAGGAAGAGAACGTTCTTCAGGTGCTTCAATAACAACACTAAAAAATCCTCTTGCTTCTGCATCAAGACGAATTCGACTTAAAAGAACGGTCTTACCAACACCCCTCAAACCATAAAAAATAAAGCTACGCGCGGAACGACCTACGCGAAGACGATCTAAAGCAATAGCGACGCGCTCCATTAACGTATCACGCCCGGTTAGCGAAGGAGGTGGAGTGCCAGCTCCAGGAGAGTAGGGATTGTTTCTTGGGTCCATAAGTTATAGATAGTTTATCATAGTTTTTGTTTTTTACGCAAACTAAAAAAACTCCCTATAACTGCCAAGGAATGGATTCTATTATATCGTTTATTGAGATGAAATCTGGATAGCTATGAGAGAACTTTTACAAAATCAGGATAAAATTTAGCAAAATGAAAGTCAAAAGTTATTAAAGAAGAGCAGCGATGTTTTTTACATTGAGCCTGAATGAAATGATCGGCCCAATCACCATGGTCACGATAAGCCCAGGTTGCATGGGCCACAGATGATTCATCTTCAAAGATGAGATTTTCTACTTCTAGTAACGTTTCTAATGCCATCACAACATCTTCTCTTTTCCAGCGATAAAAGCGCTTTAAGACCCACACTGTTTCTACAAGAACTATACTAGCCAGGAAAACTTTTTCTTCAGTGAAAAGCAATTCATTCACTAGAGGGACCTGCTTTGTGTCGTCTTGTGTAATAAATCGTACAAGTATATTAGTGTCTATTCCGACCATGATTCCCCTCCTAATTCAATTGCTTGCTGCATTTCTTCTAAAGAGGCACCTACTTGCCCTTTTCTTGGAAAACGGGATACAGCATCCTTAAAAGACATGTTTTTAATACGAAGGAAGACTATTGGTCCTTCACATTGATAGATAATACGATCAGAAGGTTTGGCTCCGAGTCTCTTAACAAGAGCTTTTGGAAGTGTTGTTTGAAATTTTGACGATAATGTGGATTCAGCAATCATTCGGTAATTTTAATAATCAAATTCTTTGTTTTCAATCAAATTCTTTGTTTTCCTATTCTTTTTCTTGGCATGAAATTACTATAAAAATGATTAAGATATTTTAAGAGACTTCGTCTCATTCGTCTCAAATTTCACCGAAAGGATCACAACACGATCCATCACAACAACCATAGGAATAGGATTTATTTCCTCATCTCTCACCATATTCAATGTATAGATGAGAAACTCCCTAATAAAGGCATTGCGTGACCATTTAATAGACCAAGCTACGTAGGTCCACTTTTTAAAAAGTATTGGATGAATCAATAACCTCCTCCCCTGAACAACCTCCGTAGCACTCATCTCCTCTTCGCAAAACTCATATTATACCGATTAATCTGCTCATTTTTTAAATATTTATTTTTCTGATTATAAATCGATTGCTACTTTTTAAAAATATTTTTCCAAAAACTTGTTGACTTTTTTAATATTATATAATACTTTTTATTGTTAAATAACACTATTTAAATAGTGCAGTCTCCCCCTGTTGCCCCCCAGAATATATGAGCCTCACAATTCATAACACCCATGCAGGTGACAAGAGCGATGGTCTTGTCTTTGGAATGGATGTCCTCAACTTCCTCTTCATTATTGGAGGAGCTGGAGTTTCCATTCTTCTCTCGTTCTTATACCATTCCCTCCACCCCGATGCGGACATTGGATCGCTCGCAGTTTGTTCCATCCCCATCTTACTAACCCTGCTCTACGTCTTTACCCTACGCCAAGGTAAACCAAAGTCGTTCGACATCGATATGGTCGAAACTTTCCTCAAAGGAACTGGCTGGGGATTCGATTTCAAAAGGACTCAAGTTCCCAATCCTTGTGATACCCCCACCCAAGAACATCGCAGAAAAATCTCCTCCGATGCTCCCAATGGATGGTTAGCCGAAGGGCTTATTATCTATAATAGGATTGGAGTCGGTGGCTTTGTATCAAAGGGGTATACGATTCAAGTGCCTGATCTTCGTCAGGCCAGTGAATCTTCCCTCGCCCAACTCAATGATGCCTTACGGAGGTTTCTTCACACATTAGATGAGCAAACCCGGTGTCAAATCTACTGGTCCGTTAATAGTGACTATCGCACCGAGCTCCTCAAATACGATGCCGTCACTAAAAACTGCACGAATCCCTGGACCAAAAGAGTAAGAGAAGGGATTTTTACTCGTTTATGGGAAAAGATGAAAAATAACCAGCTGCGTCGAGAACAGCTGGTTATTTTTTTGTCTAAACCGATTACGACGAATGCTCCCCTCACCTTAAATCCGGAGCAAGAAGCCCAACATTACCGTTCTTTATTAAAGACGATGGGCGAAGCTTTGGAACATCAACATTCCACCATGGCTTCTATTTTAAATGCTGTAGGGTGTAAGACGGTGCCTATGGATGATGAGGCTCATGCGAGGCATTATGCACGGTTTTTAAATCCTTCGTATTCCACACGGTTCAATTTTGATCCGATTGGGTTATTCCATCCTGAAGAAACCCTTCAGGAAAACTTCTGGCATAGTGGATGTCAGGCTGGAGGGAAGAAGGATTTTGGATTTTTCAGTGATGGGTATTATCATAATATTATTGTCCTGAAGCGTCGTCCGCAGCGAACGACTGCTGGGATGATCTTTAATCTGACGAACCTTCCTTTCCTCGATTATAGTATTACGGTTAATCTTTATCCTAAGAATGTCCAAAAGGAGATGGCCAAGGAAGAATCTTCCCTCACCCGCGTCACGTCATCCCATGCAGCTTCTAAGAAGCATCAACTTCTTACGGCTATGGAAGCCAAAGCCTCTAAAATTAGAGGACTATCTCAAGGTGATGTCTATCCTATCGATTATGACTATGTCGTCCATGTTTGGGCTGATACGCAGGAGGGATTGATTTCAAAGACGAGACAAATTGAAGCAGCTATTAATAGTATGGCTGATGCTCAATCGTGGACGACCAATATTTCCTGGGCGGCTACGACAAAAAAGATGTGGTATCAGACCTGGCCTGGCAACTTATGGGGTAAGTATAGGGTTCATCGGGATGATGGGTTGGATTATTGGTTAACGCCCATATTACCCTTTTCATCGTCGTTTGGTGGCTATTTGGAACATGCAGAAGCTCTTTTTGATGGCCCTAATGATACATTGGTCGGGTATACGACGTTTTTATCTGATACTCCTCAGCTTTGCGCTGTTCTTGGTATGACACGTGCTGGAAAAAGTGCTTGGACAATTAATTTACTCACGCAGACGGAGCCCTATTATGATTTTACTCTTATTATTGAAGAGGGACTATCGTATGGGACCTATACAAGGACGCTTGGTTCGGAGCCTATCATTGTTCAACCTGATGGGGAGATGTGTCTCAATTATTTTGATACGCATGGCACTCCTTTAAGTCAGACGCAAATTCATGCTGCTGCAGCCATTTTGCTGAAGATGGCTGGGGTTCCAGCAGATGAGGATAAGCGGAATTTACGGTTTGCGACACTCATCCATTATGTGGAGGAGGTTTATTCGGAATTTTATCAACAGTATGTGCTCAATCATCCGGAAGCAGCAGATCGGTTTGCGAGGGAGGCTATGGCTATTAGGAGGTTTCAGGAGGAGAGGATGCCCGTTACGGCAACTTTTTCAGAGGCATGGAGTGAGTATAAAGAATTAAAGAAAGCGAAGGAATTGGATGAAGAAAGGCAAAAGGGGGGTGAAGATGAGGATACAAGTAGGGGGTATGAAGCGCGAAAGGCCTCCGAGGCAATAGCAATAGCGAAGGAAGATATTGAAAACAAGAATGATGCAGAAGATAAGGAAAATTTCTCTCCCATCACCGATCAAGAGATCACGGATTTTATGAAAGATCCGGCCAAAGCAGAGCTAATTCAAGCAGTAGCTTTTTCTTATTTTTTACCTGAGGAGTTTCCGACGCATCGTGATTTGATCGAAGTCATGTCTACCAATCGCTTGAGGGCTCATGATCAGCAGGAGGTGAACGCATTGATCACTCTTTTGCGTCCCTGGGAGAAACAGAAGTTAGTTTCAGGAACATCGACGATTTCCATTAAGGGAAAAGTTGCCCATTTTGAGTTGGCACTTTTGAGTCAGCAGAGTTCTTTAAAGGAAGTTGTAGGGTTCCTGATCGCAAATTATGGCAGGCAACATATTATCTCATTACCTCGGGGTGTTCGTAAGAGGGTTGTGTTTGAAGAGGTCGCTCGTCTCCTGGATGTTCCTGGGGGTGAAAAGCTCGTTGCAGAATTTTACCAACAGTTAAGCAAGTATTCGGCATGGATTGTGTCGATCGTACAACAATACTCTTCCTTTAAGAATTCCTCTATCCGTCCAATTGTGATCGGTAATGCCAAGCAGGTAGTTCTCACAGCGATGACCGATCGGAGTGATTTGGATGATATAGGCGATGCACTACGACTACCGGATTCCACGAAGGAGAGCATTCATCGGTACACGCTCCCAGAGCATTTACCCGTAGGGAACAAATATGCCTCGTTCACTTATTGGCACTTGGATGCAAGGGAGCCACGCTGTGGGACGATGTACAATGTCGCAAGCCCTGAAATGCTCTACTGTTCCGATTCAAGTGGGAGCAATTTCGATAAGCGAGCCAAGGCCCTTAGAAATTATACCAATGTTATCGAAGGCATTATTAAAGAGTCTGCTCAACCATCCTCGTAAAACTGCTCTACGTTCTGAATTCCAAACTCTGAATTCCAAGCCCCAAGTTCCAAGTTTTAAATTTCATCATACTTTCATCTTAAAATTTCACTTTTTTTACCATGTAAACCTCCAACCCCCAACCTCACAAACTATGTCCTTAAGTCGTACTCCCCATGAACAGTCCGGTTTTTTTAGTAGAGTTCTTTCTCCGCAAAAGAAAGGCTCTCAAAGGTTATTTAACCATCATCCCTTGGGCTTCTTAGTCCCCTTGGGAGTTGTGATGAGTGTGATAGTTTGTTTGAGTGGTTGTTCGTCATTAACCGACGCTACAGAAAGTGCTGTCGGAGCTGGAGCTGGAGCAGCTGCCGCAGGAGGAATAGGATATGCCGCCTCCCATGGAAATTTGCTCACCACCGCCATGAGTGGTTTGGGAGGCGCTGCTGGAGGGGGGTTACTCACGTCTCTTTTCCAATCGAGAGCCAAAAAACAGAAGGTTGAGGAGAACCAAAAAGGATATGACCAGGGAAAGAGTGACACGGTCAAATCGTTGCACTGGGTAGCTCGGAGCATTCAGAAGCCGAGTGATGAGCCCAATGAATTAAGGGATCAGTTTCTACAAGTGACCCAGGAAGGAAGACCTGACGCTAATATAGGATCGGTTCCTTATGAAGTAACCTTACCTGTTCAAATATAATGAAACTTCTAGACTCCTTCCCAAACTCTACTTGTGCTGCGAATTGCTGCGTCGCGCCGGTGTTGGAGCGGATAGTTTCATCCCCACCTACTACGACTTGTGGAAGACTCGATGAATGCTGCGTTGGACTTGAGTTTCGACTTGGGCAGTATGAAACATACAGTCCTGCATCAAAACCCTTCATCCGCCTTGCCTCATCGGTTTTCACTGCGTCTCGCAACGATGGTAATGAAATATCCGCTCTTAAAGCATCGAGTAGATCTTGCCACTCGAATGATCAAGAACCGTCGGCTCCTTGCACTTCATCAGCACAAGCGAGTTTTGAAAGAAGTCTATTAAATTCGTTCTCTTACCTTGTTCTGCGCTGTGTTCTACTCTGCGGTTTCCTTGGTCATTTAGGATCACTTCCTGCACAAGTAGCTGTTGTCGATACTGCGGTTTCTGGAATCTTAGTCTCCAATTG
>DATEBV010000326.1:0-6006 GCA_035287205.1 Chthoniobacterales bacterium | reverse complement strand
AAGAGAACAAGGAATCGGAAGGTAGAGGTTAAGAGCCATCATGCGCTCACGAATATCAGAAGAGATGAAGGATCGACGAGCTAGAGTTGTTTTCTTAGGGGGTGGGGTAACTGATTGGCCAACAGGCCGAATAGAGGTTATAGGCTGTACGCTGTAGGCTGTAGGAGTCGCTGCAGCGACAGAAGACACCCCTACTGCGGCAGGAGATGCCGCTGTTGCGGCAGGAGATGGAAGATAGGAGATGGAAGATGGAAGCCAGAGAGAGGTGGGAGGTGGGAGGTGAGAGGTGGGAGATGCCTCTACTGCGGTAGAAGATGGAAGATGGAAGATGGAAGATGAAAATAAAGAGCTGATACTGCAGGCAGAATTGGAAGAACTCTGCTGAGGAGTTGATTCTTTGGAATTTTCTATCGATGGGGTAATCAAATGGTTGAGAGGAAGAAGAGAGCTACTTTCTTTAAGTGCATGATTCAGTAAAGTTATTCCTTGGCAGCTGATCATTTTTGGCCATTGTTTATATTGTTCGAGGAACTGAGGAGCAAAGCCACGTTTTACAGCATCATAGTAAACAGGAAGATGAAGAGCCATCACTCCAGCGACTACTAAGACGAGAAAAGTTAAACTTTTGAGTAAGCGTTTTCTCAGTGTAGTTATTCGGCCAACAGAACGAATAGTGGTGGGAGGGGAGAGGGGAGAGGTAGGAAATGCCGCTGCTGCGGGGTAGATGAGGATTAGTCCAAGGAGTATAATGCTTAAAAAGAAACCGAGGTCAATGCGTACTAAGAAGGCTAATCCCAGAGAAAGTCCTGCTGCAGTCATCCAAAGAAGGCGTCTTTTTTCGGTTTGGCAGGGAGGGATCGCCGCTTTGAGGAACGTGGTCATATTGAGGACCACAATAAAAGCCATATAATTGCGAAAGAGCTGTCCTGGAAGGATAAGGACAAGAATTCCTGTAAGCAATGCTAGCCAAGTCCTCCGTGTCGTCATCCAGACAATGCTGAAAGAGAGCATGCTGGTGATAGTGGCTAACGTGAAAAAGAAAATCCTCAACAGGGTGTAACTCGGGCCAAAGAGCTTAAAAAGCCAAACGATAGGGTAGAACCAGAGAAGATTGTAATTCAGAGCTACATCAATGATGGGGACTTGCCCTGACATTAATCTTAAGGCAGTAACTCCTTCAACTCCACCTTCACCTGAGGGATAAAGACCACAACGGTAGTAATAGCCGTAGTAGAAAAAAGCAATGACAATTAAGATAAGGCTTGCCCATGCAGGGGCAATTTTTGAAGAGACTGTTTTATTTTGGTTAATCATCAGTAAATATTCAGCCAATGAGGCGAATATAAGTTTAAGTTGAGAGTTTAAGTAACCCCAATATTTAATACTAAATCTACTACGGCTTGTAGAAGACTGATAACTACTGCGTTAGACTTGAATTTATCCTAGGGCGGTATGAAACATACAGCCACGTCGGAAAAATTCTTCGTCCGCCTTGTATTTATCAGTCTTGTACGGTGCCTCGTAACGATTTAATATGAAATATTAGGGTTTAAGTTGATTTTTGGTCACTTCGTGACAAGATAAAAAGTACAGCTGGATTTTTATTAATCTCTCGTTTTTTGCTCTCGATACCTTTTTAGAAAAGGATTTTAACATAGCTAAGCCAGGTGCCAAACAAAAAAAATCCATTTTCAAAATCGGTTCACTTCCGGACTCTACCTATGTTCTGACTGCGCTTTTCAATCAGTGCCAACTACTCTTTGTTTTTTACTTCTTTTTTGTGATTGATTAAATGCGTTTCTGTCGTCTGTCTCCATGTTTACCTCACCGTCAAATTTAAAGCTCATTTTAACTTCGTTTGCTGATGAGAAAACAGCAGTCGATGTCATTCGTTGTTTAGTCAAGGAACATTTAGCGGCTTGTGGTACGCTGATTCCTAATGCGCTTTCCATTTATTCTTGGCAAGAAAAGATTGAAGAAACAAAGGAAGTTGTTGTGTTGATTAAAACCCCTCAATCTTTAGCGGAGCGCTGCATGAAACGCCTTGCAGAGCTTCATCCTTATGAGGTTCCTGAGATTATTACCATGGAGCCTTCCTCAGTAGGAACTTCTTACTTAGATTGGGTGGTAAAGACGTGTTTAGTATAAAATATCCAAGTCAAAATTAACCTTTTATTATGAAGGCTTACAAATTTCGTTTTTTTCTTATCCTACTATTAATCTCTTTCCTGCAATCATGGAGACTAGCGGCTTCAACCCCAGGTGCAGAAGACTTTTTAAAGCATATCGCTGATGAAGGAACTCGTCTTTTAGATGAGGTTGCTTGGGAGGAAGGTTCAGTCAATAATCAACCGCCACTTAATGCCGCGCAGACAGTACCCCATGCAACAGAAGAAAGAGCGTTTTTAGAAACTGTTTCTTCCGAAATTCATGCCATAGCAGATGCCACATCTTCATCTTCATTTATTGAAACTGAAGAACAGCCTCCTGCAAAAGTACAGCGTGTTGGTTCCTTAGATGATAATATTGAAAGCCTAGAAGGGGTATCTGATATTATTCTTGCACTTTCAGAGCAAAAGAACCGTTGCTTTGCTTCTGCTGCGGTAGCAACGGCGACAAACAACGTTAAGATAGCGAAACAGTTTCAAGCTGTAGTTAAGACTGCTGAAAAATCTATTGATTCCTATCGTCAATTTAGCCAGAAGATGAAGGAAAGAAATGTTCGTGCTGCTTCTCGGTTTCGAATGAAAGGATTTTCCTTGGAATGTAAGGCATTAGGAGACGAGTATCGCGCGCAAGTTGCTATTAACGGAGAGAGTACAGAGAATCAAAAGTTTTTAACAGCAGCCGAAAAAGTTACATATGCAGTAGAGTACCTTGAAGAAGTAATTAAAGCAAGAGCTGAAGATAAAGACGAAATTGCCACTGCATTAGAGCAAGCTGTTCGATATCAACTTCAAGCAGCTCAAGCTGTTGCTAATGGTGATAGTATAAAAGCAGAAAATTTTTTGAGTGCATCTGCAAATGTTTCCTATATCACAGTAGTACTTGAAGAAGTAGCTAAAGCAAGGAGTGAAGGCAAAGATGAAGCTGTCAAAGCATACGAGCAAGCAGTTCAATATCGCTTTCAAATTGCTCAAGCCGCTGCTAATGGAGATAACAACAAGGTAAAGAGTTTATCAACTGCAGCTGATAATGTTGTCCATGCAGCAGAGCAACTTAAAAATGCAGCTCAAGTGAGGAATGAGGGGCAAGAGGAAATTGCAAAAACTTATGAGCAAGTAGCTGACTATCATATGCAAGCAGCTCAAGCTGCTATTAATGAAGATAGCATGAAGGTAAAGGATTTTTCAAGTGCAGCAAACAATCTTCTCCACGCTGTAGACCCACTTAAAAATGCGTTTCAAGCAAGAAATGCAGGTCAAGAAGAAGCCGCAAAAGCACTTGAGCAATCAGCGCAATATTATTATCAAGCCGCCCAATTTGCTGCTAATGGGGATAAGAAAGAAGAAGATCATTTTTCAATAGCAGCCTATACTGTTGGTTATGCAGCAGAGCCACTTAAAAAAGCAGTTCAAGCAAGGAGTAGGGGTAAAATAGAAGCAGCAGTAGCTTATGAGCAAGCTGCTCAATATTATTATCAAGCTGCTCAATCTGCTGCTAGTGGAGATATGATAGGGGAAGATAATTTTTCAAAAGAGGCCCGTAGTGCTAACTCTGTAGCACAAAAGTCATCTACTTGATTTTAGTTGTTATGCAGCGGAGACTGAAGTGATCTCGAAATTAATAATTCCGTTTTTTTTGAATAAAGATCTTTGAATTCTTTATTAGAAAAGCTTCGAGAGTAAAGAAACTTAAAAAATAATAACAACACCGCTGGTCAGCATAGACTTTTGAGCGTAAGCAAAAAAGTCAACTAAGAACTAACAACTATTATTCGGCTGCATTGGCCGAATATGTTTTTTCTTCCATTTTGTCACCATTATGCTAGCATTTTTGTATGGCAACATTAGTTATTAAATCTTTTCCTGATCATCTCTACGCTCATTTAAAGCAAGAGGCACAGGCTCATCGACGTTCTCTTACTCAAGAGGCTATTGTGATTTTTGACGAGCTATTTTCTTCAAAAAAATCTGCGGAAGCTCTCTCATCAGAATCTCTTTTTACAAAAGGAAAAATAGTTCCTGAGTATATAGAGGATTGCAAAGTAGTCGCGTTTTCTGGAGCGACAGATTCTACTGATATAATTTCTGAAGAACGGAATGCACCAAAGAAAATATCTTCGGGATCTCTTTTTGCTAACAGGAAGCTTCTCCCTGGCTATGCTGCTTTAGAAAAATCAGGGGCACTTATACCAAGGCCAGGTGATCGTGATATTACAGATTTAATTTCCGAGGATCGTGATGGATGCAGCCTGTAACCTGCTTAAAATGACTTCCGAAACTCTATCCATTAAATCTGAAACACCCGATACACCCTTTGATGTTTCCTTAAGGCCTCCTCTTTTTGAAGAATTTTGTGGTCAGCTCCGTACTACGGAACGGCTTGAATTACTTGTGGAGGCAGCAACTCAGCGAGGAGAGCCTTTACAACATATTCTCTTAAGTGGTCCTCCAGGTCTTGGGAAGACAACGCTTGCCTACATTTTAGGTAATGCGATGGGAGCAGAGGTGAAGACAACAAGTGGTCCTGCCATTGAAAAGGCAGGCGATCTTGCTGGCCTTTTAACAACGATGACTCGTGGAGGAATTCTCTTTATCGATGAAATTCATCGACTGCAGCCAGCCATTGAAGAGTATCTCTATCCTGCGATGGAGGATTTTTGTGTCGATATTATGATCGACCAAGGTCCTAATGCGCGTAGTGTGCGTCTGAATCTGGCCCGTTTTACGCTGATTGGTGCAACAACCCGTGCTGGAATGATTAGTTCTCCACTTCGCTCTCGCTTTGGAATGAATTGTCGCCTCGATTATTATGAAGCCCCTGAATTACAAAAAATTGTGATTCGCACAGCAGGCTTACTAGGCGTGACAATTGATGAACTAGGCGGACTTGAAATTGCACGTCGTTCGCGTGGTACACCACGTATTGCTAACAACTTATTGCGTTGGGTGCGTGATTTTGCTCAGGTTAGAAACAAAGGTATTATTAATAAAGATTCTGCAGCCGAAGCTCTGACAATGCTTGATATTGATGAAGAAGGGTTTGATGAAATGGACAAACGAATCCTTGAAGCAATTATTTATAAATTTGGAGGAGGACCTGTTGGGCTCCATTCCCTTGCAGTTGCTGTTGGGGAAGAGCCTGGAACACTCGAAGAGGTCCATGAACCGTACTTAATAATGCAAGGCTACCTTCAACGTTCACCACAGGGGCGCATTGCCACTCCTAAAGTCTATGAAAAGCTAGGGATTCCTGTTCCGAAAAAAGAATAAGAAGAGAAATTAACAGGGATGGAAGGGATAACAGAGGGCAAATCAAGAAAAAATCATCAGGACTCTCATCAAATTATTCTGAAAATTTAATATTTTACTATGCCTACTTAGGTCTCTATCCCTTCCATCCCTTTCATCCTTGTTAATTTTCTTTTTTTCTGTCATGTCTTTTCATTGTTTTCATTACTGTTAATTTTCTGCAAATTGTCAATCCTAGTAAAAAATCATGAATAAAAAACTAACCGTTGTAGCCTCATTCCAATCACATCCCGGTAAAGAAGCTGAATTACGTACTCTTCTCTTGGGACTTGTTTCTCCAACTCTTCAAGAAGAGGGATGTATTAATTACGATCTCCATCAATCGATAGAAGATCCGACCAAATTTTTATTTTATGAAAATTGGGTGAGTAGAGAGCATCTCGATCGACACCTACAGTCTGAACATATTAAGGTATTGCTTTTGCGCAGAGAAGAGTTATGCATGCAACCTCCTGAAATTACTTTTTGGGAACATGTTTAGAGATTGTCCAAAAGTGACCCTGTTTTGAAAATGGATTTTTATTTTTGCTTG
>DATEBV010000325.1:0-4675 GCA_035287205.1 Chthoniobacterales bacterium | reverse complement strand
AACACCTTCGCTATTTTTCCCTGCAGCCTTAATTTTTGCTGATAATTCCCACTGGTCTGCAGCACGCTCTGATGTTGCTTCCGCCTCTTTATACCCTGCTGCGAGGGTCGCTTTGCCTGATTCTTCCGCTTCGCATGCCTTTGCCTTATAATCTGCCACTGCTTGAAGAGATATGCCTTCCCAACCCCAACTATTTCCCTCACTTGTCTTTTCTTCTGCTTTGCTCTCAGCTGCTTGCCTATGCTTGTCTGCAGCCTTTTGATATAGTACCGCTACCTCTCTGTAACCACTTGCGAGCTGTGCTTTACCAGCTTCTTGTGCATCACTTGCTTTTGCTTGGTAGTCTGCTTTCTTTTGGAGAGACTCGCCTTCATTACTCCAACTAATACCTTCGCTATTTTTTCCTGAAGCCTTGGTTTCTGCCGATAGTTTCCACTGGTCTGCAGCACGCTCTGATATTACTTCCGCCTCTCTATAGCCTGCGGCAAGGGTTACGTTTCCTGATTCTTCCGCTTCACATGCTTTTGCTTGGTAGTCTGCCTTTTTTTGGAAAGATCTACCTGTCCAAAACCAACTATTACCCTCACTATCTTTTCTTATGATATAGTCTTCAACTGATTTTTTTAATTGATCTACAGCTTTTTGAGATGTTATTGAAGCTTCTCTATAACCAGCAGCAAGGATCGTTTTTCCAATTGCTAACGCTCCACGTACTTTCGTTTGGTAGTCTGCAGTGGAATATGCGAACCTTCCTGCCCAAGCCCAACTATATTCCTCATTCTCCTTTCCTAAATTATAAGCTTCTGAAGCTTTTTTTTCATAATCAGCCGCAATTTTATATTGCTCTGCTATATCCCTCCAAAATTCTCCTTCTTTAGACTTCTCTCGAAATTCTACTTCTGCTAACGAATTGCTTCGTTGCTCCGGTGCTCGAACCGTCGAGTACGTCTGTACACTCAAATTCTCCGCTCCGTAAGCGCCTTGCACTTCATTAGCATAAGCGAATTTAGAAAGAAGTCTTTCCGCTTGATCTGCTTTGTCCGATGCTTCTTCCGATTTTAATGACCACGTGAGGGCATCCGATAAATAGTAGGAATTCCAAGCTGCTTTTCCTATCTGTTTAGCTTCACTTTCATTTCCTGAAATATAAGCTTGAATAGCCTGCCTCAGCCCTTCTGTAGAAATTTCTGATTCTTCAGCAGCTTTTTTCCAAAGAGAAAGTCTTTCTACTTTTCCTTGAGCAATTAATGC
Source organism: Chthoniobacterales bacterium (assembly GCA_035287205.1). Taxonomy (GTDB): domain Bacteria; phylum Verrucomicrobiota; class Verrucomicrobiia; order Chthoniobacterales; family UBA6821; genus CAIWMF01. The sequence goes on along the minus strand of DATEBV010000325.1, from coordinate 3,424 downwards.
ATTAACTTTATTCCAACTGTCTCGAGATTGTTCTAACTTGGTAGCAATGCGATCCCAAAGCCAAAAATTTTCTCCACCTAGCTTTTCCTTGGAAGCTTGCTTGGCTGCTTCTATTTGGGTTGTAATTGCTGAAATTTTTTCTTGTGCTGTGTGAGAACCTGTTTCTAAAATCGCTGAGCTTGATGAAGGATTAGTAATCGACAACGCACAGAAGTTGACATCACTTGTAACGTCACTTCCCCTTGCTCTTACTAATGATGCTTCTCCTTCAGCCACTGTTCTCTCAGCGATAATAACTCCTCTCAAAGCATCTACTCCTTCTTCAATATTTTTTAGTTCTGCAGGATCCATCGATAAGTGACAACTCAAGTCAAGATTTGAGTTGTCACAGTTCGTAGTTCGCAGTTCGTAGTTCGTAGTAGTTTTAGTTCGCTGACTAATCTTATCTTCTGATGGTAATTCTGCGGTTTTCGATCCTGTAGTCTGTAGCCTGTAACCTGTAGCCTGATTATTATCACAGTTGGCAGTTGGCAGTTCGTAGTTCGTAGTAGTTTTAACTCCTTGCCCTATTTGAAAAGAAAGGTCTGATGGTAGTTCTGCCATTTTTTCCCCTGTCCTCTGATTCTTTTCTTCCTCCAGCCTATAGCCTATAGCCTTTAGCCTATTTTTATCCTGTAACCTGCAACCTGTCACCTGATTAGTTGCCTTTAGCCTATTTTCAACCTGACTAATAAGATTACTAAAGCTTGTTAAAATTATCAAGGTTTCAAAAAACAGACAAAAGATGAGAGAGTTTGGTTTCATAGCTTGTAATTACTCATCTTCTTCTGGAAAAGAAGATGAGCTAATGTTTAAAAGCTTAGGAGGTTAGGAGCGTTATAAAGCAATTTTTTTTGGCTATTTTCTTCTTAGATTTTCTGCAATCTTATTTTTATCAGAACACAGAAGTAGTACCCTATCTGATAATAAGGTCATCTTATTATCGACCACATCGATTTTGACAAGCCAAGGTCAATTGCCGTTTGTGGGTATTGGTAATCCTTTAACACTGTTCCATGTTTATGTAAGTACCGTTGAAGGGCTTCTTCACTTTGTGGTTTAAATGGCCTATTATAATATTGATTTTGAATCCAACCACAAAGATCTCCTGCAATAATAGCTATACCATCAGCTGCCTTAGCAGCCCAGCGCGCCTCTTCTTCCAAGATAGTACCAGAAACTTTAGGAATTTCTTCAGCTGCAGCACGAGCATTATCAGAAGCCGCGTGAGCATCCCTCATTGCATATACAATTTTACCAATATCATTACGAGCCATATATTCAACATCATGGGCTGCATTAGCTATCCTTAAAAGAATTTCCAGGCTAACATCATCTTTAGGAAGAACTAATTTTCTTATAGTCCTTACAGCGTTGGCAAAAGATTCTGCTGCATTAGCAACAATAGAAATAGATTGAATAGAAGGATCAAAAATAAAAGCTCTAGCTGTTTCAAAAAAGGGAATTAAAGCACTCTGAGCATTAGCAAAAGCTATTTTTCTAGTCAAAACATAAGAATTCTGAGCTCTATAGGCACCAGCTGCTTGAGTAGTTAGAGCTGCTTGATACCAGTAATCAAATGCTTTCTCATTTTTAATAAGTCGGGCGTTTATGGCTTGAGCAAATAGATCTGCAGCATTTCCAGCAAAGTGCCCAATATCATTCGAATATTGAGCTTCCTCGTCCTTAAGAGCAGTTCTAGCCTTATTAGCTTTATCATAAAAATCAGCAGAATCTTGCGATATCTTAGCTGCTTCTATCCAAAGATCAACTATTTCTTGATTTTCAGAACCTAGTAATGCTGTCGCATTAGTAGTATATTCCACGGCTTTAGTTAATCGTTCATAACTATGATAGATATCAGAAATATCAGCCTTAACAAGACTATTGATATTATTTTCGCTTGCCCCAGTATTTATTGCATGCTTTATATCCTCGGCGCCTTTTTCATACTGCTTACCGTTTTTGAACAAACGCAAAGCTATTGAAGTATTTCCTTGGGTTAACGATTCTAGGGCTTTGCAGTAAGAAGCAGAAGCGTGTTCGTACCTACTAGCCATGCAATTCCAAAGATTTTTTTCTTCGTTATTTTTAGTATATTGTTCGCGAGCTACTTGAGCACGTTTGGCAGTTTGTTTAGCTTGTGCTTTGCCCTTCGTCAGAAAATTCGCCAATGCTATAGCATCTTGCCTCTCTTTTTCTTCCGTTTCTAGTTCTGCTAGTTCAGCTTCAGCCTCTTGGGCTGCTTTTTCAATTGCTGTCTTATTCCAATTAATACTCCAAGCTGCATCTGCTTTTTGTCGCAGTTTCTCTGCTAACTCTTCTGCCTCTTTTAAATTAGCGTTTATTACATCTTCCCTTGCATTATTCTCTTCTCTAATTTCTCTATTATATTTTTCTCGCTCTTCTGAATGAAGCATCTCCCAGATTGTCGGATCTTCTCGATAACTTTTAACAGCTCTCTCCAAAATTCTCCGTTTAGATTCAATGATAGCCGTCCAGATAGTTGCAATATCATTTAATCGAGTCTCTTCGTCTCGAAAAATTTTAAATGCTTTTTTATCAGCAGCCTCTATAGCCTCAAGACGCTCAAACAAACGTTTTGTTTCATCAGTCCAACTATCTTTACAAGGCGCTTTAAATATTACTCTATTAGCTTCTTGAGTTTTTTTGCCTTCAGAATCTGTCACTCGACGAAGCCATGCTTCCATTGCCCCTGGAGTTCTTTTCCTTGCATGGGCTAAAGCATCACTCTCCATTTTTTGAACATAATCTTGTCTAGCACTTTCTTCAAGCTGGCCTGCTTCTTCGTAAAGTCGTTGTGCTTTTGCTCTACTCTCATTGGTATTACGATTATACTCCTTTTTAGCATCTTCTAGTTTTTTCTGAACTTTTCCAAAGCATTCTGCTATATCGGTCTCTTTTTTGGCAAGAAGTTTTATTGAATATTGCTCTGCTTCCTTTTTTTGTTGCTCTTGTAGGAGAAAATCATCTTCATGTCTCTCAGTTTCATCGTACAAAGTACTTACTTCAGCCCATAAATTATTAACGGCTTGATCTGCTTGTTGGAGTTTGTTGAGCGCACGGACGGAATCAATCCCTGTTTGAGTTGTTGAAGCACTCTCTTTTTGCTGAGCAACAGTGAAAATACTATGGTAATCACATGCTAATTTATACCATTTTTCTTGAGCGTGAGTGGCTATTGTTCTAGCTTTTTCAGCGTCTGCTTTAGCCGCTACTGCTGCATCATTTGTCTCCTGTTTTTCTTTTTTTGTAATACCAGGTTTAGCCTCAATAAGCAGTTTCTCTTCAAGAAGATTCTTAGCTTTTTCTTCAGCATCGTTAGCCTCACGTTCTCGTAGGTCAGCTTCTGCTCTGGCTTTCC
>DATEBV010000324.1:0-5690 GCA_035287205.1 Chthoniobacterales bacterium | reverse complement strand
TTCAAGCCTGTTAAACGACGAAATTTTTCTTCATCAAGTTGTTCTATTTGGTTATATTTCATAGATATTCTTTCTAAAGGAACTTTACATATCATCTAATTTTAATAATGTCTAGTTTTGAAAGAAGTCTAATTAAGCCGTTCTTATTATTTGTAGCATCAAGGCATTTGAAATAACCAAGAAGGGTCTCCTCTTGACCTTCAATAACAATGTAATGATTTAGCCCATTCTCGTCGGTAGAACGGGCAATAATGGAAGATATTTTTTCGTTATGAAGAAGATCAGGCTGATTACTACTCATATAGTTCACTTGAGTGGCAGTTTGTTGATGAGAGGTTTGCCCAGTTAGCTCACTGTAAAAGAAATCATCAGAATTATCATAAGCTAATGTATTGAGTACAGCGCTACAGAACTGAGCGGTTACTGGAAAATATCCTTTGAGAAAATCAGTATCTTGGCTTTGAATGGTTGCCGCATCCTTTAAGGAGAGGAAAGAGCTCATTTCAAGAACAACGTCTTCTTTGATAAAAGCTGGAGAATTCAGCGTTGTCGTATGAGAAGAGATATGTTCTTGTTGTGAAAGTTCTTCTGCCCAGATGGGTGTAGTAGCGAGAAGGACGATGACGAGAAGTAATCTTTGAAAAGATAAAGATCGTAGAGTGGGAAGAAAATTCAATTTCATGAAGGTAAGCGTTCAGCTCCCCTCCTTCGGAGGACGGACCTGAACCAAATGATTGAGCTGCAAAGGTATAGTGTAAATAGAGCGCGCGTTGCCTCATAAATAAATGATATCCAAGAGAGCTAAGGGAAAGTTTTTCTGTGGCTCCTGCGTTTTATCCCCTAAACTCCTAAACAACTACCCAGGTATCTACCTTGGTAGTTACAAAAGATAACACTCTATACCGCAAGCGCAAATTTTTCGTAAATATGAATTATCAATTAAATCATATGACTAGTGATCAATCTGGTCATTTCATTCAGAGTCCTCTTCCGGAGGAAGTAGACTCTGAACGCTTCCAATTACTAGGATTAATCAGTCTAGGTTCGCTTCTGGAGTATTATGACTTTGGTATTTTTATTTACCTAGCGCCTCTCCTTGGGAAGACCTTGATTCCAGCAAGCAATGAGTTTGTAAATCTCCTGCTCAGTTATTCTATCTTTGCTATAGGAGCTCTCTTTCGACCATTAGGGGGAATGATTTTTGCTCATTTGGGGGATACGCGAGGAAGGAAATACACTTTTGTTTATACGATTTTACTCATGGCCGTTCCCACGCTAGGCATTGCCTTGATTCCGAATGCACATCTCATCGGTGCCTGGGCAACAGTTCTGTTAATTCTTTTAAGAATTTTTCAAGGATTAGCCATTGGAGGGGAAATTCCAGGATCGGTTGTTTTCGGCTATGAACTTTCCAGTTTAAAAAGAAAAGCCTTTAACTCTTCCATTGTCATCATGGGGACTAATATTGGATTTTTTCTAGCCTCTTTGGTGTGTACGCTTTTAGTAGGGCTTCATTTTAATTCCTTTGAAAGCTGGCGTCTTGCCTTTGTGTTGGGAGGACTATTTGGAATTGTTAGCTTTTTTTTAAGACGTAGTTTAATAGAAACACCTGCTTTTACAGAATATAAACGCCTTCTTCAGAAGGAGACGGTTCCTGCAAAACTTCTCTTTGCGCACTATAAAAAACCGCTTTTTCAACTCCTTGGTATCGGCTGTTTCCTCTCCAGTAGTTTAGCTCTCTTTACCTTTTATATGCCTAACTATTTAGCCGGCTTTTATCATTTTCCTTTGCAACGTCTCATGGAGTTTAACTCCTTCACGGTTGTTATTTTTGTTTTAGGCTCACTCCTTGCAGGCCTTTTTGATCAATATTTTACTAAGAAATTTTTTATTTGCTTTGCTTTGAGTTTAAGCCTTGTGGCCTTAGTGCTCTTCCGTCACTACGGAGACTTAACTATTAATCAGATTCTTTTTGTGCATAGCTGGATCTTACTTGGTGTTGGTATTATTTGTGGGCGTTTTCCGGTCTTATGCGCCACTTTTTTTCCCGTCTCGGTTCGTTATACTGGGGTTGCCTTTGTCTATAATATCAGCTTCGGTGTTGTTGCTGGATGCACTCAAATGCTCTTAACAGGACTTATCAAGGCAACTGGCTTGCTCTGGGTACCTGCATTGTACCTCTCCTTTTTTGCCATCTTTTCCGTTATTTCTTTGATTTCGATCAAGGCAAGACAGCTTGTGGAATATCAGAAGTAACTATTCGGCCAACAGGCCGAATAGTTAGTTTAAGTTATTAGTTTAAGTTTAAGTTGATTTTTGGTCACTTCGTGACAAGGGAAGAACGATTTTTTACTCTCAAAGTCGCTTCAGGAGAGGGTTTCAACATGATTAGAAAACTCTTTACCCTTTACTCTTCACTCTTTACTTCAGTCAAAAATATGCACCATCTTCTAAATTCTTCTTCCCCTTATCTATTACAGCATCGCGATAATCCAGTCAGCTGGTATCCGTGGGGAGATGAGGCTATTGAACGTGCCAGAGCAGAGCAGAAGCCAATCTTTCTTTCAATTGGTTATTCTACCTGCCATTGGTGCCATGTGATGGCTCATGAGTCATTTGAAAACAGTGAGATTGCCAAGATTCTTAATGAATATTTTATTTGTATAAAAGTTGATCGTGAAGAGCGTCCTGATATTGATCGTCTCTACATGGCCTATGTTCAAGCGCTCACAGGGAGTGGAGGATGGCCATTGAGTGTTTGGTTAACGCCTGAATTAAAACCTTTTTTTGGAGGAACCTATTTTCCACCGAAAGATTCGTATGGGCGTGTTGGATTTCCATCCGTACTTTTGCAGCTTGCCCAGCTGTGGAAGGAGAATCGATCGCGACTCGAGCAAGAAGCACTTCGTGCGATGAATGCACTCCACTATTTAGCAGAGAAGAAAGAAGTATCAGCATTGCAATCAAAAGAGGCTTCTTTACAACGCGGATATGAAGAGTTTCTAGAGAGTTTTGATCCTGTCTGGGGTGGATTTGGGAGAGCTCCTAAATTTCCTCGTCCTTCAGTGCTTTATTTTATTTTGCGGTGTCAAAAAGGGGTCAGTCCCCGACCTTGCTCTCAGAATCCTGGGACTGACCCCTTTGACGGATCCCGGAGGCTATTCTTCGATTTGCTTCATGAATATTTCCAAGGTGAATAGAGTGGTAGGTTAATGAGCCCATAGTGTTGGTGCAGTTTCTCATTGCTCTAATTTTGGAAAACTCATTTTAAAAAAATAATTGCTCTCATCCTTAAATTAGCAATATCTTTACTTGCCCCATAATACTAAGAGCTGTATTTTGAGCAGAACGACCCATCCTATTAAAACTATCGTAGTCAGTATTGTTTCCGCTTATCTTAGCATTCATTGCTTGCCTATAATACTCGGAAGACTCTTCATATTTCTTAGCCGCTTCCATCAATACAGGTATAACTTTCGCATAATCTAACTCCATAGCCTTGCCTATTTCCTCCCGAATGGCGACGGTTTCTTTTAATTGCCTAGCACTATCGCAAGCAGAACAACCTGCCAAATAAAAGCGATCGTAGTCGGCATTATTTTCATTTCCCTTAGCATTTACTGCTAGATGATAATACTCTGCAGACTCTTTCCATTGCCTAACGCTTTTCATCAACAGAACTGAAAGTTCTCCCTGGTTTGCAGCTGTCGCTTGATTTGCTTTTCCCAATGCCTCAGAGGCTTCTCGTAATTGATCTGCACTTAAGCTAGCAGAGGAAGCTGCCTCATCAAAATAATAATAGTCGTTATTATTTTTACTTAACTTGGCCTTTGCTGTTTTGCCATAATACTCAGCAGCTTCTTCATATTGCTTAGAAGCTTGCAACAACAGAGCTGAAAATTCTCCCTGGTTTTCTCGCGTAACTTGATTTACTTTTCCCAGTGTCTTAGAAGCCTCTTTTAATTGATCAGCACTTTGTTGAACAGACTGAGCCACCTGATCAAAACAATTATAGTCAGTCTCATTGCCACTTGCAATAGCATTTGCTGCTTGGCGTTTGTAGTCGGAAGATTCCTCGTATTTCTGGGCAGTTTTACCCCAAAGAACTGCTAGAGATTGATTCCCTTGAATAAGTGCTTCATTAGCATAATTCCAATAGGAAGAAGCTGTCATTGAATAACGAGCGGCATCATTCCAACAACTTGCCTCATTCCTCTTAGGTGCTTTAGATTTTTCGAACCAACACTTCCTCTTTTCGTTCTGAGCAGCTTCTGCCTTTCTTTGATCACCTCGTACACGTTCCTTAGCATCTTCTGCCTTAAAACTAAAATCTCTAGGGAAGGCAGACTGACTTCCTTCCTCTGCTCCTTCTCCTTTAACCAACGCCATGCCTACTCCTGTGGTTTGAGGTGCAGCACTTGGAATTGTAGTTATCGTTACTCTTTTTCCAAAAACTTCTGCTCCTTCTTCAAGCGTTGTAGGGTTCATCATCAGGTAACAATCAAGGTTGTTACCTTGATTATTACAGTTGGTAGTTCGTAGTTTGTGGTTCGTAGTAATTTCAGCTTGTTGCCTAATCTCATCTTCTGATAGTAATGGTGCCTTTCTGTTGTTTGCTTGCTGTTCCCTGCAGTCTGTTTCCTGATTGCTGCCTGTAACCTGTAATCTGCAACCTGCAACCTGATTTACTGGCTGCGCAAGAAGAAGATTAGAGCTTGCCGAAATGGCAAGAAAAATAGTTGGGAGTATTTTTTTCATAGAATGGTTGTTTTGATTTTTATTTAGTTATCCAATGTCAAATTCCCCTTTTACATTTTTCCTAAATAGAGGCAAGAAAAAATAATCTCAAAAAATACTTTTTTATTGACATGGAAAGCTCCGTATTTTTATCTAGGCTACAGCCTATATTCTTTGAACTTACCGTCAATCTCGAAAAACAGGCATCTAAATCAATTTTAATCTTCAAGTAGAATAACCTACAGCCTCGAGCCTTTAGCCTTTGAGTTCAGCAACCTTGGCTCCCAATCCAAATCAAGAATTATTTTCAAAAGTCGTTCACTTACGAACTATAACTATGACTCTTCGCTCTCATTTTTTCCTCTTCCTCCTATTATTCTCCTTCCTGCAGCCATGGAGGTTAGCAGCTTCAACCCCAGATGCTGAAGATTTTTTTAAACATGTCACTGAAGAAGGAGTGCGTCTTGTTGATGAGGTTATCGAAGAGGAAGACTCCGTCAGTCATCAACCTCTCCTCAACATAGAGCAGACAACAGTACAGACAGATATACATTCGATTACCCCATCTGTAGAATGCGCTCCAATAAGTCATGAGGGTTCTTCCAATTCTGCCAGCAGTATCAGCTCTTTATTTCCATCTTCCACTTCCAATCTTCCATCTTCTACCGCTGTAGCAATACCTCCAGCCTTTAGCCTCCAGCCTTTAGCCTCTATTCAGCCTATTGACCGAATAGTTACAACTGGAGGACTTAAATCCACTGGAGATAGTAGTGATGAAGAGGGATCGGATCGAGAGAATACAGATCCTGATTTGGAATCACAATACATTCAGAAAGAAAAAACTTCTCAAGAGCAAGCAAAAGCCGCCGCGCAAGCCGAAGCACAACGTATCATAGAAGAAAAAAGAGGAGAAGTAGAAGCCGCCTTTGCTCGAGCACGCGCAGCAAAAAGTG
>DATEBV010000323.1:0-11095 GCA_035287205.1 Chthoniobacterales bacterium | reverse complement strand
GAGCCAGTCCGCAGAGACGTTCTCCGGTAATAGGGTTGCGTTTATGAGGCATCGCAGAACTGCCTTTTTGTCCTTCACTGAATTTTTCTTCTGCTTCGAGAACTTCGGTACGTTGAAGATGGCGAAACTCGGTAGCCCATCGATCAATACTACAGCCTATAAGGGCAAGAGTGGTGACGAATTCAGCGTGTCGATCGCGTTGTAAGATTTGAGTCGAGAGTGCAGACGGATAAAGCCCTAGTTTTTTGCAGACATAAGTTTCTACTTTAGGATCAAGATGAGCATGTGTCCCAACGGCTCCGCTTAATTTGCCAACGGCAACACGATGGCGTGTCTGTTTAAGACGTTCGATAGAACGGCTAAATTCATCAAACATGACTCCTAGTTTTAATCCGAAGGTGATTGGTTCCGCATGAATTCCATGGCTGCGACCAATCATGGGGGTCAGTTTGTGTTCTTGAGCGCGTCGTTCAATGGCGGTTTGAAGTTCGGTGAGATCTTTTAGGAGAAGATCAATCGATTCTACCATTTGTATTGCGAGGGTGGTATCGAGGAGATCTGAAGAGGTGAGTCCTCGATGAATCCAACGAGCAGGTTCTCCGACATAGGAGGCAACATTTTCAAGAAAAGCAATGACGTCATGATTAGTTCGCTTTTCAATTTCTTGAATTGCTTCAATTGAAAAGTTTCCTTTGTTGCGAATAATCTTAGCATCTTCTCGAGGGATGATGCCAAGTTCTGCCATGCCTTCGCAGGCCAAAGTTTCAATCTCAAGCCAAATTTCTAATTTTCGTTGCTCTGTCCAAAGAGAGCGCATTGCTGGTAAACTGTAACGTTCGATCATAAGTGGCTACCAACGTCACTTTATTTCTGCGAAATAAAGTGTCGTTGATAAAATTGGCCTAGTACCTCAATCACTAAATTTTTCGGATAACATATTGAGTGAAACGCTCTGGATTGATCCGGAATTATTGCTGATGTTAGGTACTAGTATGTGTATGTAATATACTCATCACAAATGAAAATTAGGAATTTTTACTTGCTCTTGTTGCTTCTAGCTTTGTTGTCAGAGTTTACATTATCTCCACATAGTGCCTCACTCTTCTTTCTTGCTAGAGACAACAATTTTAGCGCAAAAAACTAATTTTCATCCGTAATGAGTAAAGAAGGCACTATTTTATACATAGTACGAGATTATTGCAAACAAGTAAACATCTTGGTAGAGAAGGGAATTGTGTGTTAAACTAACTAGTTCAAGTAGCGACATCTTGTCCTGTGAATATCCTTGTTCAGCTCTTGCTGACTTGTCGAGCAATAGAGTTGCTTTCAAATTCTAAAATGATGATTAGATTGGAAGTGTTGCTAATTTTATCAACGACACTTTATTTTGCAGAAATAAAATGTCGTTGATAGTCATATTTCTCTTGCGACTTCATGAAAGTGTGTTACCTTATTCATCCCTCAATGACGCGGGGTGGAGCAGCCCGGTAGCTCGTCAGGCTCATAACCTGAAGGTCGTAGGTTCGAATCCTACCCCCGCCACCAAAAACCAAAACTTCAAAAAGAGGTCAGTTCTCAAATCTGGGAATTGACCTCTTTTTGTTTTTGATGAATAGCTGCAGCGGTGCGTTCTAATTTTTTCCAGTGGACCCAACTGCCTGCTGTCGCTTTAAGAAGGCATTTCCAGACAATGTAACCAAGGAGAGGGCGGTAAAGAAGGCGCATTGGAAAAGCCCTCCAAGCTGACCAGCGACTTCGTTTTGCAAAGCCTGCCGCAATGGCAGCAAGTCCGACATCGAGCACAAGTGAAGCCAGAAAATAGGGCCATATAGCCTTTCCTCGACCAAAAAAAAGTGACGAAAGGACCATGAGATCGAGGAGTGGCGTAAGTGCAATAAGAGCAATCTGAAAAATCCAGATCGAGGGAATAGCAAACCATCCAAGCCAACCTGAACCGGGATTTAAGGTGAGGGTACGATGTTTCCAAAGGCATTGTAATGTCCCAAAAGACCATCGAAAACGTTGAGAAAGGAGAGCTCGGAGATTTTCAGGAGCCTCGGTATCTGCAAAGGCTAAAGGAGAATAGGTTACTTTCCAGCCAAGGCGATGGAGTTGAAGCGTTAGGTCGGTATCTTCTGCTAAGGTTTCTGTATTGAAAAGTCCTGCTTGAATGAGTGCTGTGCGACGAAAGGCGCTGAGAGCACCTGGAGCTACGGTGATGCAATCAAGAAAGTCCTGAGCTCGGCGGTCAATTTCAAACGCACATTCATATTCAATTTGTTGAAATCGACCAAGCCATTGCTTGGGATTACCAACACGTATATGCCCTGAAACAGCACCTACGCGTGAATTGGCAAAGGGTATTATGAGTTCTTTCAATGCGTGAGGAGTAACCATTGTATCGGCATCAAGCGTTACGATCAATGCATGATGTGATGCCTCAAGAGCTCGGTTAAGAGCAGTAGATTTACCCGTATTTGTCTGTTTTATAAGAACAATGGTTCTTAGTTGGTCAGAGGTTGATTTGATGAAATTATCGATAACTTCAGAAGTTTTATCGCGAGAACCATCATCAATAATGATCAGTTCTAAAGGAGCTTTATAATCACTCTTAATAAGATGTTCTAAAGTGGAAGTAATTACTTTCTCTTCGTTGTAAGCAGCAATGAGAATGCTTAATGGAGGTAGTTTTTGTTCGGAGATAGAAGATAGAAGAGGGAAGATGGGAGCTTTTTTCAGAGGCGCTTTTTGGACATTAGTTTCTTCTAATTTCCATCTTCTATTTTCTCTTTCTCTATGGCGTAGAGCACAGCAGAAGAAAAAGAAAACTCGTAGTAGAGCAAGAATCGTTGCAACAACTAAAAGCGTCCATCCTGCTGTTTCTAAGAAACGAAGCGTTACAAAGCTTCCATAGATATAGTGCATAGCCATGGTCACTTCAGACTGACGAAGTGGTGGTATGAGGATTTCTTTGGGTAGTCCAATGAGTGTCGCAAGTGGGACGATTTCATCTCCACGAGCATGGAGGTAATCAATAATTCGTGGAAGAGCAGCCACAGTTTGTGAGCGATTGCCACCAGCATCGTGAAGTAGAATAATACTACCTCCTTGGGAACGTTGCTCTTTGACTTGTTCAACAATAGTATCAGCGCCAGGAAGTTCCCAGTCATCAGGATCGATAGATTGTCCTACCGTGAGATAACCAAGGTCGGAGGCCATACGTAAAGCACGTAATTCTCCAGGAGTTGAAGGGTTTCCATCGCCATTGAACGGCGGGCGGAAGAGCGAGGTAGAGTGTCCTGTGATACTTTCAATCAGACGTGTGGTAGCATTGAGTTCAAGACAAATTTGTTCGTCACTGGTTTCTCCAAGATTTTGATGAGTGTAGGTGTGGTTGCCTATTTCATGACCTTCGCGTTGAATACGCTGGAGTAAATCAGGAAATTGCTGTGCTTGAGAACCAAGAACAAAAAAGGTTGCAAGGGTTTGTTTCTCTTTAAGGATTTTTAAAATACGAGGCGTCCATGTAGGATCAGGACCATCATCAAAAGTTAATGCAACTTGGTGTGGCCCTGCGGCACCTTGACGATAGATGCATTCGGGACGAGGAAACTCTTCATAAACTGATGAAATAAAAATTTCATCCTCTGGCGTAACAGCACGCCATCCATCACTTGACTCTTCCCCTGCCGTGAGGAAGTCTCCATATCCGATGGAAGCAATATCATTTTTGAGGCTTAGCTTTTCAAAAGTTTCTAGTTCTTCCTCGGTTGGTTGGCTGCGATGCTCTGAACCTATTTTCATTTTAAGTTGTAATGCCTTCCAGATATCAGGATCTTCTTGACCCAGTCGGTAGAGCGCTACACCTCCAAGGTGATAAGGTGTTATCGTTTGGAGTTCATTAAAAAAGGTGATGGCATCTAAAAACCAAACTTCATGATCTTCTTTTCCATCAGGTCCAGAGAGATAATTAAAGTGAGGAGAGAAATGAGGAGCTTCTACGGTAACATGTCCTGCGGTTGAAAGATCAGCGCGAGCCATGACATCAACGAAGCTTACAGACTCCATGCTTTGTTGTGTCTGATTCCAATCGGTACCATAGGTTCCGAGTCCAATAATCCATTGTGCAGGTTTTCCATAAGAAAGAATGGGTTTAAGTTCTTCCTGAAACCAATCCATGTCAGCTAAAGGACCTGTATCATCGGCTTCGCAATGTTGGTCATAAAGAGAGGTGACAAAGTGATCCGCAGAGAGGCCTATTTTTTCAACATCAAAGGTTCCTCTGGCTTTACCTAAAGGAATTGTTACCCAGAGTTCATGATGTTCTTTGTGTAATTGTTCAGCCAGTTTAGTAAGAAATTGAGTGATTTCTTGGCGATAAGAAGGGTCAATTTCATTCCACTCAAGGAGTAATCCTGTAGCACCAGAAGGCAACTGATGGAGTAAATTATTGATAAAGTTATTCTGCTCTGATTCAGGTGATCGAAGAAGGTCTTCAACAGCCTCTGATTGCCAGGTATTACCATCGAGATTGCGCAAAATCGGTAAAAACCCAAGTCCTTTGCGCTGGCAGAAGAGATGGAGTGACTCGTTGTGCTGCGCAATAAGTTTTTTTTCAACGCCTACAATATTAAACCACTCTGTAGCTACATGTGTTAAAAGAGGAGCATGATGTTTAAGGGAGAGTTCGCTTTCAGGGTCCCAAGTGGCAACGTAACCGAGACGAATGGGAAGGAGTGTCGAAAAATTGTTTGTAGCATTATAAGTCTTGTTTTCGAGAAGGGCTGTTTTGGATGAACTAAATAATGAGCTTAACGGAAATGGGGAAGGTACAATTTCCTGAGCAAGGTGGCGCCAATCATTCTTCATTTCAAGTGAAGGTAGATTAGAAGCTGATTTTTTTTTGAGCTGAACTCGATAACTACGCACTTTCTGCGGTAAGCCTAACGTAGGAGCAACAAGTAAGCTGGAGATAAAATAAGTTGAAGCGCTGAGAAAGGAGGAGATAAGAATAAGCGCTGTAATTTGCATCCATCGCCGGCGTCTTCCACGGGGATCAGCAAAAATAGAATGAGAGGAAGTAGGCAAGGTATATAGTAAATATTCGGTTAAACCGCCGAATATTTACAGTTTAAGTTATAAGTTTAAGTTTAAGTTAAATATTGGTCGCTCCGCGACCTTATTAGAAGGCCATCACGAAGCAATGGCACATTAACTAGAGGTAAATATTCGGTTAACCCAGGCGATAAAATTTTTCTAGACATATTGAAACTCTGTCCTGAAGCGACTTCAAGAGCAAAAAACCAGGTGCAAATAAAAATGTCGCTTCACTTTTTACCTTGTCACGAAGTGACCAAAAATCAACTTAAACTTAAACTTATATTCGGCCTATTGGCTGAATATGTACAACTAGAGTCTGCCTTGGCATAAATTAACTTGTTAATTTAAAATAACTTTTGTAGTAAATATTCGGTTAAACCATTACTGCTGTAAATATGCATACCAAAAGGGGTCATGAATAACGCTAAGTTAAGGGTGTTTTGGAATGATTTTTCAGAGGATTTTACATCAGGAATGCATTTGAAAAATTCTCTTAACTTAGCGCCATATATGTTAGTCATACAAGTTTATTACAAAAGGTGTCGCCTATTGTAATGACGTGCTACCTAGTGTCTTTTGTAGTAAAGTCTTCGTATAGAGTATCTAGTCTGCAGGAAAAGTGAGGCTTCGTTTTGTAAGTCCTTTCTTTATTGTCACGAAGTGATCAAAAATTAACTTAAACTTAAACTTAAAACTTAAACTTTTTTATGATGCCCTTTCGTCACTCTGCCTCTCTCTTTTTAGCAAGTCGTTATTTACAACCTAAAAGAACCTTTCTTTCCGTTATTACGTTGATTTCAGTGCTTGGCGTTACGTTAGGAATTACCGTGCTCATTTTAGTTATTTCTGTGATGACGGGGTTTGAACGTGAGTTGCAACGCAAGGTGATTGGTTTTGATGCTCATGTTGTTATTTCTAAGAATGGCGTTATTGAAGAGTGGCAAGAAATAGCCCAACAAACTCACCTTGTTCCGGAGGTGGAGGCGGTGGCTCCTTACGTTATGGGGCCTGTGATTGTGGAATTTAATCACCGACGTTTAGCTCCTAAGATTCGTGGTATTGATCCTGAAAAAGAGGAAAAAGTTACTGATCTTAAGAAGTTCATCATTGAAGGTTCTTTTGATCTTCAAGGTGACTCCACCGTTGTAGGTTCTGAATTAGCAAGTGCTTTAGGGATTCATGTAGGGGATTCTCTTACGATTTATTCTCCTGGAAATATTGGCCATGTCTTAGAAGAGTTGGACCGCTTCAAGGAAAAGGGAAGAAAAAAAGAGGGGGCTGATATTGATTCTTTGCGTCAACTGATTTTACCAACCGAGTTAGTCGTAACAGGTATCTTTGAAACGGGTCGTTATCTTTACGATAGCGAATTTTTACTTGTTCCATTACATATCAGTCAAGAGCTTTACAACCTTGGCGATGGTATTCATGGACTGGCTGTTCGCACACACGATCCCGATCGCGCTGGCATGGTTCAAGAAAACCTTCGCAAACAGCTTTCCGGAGAATTTAGTATAACAACGTGGATGGATTCCAATAAGCAGCTCTTTGATGCTATTGCCATGGAGCGTCACGTAATGTTTTTCCTTCTCATGTTTATTATTCTTGTAGCTGCTTTTGGTATCATGAATACCCTGATTACCGTGACAGTTCAAAAAACACGTGATATAGGCATTCTCAAAGCGCTTGGGGCGCGTACAGGGCAGATCATTGCTATCTTTCTTGCTCAAGGTATGGTGGTTGGTATTATAGGTGTGATTACCGGTCTTGCATTGGGAATGATTCTTATCCGATGGCGTAATGAAGTGAGTGCTTGGCTCTCTTCTGTACTAGGTGTTGAGATTTTCCCTCGTGCGGTGTACCAATTTTCTGAAATCCCTGCTGAAGTCGTTCCAAGTGATGTCGCTCTTATCTGCCTGAGTGCCTTTATGATTTGTTCTCTAGCGGCACTTATTCCCGCTTGGCTTGCTTCGCGCTTGGATCCGGTGAAAGCGTTGAGATGCTAGCAGGTTGCAGGTGACAGGTGACAGGGAGCAGGAATAAGAGGTGAGGGGAAAATTAACAGGGATGGAAGGGATAAAAGGGATAACAGAGGGTGAAATCAATAAAACAAATCATTAGAGATCAGAGCTCTTACCAAATTGTTCTAAGACTTTAACACCTTGTTGTGCTTACTTAGGCACCGCTATCCCTTCCATCGCATTCGTTCTCGTGATTTTTTATTAGCACCTTGCTCTATTTTCAATGTACAGCAAGGAATGCGATGAAAGGGATAGCGGTGCCTAAATTAAAAATAACATGTACAAAATTAATGAGTGTACGAAATCAAATAATGATTAGACTTTCAGCAATCAGTATTCTTTTCTGTTATCCCTTTCATCCCTTCCATTCCTGTTAATTTTTTTCAGGTGTGTTAGAGGGCTCAGTTAACTAAGTATGAGAAGTCTTGCACTATTAATTAGGAGTAAAATGCCATAGAGGAGGCCAATCCAGGAGAGAAGTTTCCAGAGCCATTGCTGACGAGGAGCTGAAAGTGTCGCAATGGCATTGCGCAGGAGGTAGGGCATGCCAACCATAAAGAATCCACTAATAATCCAAAGATAGGCAAGAATAGCGATCATCTTTGGGAGTAATCCTGATTGGAGAAAAGTTGCTTCTAAGAGAGGCCCTGCTGCAAGAAGAAGTATAAAGCCAAGGGAACGAACGGCCAGAAATTCAGGAACCAACCATCCAAACAATCCTGTACTAACAATTGTTCCTAAGAGAATGGTTGTACGCCATGGTGAAAATTCACCAAGATCGCTAGTTGCTACTAAACAGAATGTCCATATTGCAGCACTCGCAAGAAGTAATACGCCCCAGCAGCGAGAGCGTGGAAAGGTCTTCAGCGTGGCTTGAAAGGCTGCAGGGACGGAAAGAGCAAGGGAATGTTTTATTACAAGAAGGAGTCCGAGAAGGAAGCCGATGAGTGGGAGAGGTGAGGACATAAGAAAAAAAGAGTATGAAGAATTAACCACAAAGGAACGTCTAGAAAAGTAAAGAGTAAAGAGTAAAGGGTAAAGAGTTCTGAGGCGCTATTTACTAAGTTAAAACTACACGACTAACAGATGAGCTCTAGCTAGCGAGAAGAGCAGAAATTTACCAACAAAGAACACAAAAGAACACAAAAAAAGAAGTAAAGGGTAAAGGGTAAAGAGTAGCTGGCGCCGAGGTGGGAAGCTGACTTTTCTAATTCTATTTTTTTTGAAATGAAAGTCTTCCAAAATATTCCTTTCGGAATTCTGATTTATTGTTGATTTAAAAACACTCTTCACCCTTTACTCTTTACTCTTCACTTTTCTAGTCGGCCTTTTGTGGTTGTCTTTTCTCTTTTTCTGCGTTGACGGTTTTCAATGCTTCCATAGCAGCTGCGACTTCGGCCTCTTTTTTGCTTCGACCTTCACCGATGCCAAGTTCTTTACCTTCCCAAAGGACGCGATAACGGAAACATTTTGAGTGAGAAGCGCCTCGTTCTTCTATAAGTTCATAAATGGGAGGGGATGGCGCTAGTGATTGGAGATGTTCTTGAAGATGTCCTTTCGGATTGATTTCTTCTGGCTCGATAATGGCATGGTTAAGATGACCTTCGGCTTCTTTTAAAATGAAGGTTTGTGCAGCATCGAGACCTCCATCAAGGTAAATAGCGCCAATAAGAGCTTCAAAAGAATCTCCTAAAATAGAGGAGCGCTGGCGCCCCCCACTGGCCTCTTCACCACGTCCCATAATAAGGTATTTTCCGAGATCCAAATGCGCTGCATAGGCTTTGAGAGCGGTGCGTGAAACGAGGCGTGTGCGAATTTTGGTTAACTGTCCTTCATGAAAATGTGGGAAGAGGTGAAAGATGTGTCTTGTAATAACAAGCTGTAAGACGGCATCTCCTAAAAATTCGAGCCGTTCATTATCAAAAGGATTATGACCTTGATCAAAAGCAATACTAGAATGAGTAAGCGCTTCGATGAGCAACTGAGGATTACGGAAGTGATAACTTATCTCTTTTTCAAGAGCTTTCATAAGGGTGTCATGTTTTGAAGTGAGCTCGCAGGATCTATTAGACTTTTTCTTTGATTGAGAATAGATGGATGATTGCTGGCATTGCTTGGAGGTTAACTTGAATAGTAACCCTATTAGAGCATTAATACTGTGCTCCATCTTGGAATGTAATTGTTGAAATATGCTGGCTTGTTGGTTCATCTTGATACGTTATGCTATGAGAAAAGTAAGATTTTGGAAAGAAAGCATTCGCAACTACAAAGGTAGAAACCTTGGTAGTGTTAAAAAGTTAAAAAAGTGGTAACTATTCGGCCAACAGGCTGAATAGAGGCTATAGGCTGGTATCATCCCAGCCTATAGTTCAGATGCCTCTTCCGAAATGGAGGAGAGGTTGGATGACTAGAATAAGTTTCCTGCCGTGTATAAGAACTGCATGCAGTCATCCTTCATAATACTTAGTGGAGGTAAGTGAGAAAATAGGTGGTAAAGTATGAAAACAGCTGTTACCGCTAGACCCAATGTACCTAATTTCATAAGGATTCGCAGCAAATATCCTGCTATTTGAGATTCTTCTCTCCAACTCGAGATTGCATTTGCGGCAGCAGAAAATCCCAAGAAAGGTAGTAACCATGATAATAAACACCATGGACATGGGGTTAATAGATCCAGTATGCCCCAGATCCCCATGGTGGCGACATTTTCATTTCTTATTGTTGTAATAAGATGTTGATCGTTTGATGATATAGTATTAGAGGGTACTGTTGTTGTGACCGATGCAACCCTAAATCCGATAAAATTATTAGCTGTAGAAGTATGATAACGTTGTGGAGATGCTGTTCTCATAAGTTCATTGTTATACCAGATACTATATTCTGATTTCCATGATCCTCCACGAACTATTGCTGATGAGTTAATATCAACATCACTGGTCCATTCAGCAACGTTTCCACCCATATCACAGGTTCCATAAGAACTAGCTGATATATTGAAGCGATCTACGGAGGTAAGGGTTGGTTCTTGTTCGCGCGACTTCCAGAGAGTCGCTACCGTTTTATAATTAGCTTGGTTCGTCTCATCTCCCTGTCCGTTATTAGGAGCAAAGTCGTGTTGAGTGGGGTATAACCAGTAACCACTATTTGTTCCCTTACCTTTATAGTAGGCGGCCTTGACCCATTCATTTTCGCTGGGAAGGTAATAGTGAGCGTCAGGATTAAGCTCAGTATATTCTTGATCTTCTTCTTTCTTAAAAAGATAGGCTCCGCTTTCTGTGCTTTTTTCAAGCAGGGTATCGTCCTCTCCGTTTGCTGGAGCACCGTTTTCTAACCAGTTACAAAATCGTTCAGCATCATATAAGTTCACATAGGTGATCGGAAGCTTTTCTCTTCCTGGAATAACGGAGTAAGCATAGCTACCATCAGTTAATTCTGTGCGTGTAATGCAAGCAACTTTCTGATCAGAACTCATTGCTTCTTTATAGAGTTGATGAGGATCTTCCTTAGAAGCCACCGCATTGAGAAAAATGCAATACTCACTAGCGGTGACCTCATATTTCCCAATCTGATAGATCTTCTCAACAGCACCAATGCCTAGGCATCCAGTGATCACATCACCAGTATTGCCCGGATCGCCGATGGTTATGAACTCCATAAAGTCCTTTCCAAAATCTATGTGTGAAGGGATATTACTTGTGGGTTGTGATATATTAGACTTCTGTCCAAACTCTACTTCTGCTGCGAATTGCTGCGTCGCGCCGGGGCTCGAAGCATCGAGTAGCTCCTGTACACTCAACTTCTGCGCGCCGTCCACTCCTTGCACTTCATCAGCATAAGCGAGTTTTGAAAAAAGTCTGTTGGGTTCAGATATTTCTGAAAAAACAGAAGAGGAGGTTAATAAAATAATTGTTAATAGGTATAAAAAAATAGGTTTCATAAAAAGTAATTATTCGGCCAACAGGCCGAATAATTGT